>CANIJN010000161.1 GCA_947467625.1 Opitutia bacterium | reverse complement strand
CTTCCCCCGGCCTCGGCGTGCCATCCCCATTCTTCGGGAAGCCTTTCGGGTAGAGCAAAGACGCCGCCCCGGCCACCGTGCTGCTGCTGCCCGCCAGCAGTTCCGGCGCCCCCACCGACGGCGCCGTTACGATGACCTTCGATCCATCGCCCGACCACTCACCAATGACAAACCGGCCCGACAGGTGGTCGCGGGTAAGATACGTCGGATTATTCAGCGATACCCCGGTGCCCGGGGTTCTTAGATTCCACGTGCCCGTCGTGACGACGGCCCCCGTATCCAGCGAATACGCTTTGTAGGGGTTGGAGGCGGCCGGGTAGCTTATCCGAAAAAGATATGAGCCGTCGGTGGCCCAACCGTGTTCATCAAACGTTGCCGTTTCATAGAGGGTGTGGTCCTGGCTCCTCGTCAGTCGCAGGCCATCGGCCGACAGCGCGAAAAACCGCACCGTGAATTGCCCGCCGCTGGTGGCACCCACCGTGCCAAGACGGCCGTCCGGCGTGGAGATCAGATTGTTATTCGTCCACGAACTGGAGCTCAGCAGCGGAGCCTCGCTGTCGCCGCTCACCGGCAGGCTGGACCAGTCCTGGGTCGAAATCCGATAGAGCGTACCGCCATTGCGCGCATACAAATAACCCTTCGCCCACGTTATTTCATTTTGATCCGAGGGGAGATTAGCGACGGAATTGGCCGACACCCGCGTGCCGTCGAATCGGTACACCCAGATCTCGGCAGCGCTCTTCTTCACATAGATGTGTTGTCCATCCGAGGCCAAACCAAAGACCGTCCCGCTGTTCGCCAGCGTGACTCCGGTCGAGGTCGCTGCGACGAAGGGAGCGGCATTCGGCGGCGCCCCCACCGACTCCATGGCGATCGCATCGATCACGGTCGTCCGGTCGCCCGCGCTGCCGAAGCCTTCAAACTTTAAGCGGTAGGTGCCGGCCGTCGCGACTGTCGCGTTGGCCGTGGCAAAGTCGCGCCACTCCGTCTGGCTGATGACCGTATCCGGCCAAGAAGCGATCAGCGTCGAACCCAGATAAACGCGCACCCCGTTATCGAGCGTTTGGTGCCGGCCCACGGCTTTAAAGCGGATGCTATAGGTGCCCGCCGCCAAATACACGTCTTGATAAATCGATCCGCCGTTCTGAATATAAGCTCCCTGCTGGCCATCGACGGCCGCCGGACTAAACCAAATGGACTGGTAGCTGAGACCCGCAGACGCCATCACCCAACCGGTGTCCGCCGGGCTGTAAGCGGTATAATTCCCCGGGCTGAGGGCGGGGGTTTCAAAGCTGGGATTGGTAATCGTCACGCCACGGCGATAGGTGCGGGCGCTCTGCCAGCCGCCCAGAATCGTGCCCGCCTTGAACTGGCGCGGGCTCGGCGTGCGCGAATCGACTTGGAGCGAGGGTGGCGGTGGCGGCCAAGCGCTCGCGGGCTGGTACGACAAGATATTGCGCACGTCGAGTTCGAGCGAGGGCGGAGTCTGCGCGCGCAGGCCCGCCACCGAGCACAGACCGAGCAATAACCACCCGAGGACGGTGCGGGATAGTAAGTTCATCCGAAGAGGTGGGCCAGCGTCAGATACGGGGTGGACCGGAGCATTAGTACTTAATAAAATAATACACGTTCATGTTGGACGGTCGGGTCTCGGCGGCACCGGTGTTGGCGATCGTGCCGGTCGCGGTGATCGTATGCGTATGCGCGCCGGCTGTGGGGATGCCGATGGGATAGTCTCTGAGATCGAGCTCGCCCCCGGACCCGCCCGTGTCGAAGCCAGTCGCCGTGTTGTTTTCGCCGGTCACACTTCTTCTCACCAAGCCATACTTTCCTTGCGCCGTATAGTAGCCCCCGTCCACCGTGGTGTCGCTACGCTCATGGTTGTGGTCACCATTCGATGACGTGGTGGTGCTGGAGCCATTAAAGGTGTGCGTATGCGAGGCGAGAGCTGACTGCTGAAAGGAGCCCGCCGCATCGCCGGAGGCTGAGCCGGGGGTGTAAGAAGTCCGGGAGTTGCGATCCGGATCGTAGCCTCGGCCCGCATCCACCCCGCGCAAAAAGACTCCGCGCAGGTCGGGCACCTGAAATTGCGTGGCATTGGGTGCGCCCCAATTCGTGCCGATCACGGCGAACAGCTCGGCCGCGTTGACGTCGGTGCGGCTGTAGGCGTCGCCGTTGCACAGATAATAGCCCGCCGGCCACGCGCCATTCCAAAGTTGACCGACCGCGATAATCGTACCCACGGGGGTCTTGTCGCGCGTATCGCTGAGGACCCACCAATCATTTCCGGAGACGTTCTGGATCGTAATCGACTCCCCTCGGACCTTTAACTTGATGCGATCGCCGCCGCCCGGGTACTGGGTCGTGGTAAAGGACCCGCCATAATTGACGGGGGAAACCCCCCAGATTTTACCACCGCTCGGTGCCATCACCTGGACCAGGTTAAGTGAGGTGTCGGTCTTAACAATAGAGTATTCGCGCCGCGTGGTGACGGCGGGCAACGTAATATTAACCGTACCCGAGGCCGCGTTGCCCACTACGGTGTGATTATTTTCATTCAGGGTATAGTCACCGTTATTGAGTGTCTGGGTGGCGTAGCTGAGCGCGCTGGCGTTGACCGCTGACGGGACTGCGGTGTCGCTGGGGTTGAGCACGAGGCGCTCGGCGGTAATGCTGCGATTGGCACTATACGCAAAAGGCGTCGCGAGAAACGCGAGCCGGGGCAAAATCTCCACCGGGGTCTGCCCGGAAATGGCGATGGTCACGCCGAGGAAGCGGGACGCGGCCTTGAAGGCGTCGGCGAGATTGGTCTGGAGCACGGTGCCCTCCCCGATCGTGGCACCCTCGCCCAAACGCACGGAGAACAGGCCCTTAAAAACCGTCACGATCTGTTTCTCCGCCCAGATGATCGTGCCGCCCTCTTGCGCGTCATAGATCCGGAAGGTCATCTCGTAGTTGGCCGCAGTGCTGGGAGCGAGCACCGCCCCCTGAGCATCCAGGGCCTTGCCTTGGTAGTCGATGGTGTTGGGCGCGCCGCCGATGGTCTGCGCGAGCAAAGACGAAACGGGACCGAAGAGCAGTGCCGTGAGCACCACGAGCGGAAGGGAGCGGAGGGACGATTTCATAAGGAGGAAAACAGGGAGAAAAGGTGAAAAAAAAGGGGGAAAAAAATTAGTCCAACAAGTAGCGGATGACCACAATGCCGGAGCCGCCCGCCCCGCCGGGTTGAGAAGACCAACTGCCGCCGCCGCCGCCGCCGCCGGTATTGGCACCGCCCGCGCCACCCGCGGCTCCACCCGAGGCCGAGCCACCGGCTGCCCCGGCATTGAGCGCACTCGCTCCGCCGGTACCCGCCCCGCCATTGCCCGCCCCGCCGCCGCCGCCGCCGAGACCGCCCCAACCGCCGAAATTGCCCGTGTAGGCTCCGCCACCACCACCGCCGCCCCAATAATAACTTGTCCCGAGGATCGCATTGAGCACACCCACACCCCCTGAGCCAGCGCCGGTTTGACCGGTATCACCCGTGAGATTCGGATTGGTATCTAGCGCGGCACCCCCGGCCCCGCCACCCCCGGCCGCCCGGGTTGAACCTGAGCGCGCGGTCGTCATATGGCCACCGCGGTTGCCGTAAATCGTCCCCGTGTTCGCTCCGAGACTGCTACCCGCACTCGCACCACCCTGATTGAGCACCCCTTCGTTGGCGGCGGCGCCACCGCCGCTCCCTCCGACGGTACCGGATCCAGTATTGTACGCGGCGCTCGTGCCCCCGCCGGCCGCAGTGGCACCGAAGACCGTGCTCGCCTGCCCGCTCGTCCCCGAAGCGCCCCCGGCGCCCACCACGACAGCATAAGGCACCCCGGCAGAGACCGTCGCGGCGGGTATCGCGATCACCCCGCCGCCACCGCCGCCGCCGCCGAGACTCGGGCCGCCGCCACCGCCGCCGCCGACGAGCAACACCTCCACCGTGCCGCTCGCACTCGGCGTAAAGGTCCCACTCGTCGTGAATGTATGCGTCTTGTAGGCACCGACGGTGGCCACCGTGCCCCCGGTCGCCCCACTATTGGCGCCGGTCACCAGCGCCGCACTATTGGCGACGCGGTAGAGAATAAAAGTCCCCGCGGTGGAGATCGGCGTGGCCCGCAGGCCCGTGACCGTCTCGGAATACGTGCCCCCCAGCATGGAGACGCCCCAGGCCGGATCCGTCACCCCCGGCAGGCTGGTCGCAAAGGTCATCGTAATGGCGCGGTTCACCGTCCAGCTTTCCTTCCCAGCCGCCAGTTTGGTGCCGAACAGCGGGTCGAGATTGTCGTGGTCCGGATGATATCGGTGCACAAAGGGATTCGAATCGGAATCATAACCTAGCGGGACGGTGAAGGAGAGCGTACCGGTGGGGGCGAGCGAGCCCGTGCCGGTGGCGACAAAATCGGACGGGAACTGCGCTGCACTGAGGCGCTTCGTGGGCTTCAGCGTGGCCGGGAAAAGCGTCTCCTCCGTGGCGGCCGTGGTGGTGATACCATCGCTGCCGAGGTAAACCTGCTGGACGAGTTTCACCTTGCCATTGGCAGCGCTGTGCAAGAGCAGCCGCATCGGAAAGGCGACCGCCGTCGCGCGGGGATCCAGGGCCCCGCCGCTGAACGAAATCGTGGGGGCCGAGGTATAACCGGTGCCGCCCGCAGTCACCGTCACCCGGGTGAGAAAGGTCCTCTCGATCACGGCGGTAGCCGCCGCCCCGGTGCCGCCGCCACCGGTGAACACCACCGTGGGCGTACTGGAAAACTGGGCGGCCGACGAATTCACCGCCACGCCCGTGACCGCTCCCGCCGCGAAGGTCGCGGTGGCCTGGGCCAACCCCGGGGCCGGCGCCACGGCGTTGCCCACAATCTGGTCCACCTGGGAAAGCGCCACGGCACCGGCCCACATCCCGGTGAAATCGCTCGCCACAGCACTCACGCCGAGGTCGATCTTCGAATAATTAAGGGAATCCGTAATGCGCAGCAGGCTGCCATAAAGCGCGCCGGGTGGCCCCGACATCGTGGCGCGGTTCACCACGACAGTGACCTCGGTTTCCTGTCCGGGAGTGAGCACCAGCGTGAAGGGAGAGGCCGCCGTCAAATCCGTGTAAGCATAGGTACTCGTTTCCTGGTTGAGCGCGCCCCGAATCCTCAAAGGCACCGCCGCAGTGATCGTCGGGGTGACGCTGACAGTCGGGGTGCCCGTGCCGTAGCCGGCACCGGCATTCGTGACGACGAAACCGACGATACGGCCGGTGCTGTCGAGCGTGGCGGTGGCCGTGGCGGTGGTGCCGGCCCCGGGCGCCGAGATCGTCACGGTGGGCGGAGTGGCGTAGCTGAGCGCGGTATTTTGGTTGGCGAGAATGGAGGCGACTTTGCCCGCCGTGGTGCCGGAGCCCATGGTGGCGGTGCCCGCCGGAATCGCGACCGGCGTCTCCGAGGCGACGGTGGCCAGCGTGACGGTGAGGTTCTGGGCCTTGCTCGGGACCGTGGCGTTTTTGAGGCGCACCGAAAGCGCGACGAGGTCGCGCCCGTAATTGAGCCCCGTGCGCTGGGCCGTCGAGACCTCCAGCGGGCCGTAATATTGGGTGTAGGCCGTGGCCTGGACCCAGTAGGCCTTATTGCGCGCCACGACCTCGGACGTGTTAATGATGGGGGAGGGGTTTTTCGGCGTGACGTTGCTCAAAGCACCGCCTGGATAAGCGAGCACCGTGGGATCGGTGGCGAAGGCTGCACCGTAGGAAAGAAATTGCGTAAAGGTGGCCGCGGTCGAACCCATGGCGAAACCCACAAAATTGACGCCGGTGGTGTTCCAATTGTATTCGGGCCGCAACGGGCGTCCCTTGAGGGTGAAGGCCACCGTCGCCCCGCTACCAACTCTAATGAGATAGGCGGCGTTGCCTGTGAATTGAAACAAGGTGGACTCCAAGGGCAGGCCGCGCTTCCACACGCTCCACTTCGTATCGGACTGCACGGGGGTATCCGGATTGGTGACGAACTGCGGGCCACTCGGCGGATTCCAGCGCCAGACTTCGGTAATGGTCGTCTTGCCGGCGAGCGCCTCGTCAATCGTGGTGTGGCTCAGATCCAGCCCCACCCAGATCGCGCTATAGCCCAGCGGCGCGCTGTAGTTCTCGGAGACCCATTGCGCGCGGGCGAGGCCCGGCAGCAGCAGGGAGGCCAGCAGACCGAGAGCGAGGCCGCGCCAAATTTGAGATACGGAAGGCAACATGGGAAAAATCGGACGGCTCAAGGGGCCACCGGCGCATCGCCGGCAGTCGTCAAGTGGAGCTGCTCAGGATAAACGAGCTGACGGGCGGTCAGCCCGCCGCGCTCCAACGTCACGAGGGCGGTCACGGCCGCAGCCGCGCTCAGCTTCGGGGGCGGCAGCACCGTATAACGCAGGCGCACCGGACTCGCCGGAGCCTCCGCCCACGACCATTCGATCAGGTCGGTGGCGCCGGCCGCCGGCCGGCGCTCCGCATTCGCACTCTCGCTGCCCACCAACTGCCAGCCCGGCGGCAGCAGCGCTGCAAAATCGACGCGGCTGGGCGCGCCCTCGAAGCTCACCTCGGCGCGGATCTCCACCGGCTCGCCCGGCCCGGCCCCGGCGCTAAAACTCTGGGTCGCCGTAATCCCGGCGCCGACCTCAGTCGCCGTCACGGTAATCGGCGCGCTCGCCACACTTTTCAACCCGTCGGACACCCGGGCCCAGTACGTCCCCGAACGCGCCACGGCCGGCAACGTGTACGTCGCCTGGCGCGCCCCGACGAGCGGCTGGCTCGTGTCGCCCGGGGCTCCCGCATACCACTGGTAAGCGAACCCGGAACCGGCGGCCTTGACCGACAGCGTCGCCGGCTCGCCGGCCCTCACAGCGAAATCTCCGGCCTGCCCGACCAGACGCAGCTCCCCGTTGAAGGCGAGCGCCGACTGCAGGTCCCGGCCCGCGCGCGCGACTTCTCCCACCACCGCGACCGTCCCCGCATCCGTCGTGTCGAACAGGTCGGGCAAACGCGCGCCCCCATCCGCCACCGTGCGCCACGCCGGATTGGTCAGCAAAATCCACTCCGCCCCCGCCTGCGCCTGGCGCGTATTCGCCCCCCACACATACAGCTGCTCGCCCCCGGCCAGCGGAGCGGACCCTCCGGTCGTCCCGGCAATCGAGAACAGCTCGCTGGGGCCGTCGCGAAACCACGTGTCCACCGTCCCGCTCTCCCCGCTCGGCCGCAGCGCCGTCCACGCCCCGGCCCAACTCGCCCGGGCCTCTTTTGCCGGATCAAAGCCCGCCGCAAAGTACCCGACCTCAAAGGCAAATCCCCCCGTCGTCGGCCAGGCTCTGCCGTCGGCGAAGCGCCCCATCCCACCGGCCCCGGCCGCACTCGTCACCACCACCGTCTGGTGGGCCGACAGGACTCCGACGCCGACCGCGCTCAAGGCGCCCCAGAGAAAAAGTGCGCGCATGGTATTAAAGACTGAAGGGGGCCATCTGCGGCAACACCGCGCCCGCCACCGGCGCCCGCAGCAGCAGCAAACTGGCCCCGCGGGCCGGCAAAATCGCCGTGGTCGAGTAGTCGAGCAATCCGGTCGCGACATTGCGCCATTGGGGGACCTGACCGGCACGAAGATAGTAGATGCTAAAGGCCGTGGCGTCCCAGGCCAGCAGCTGGTCGGCATTGCTCGGAGCCGTGCCCGCCGTGAGCCCCGCACTGGCCGCAAGTTTCAAATCCGCCGGGCTCGCGTCCACCGGGAAGCCTCCGGCGATGATTTGCGAACCAGTAAACGGCGGCCGTACAAACGCATTCGTCCGCACTTCACCGGGCACCGCGAACGCCAGCGCCCCGGCCTGCCGGCGCAAAAAGAGCCCCACCCCGGGCGGCAAAATCGCCCCGTCTTGGCTCGCGGCACCGGTCGCCGTGTTGCGCCACTGCGGCACTTCCCCACTGCGCACGTAGTACACCGAAAAACCCACCCCATTCCACGCCAACACCTGGTCCGCACTCGCGGCGGAAACCGCCGCGTTGACCTTCGCCCTGGCACCGGTGCCCAGCAACGCCGCCAGCGTCCAATGGGGGCGCACGGACACCCGGTAATTGACCAAACCGGCCAGCGTGCTCGCCGCCGCGGTGTTATGCGGCGACGTCGTATCCACGCTGAGCGCACCGCCCGCGTCGGCCAGCGTCCCGGCCTCGTCCACTTCAAACCGCTGCCCCACGAGCGTCGTCGTCACCCCATCCACGTTGCCGATCACTTCGAGAAAATACGCTTCCCCCGCCACCAAGGGCAGCACCGAGCCCGCCGCAGGCACGGTCAGGGTCACTTTCGCGCCCGTCACCGCACTGACCTTGCCGGTCAACACCGCCGGCCGCAGCAGCGGCACGCCCAGACTGATCGTGGAATATTCCGCCGCCGCGTACGACATCACCCCCACCGGCGCACTGCCCGTCTGGCCACGCAGCTCGCCGGCCAGCAGCGCCAGCAACCCCAGCCCCCCGCGCACCGTGGCGCCGGTCAAGGGCGGTAAGGTCAACCTGGTTTTAAACAGATGTTTCATGGGTGGGACGCAGGAAGCCCGAGCAACGCTTCGCAGCGCTGCTTTGTCAGCGCCGGGGCCTTCAGATTGGCCGAACTGAAAAATTCCCCTAAATAGACCTTACCGACAGGATCGACCGAAATGCCGGAGCCTTGGGTTCTGGCTCCGCTACCGCCAAAATTCTTGGCCCAGACCGCCGTAGGGGTCGAGTCCAGCTTCGCCACCCAGGCATCTTGCACTCCGATCTTAGTCAAGGTGACCCCGCCGACGGGAAAGCTCCGGGCATCAAAGTATCCCGCGCTGCCGGTGCCATCCGTCGAGCCATTGTCGCCGGCCGTGCCGGCCAGCATGGTAAAGGTGTCGTCGATCGTGACAGCGGCAGACAGCTCAACACCTGAGAGGGCCAGCGCGCCGACGAATCCCACCCCATATTTCAGCGAGAACCGAGGACGGCTCTGCGTGCCTGCCGGCCAAAGCCCAGCACGCCACCGATCGACCCCGGCCGCGAGAACGGCGGTGAGATCGAAGCGCGACCCAAAGCGAAGCCGGGCCCGATGAGGCGATGAATTGAAAGGGAGCAAAGGTGAGAGATCCACCGAGCGGACTGGCTCAGCGGAGACGCCTGTAGCATAGCACGGCGATGCCGCAGGGAGAATGACTTCGTTGGTCGCACTGTGAGAGCTTTAAGCTAACAGTGGCACTTGACCCAACCCGCCGTCGCACCTTCGTTGTTCAGAATGTCGCGGCTTAATTTTAACACAGAATGTCTAGGATTTGCCGAGGTAGGCCTTGGCTCGGATGTTTCACACGCACAATGGGAACGTTGAACACGCTGAGGTGTGAAATATTCGGCCCAGAATGTGAGCTCCACCCAATTTCACGAAACTAACTACAGCCATGGAACTTAGGCATCTCAGATACTTTGTGGTCCTCGCAAAGGAATTGAATTTCCGACGCGCGGCGGAGATTTTGCGCGTCGCGAGCCCCTCGTTGAGTAAGCAGATGAAGGATTTGGAGTACGAACTGGCGGCGCGTCTCTTTGATCGTAACACCAAGAAGGTGAAACTCACGAGCGCCGGGGTGGTGTTTCTGGAGCAGGCCGAGGCGGTGCTGACCAAGGCCAACGAGGCGGTCGTAGCGGTCCGCGGGGCGGTCGGCGGCCATGCGGGCAAGTTGGCGCTCGGCGTCTTAGGGCCGATGAGTGGCGAGTTTTTACCCGCCACGCTCTCGCGCTTCGCGCAAACGTATCCGCACGTAGAGGTTTCCCTCAAGGAGATCGGTCCCGACGAGCAGATCGCTCAACTTGAAAACAAGCAGATCCAGATTGCGTTTACGATTAACCAGGCAGGAGACCCAGCGATTCCCCATCTGGAACACCACATTATCTTCGAGCGAGAGCCGATTGTGCTCCTTTCCAGGTTTCATCCCCTCGCGGCAAAAAAGAGTATCAAGATCTCTGAGCTGGCCGAGGATACTATGCTGTGTCTGTCAGATGGTGTGGCCCTTGGGCGTCATGCGGCATTCGTGAAGGCGATCTTTAAAAAGCACGCCCTCAAGCCGGCTAAAATAAAGCCGGTGAATAGCTTCGAGAGCATGTACGCATTCATGATCTGCAATCAGGGTGTGACGACGGGGCCGAAATTGTACAAGGTGCCGCCCCCACCGGGGATCGTGGATCGCCCCATTGAGGTGAGCAAAAGCGACCCCAAATATCAGATCAGGGCGGTGTGGTGGAAAAATGACACCTCCGCTCCCGTGAAGAATTTTATCGATGCGCTCAAGCTGGAGACGGGCCAGCACGTGGAGCTAACCGACGGACCGGCCTAGATTCGCGGTCAGGTGCGGGGGAATCTGTGGTTATCGGATACCCCGAATCTCGGAAAATTCGCCCGTAAATGAAACCAAGGCCTGATGCACAGGGCCGAGCCAAAAGGGGCCGGCCTTGCGAGGTGCGGTCGACCGTACGCTGGTGACGCGCACCGTGGGGCGATCAGGGCTCGCACGCTCCAGCGCGAATGCGAGAAGTCCATCCCAACGGGGTCCGGGTTCGCGGCGGTGGCATCCCCCTCGACGTCCTCGGCGCATTGCGTTCCCCCCGGTTCGGCCATGGCCGGTGAACGGACTCACTGAAGCCATCGCGTCACTACGGAAGGGCCGGTGCAACGGCGCGCATCGGCGCGAGCCGTGCGAATTCGGGGGTCTCGCGGTGGGTGAGTACGCTGCCCTCGCGGAGGATGAATAGGCACGCGAGGTGTTCGCGGATAGCGAGCGCCCAGCCAGCGTCGGGGCCGAGGACGCAAAGCGCGGTGGCGAGAGCGCTCGATGTGGCGCAGGCCGCGTGAATCACACTCACGGAAGCAAGCGCGTTGGCGATGGGGTGACCGGTGCGCGGGTCGATGATGTGACCGTAGCGGCGGCCGGCGATCGTCGTGAAATTGTGGGCGTTCCCCGAAGTGGACAGGGCGCTGCCGGTGAGGGAAATGATCCGCGCAAGGGCGGGAGCGAGAGCGGCGGTGTGACCAGCGAGGTCGGGAGAGGAAGGCTGCTCGATCGCGGTGCGCCAGGGGCGCGCGCCGGACGTTTTGAGATCGCCGCCGATTTGGGCAAGATGGTCGGTCGCGCCGAGTGCGGTGAGCAGCTCGCTGAGCGCGTCGGCCGCAAAGCCCTTGGCCAAGGAGGAAAAGTCGGCCGAAAGTTCGGGGATGGCTTTGCGGAGTGCGGGCGGTGAGAGCCGGACTTCGAGGCGCTGGTAACCGACGAAGGCGCGCGCCGCGTTGATTTCGGGGTCCGTGGGAACGATCGTGATGCGGCGCTGCGGCCCGAATCCCCACAGGCGCACGAGGGGATCGACGGTGGCGTCGAAGGCTCCTGTCGTGAGCTCGCTGATACGGCGGGATTCCCAGGCGACGCGGGCGAGCTCGGGTGAGACGGGGGACCAGTCCGTCGAGGTCGCGGTGTTGAAGCGGGAAAGTTCGGAGGCGGAGCGGTAGGTGGAGAAAACTGATTCGAGGTGTTCGAGGGTCGCGGCGACGCGGGCCGTGACGAGCGTGGGGTCGAGCGCAGGGGAGGGTGGCGGGGGTTGGAAAAATTTCACTGACCACGTGGTCCCCATGGCGCGGCCGGAGAGGGCGATCGGCTCGGCGGCGGAGCCCGCGGCGGTGATGACGGTCAGAACCAGGAGCCCAATGAGCGGGGAGGGGGAGGAGCGGCGCTGGCCGAGGTCTGTTTGGCGGACGGCGGACGGGCTTCGGTCAGCGCCGCCCGTCCGTGCGGAGCCCGGCTGGGCGATCATGGCAGGCCTTTCATCCACAGGATGACGGCGAGATATTTCCAATTGAGCAGGGCGGCGAGACCGACGAGGACGAGGGCGACCGCGTCCCGGCGGGAGAAGCGGTCAGCGGCACCGCGCGCGCGGACGAAGTTGAGGAGAGCACCGGTAGGGCAGCCGAAGCGGCAGTAGGCTTGGGGGACGAAGAACGCAGCGATCAGGCCGACGGCGGCGACGGTGAGTGTCGCCAGGCCGGCGGAACGTAGAATGTAGGCGGCGAAGGGTTCGAGGCCGGCGAGGTCGAGCGGGAGGGCCGTGAGCGCGACGAGTAGCGTGAGGACCAGCAAGGCGAAGGGGAAATTTTCAAGGCCGCGAATGACCGGGCCGGAGAGCGTGATTTGAAAGCGAGCGGGGCGAAAGTGGCTGATGAGTTCTTGCGCGGCACCGTGCGGGCAAATCTGGTGGCAGTAGAGCGGTTTTCCCGTGGTGAACGGGACCACGAGGGCGGCGGCGGCGAGGAAAACGAGCCCGGGCGCAGTGGTCCACGGGATGCCGGAACGGGACCAGCCGACGAACAGTTTTTGCGCGAGGAGATCTCCGGCGATGAGGCCGACGTAAAGGATGAGGGCGAATTGGTAAGGGCGTTTCCAGCGGTGGCGGAAGGACGTCGGGCCGAAGGCCATGAGGGCGGCGGCGGCGAGGACGACGAGCAGGGCGTAGTCTCGCCACGCGAAGCGGAGTGGGGTAGCCGCGGCGATCTCGTCGCGGCTGAGCTTGAGGCGGGCTTTTACGCTTTGGGCGATGGCCATGCTCGTCATCGTGGCACCGGAGACGCCTTCGATGCCGGCAGCTTTCAGATCGAGATTGGCGGCGGAGTCCCAACTGAGACCGTTCCATTTTTTCAGAAAGCGGCGGTCGAGCGTGATGTCGCGGACGTAGCTCTCGGTATCTTCGGACGCGTGGATTTTTAATCCGATAATTTTCCAATCGGGGTCCAAGACGACGAGGGCGTCGGTGGTCCCGGCGTAGCCGAGGATGTCGCGGCAGGTCGGTTGGGTGCGGACGACGTAGCCGAGTTCGCGGCCTGTGCGATCGAGGACGAAGAGGCCGTCGCGCGCGGAATCGTCGGGGCGGAGCGAGGCGGCAGTGGGGATGAGGGAGACTACTTCGGCGGCGGTGACGGGGGAATCGCCTTGGATACGCTGGCGCACCGCGACGTCGCGGATGAGCCAGGCGATCGTGGCGACGACGGCGAAGCGGTAGAGCTGGAGGGCGAGTTGTTTCAACGCGACGAGAGTGGAGTGAGGGGGAGCGGGAGGAAGGAATCGCAGATTGATACCAACGTCCTTTGAACTCTGGACTTTTCGGTAGCCGTGAGCGCCAGCGAGTGGTGATCGGTCCACTCGCTGGCGCTCGCGG
>CANIJN010000160.1 GCA_947467625.1 Opitutia bacterium | reverse complement strand
TCAAGAGCCGCTCACCGCTCAGCATGAAGGAGCGCCGCCGCATCACCTACAGCGCCGGCGTCCGCTACGCTCCGTCGTTCACCGAGCAGACGCCCACCCGCGAAAACCACCGCGCGCATCCGCTCTTCAACGTCGGCTGGCAGGAGCTCCTCGATGTCTTCGGCGGCGAGCGTAACCTCGGTCTCTCGCTCAACGTGTTCTACTCTGAAAATGCCGTCGGCGGTTTCCGCACCACACGCGATTTTGAAAACACCACCGCCCAGCCCGCCTACCTCTGGGACTACCGCACCTGGGATAATTACAACCTCCGCAAGCAGGCCAGCATCAGCCTCAAGGCCGACTACCGCCTCTCTCCCTCCACCAAGCTCTCGATCAACACGGTCGCGAGCGACGCCGTGGAGACCTTCCGCCGCCAATACGACACGCGCGCCTTCACGACCCAGGCCGTCTTCAATCCCGCGCTCCCTGTCACCGGCACGAACGCCACCGCCGGCATTTTGCCCGGCTACACCGATCGCATCACCCAGGTCCGCGCCGCCGCCGGCTCCACCATCGAGCAGACCACCACCGGCCCCGGCAATTTCGCCAACCGCATGCGCCGCCTCGACGTCGGCGCCGAACACGTCTTCGGTGCCCTCCAACTCGATTACAACGCCCTCTACACGCAGTCCAATATCAACGGCGGCGGCGGCGGCCGCGGCGGCATTTTAGTCAACCGCATCACTGCCGTCGGCTGGCGCCTCGATCGCACCGACTCCGATCTCTACCCGCGTTTCACCCAGACCGAGGGGCCCGATTTTAACAACGCCGCCAACTACCGGCCCACCACCTACAACAACTCCATCCTCCAAAACGACGACCAAATCAAAGAGGCCCGCGCCAACGCCCGCTACACGCTACCGGTTTCGTTCCCGCTTTCCCTCAAGTCCGGCGCGGTCTGGCGTCAGCACTACGCGAGCGCCGAAAGCGTCGCCCGCCGTTGGAACTACGCCGGCACCACCGCGCTGCCCTCCGATCCCACGATCATCACGTTCGATTCCGTGAAGACCGGCCGCCGCCTTCCGCAGTGGGAGCCCGTCCAGTTCTTCGCCGACCGCCAGCCGATCACGCCGGCGCTCTGGACCGAGGACCGATATTTCAACGAGCAAAACAAATATACCGCCAACCGCGCCGTCACCGAGAACGTCACCGCCGGCTACGCGATGGCGTCGGGCCGCGTCGGCCGCACCGGCCTCATCGCCGGCGTCCGCACCGAGCGCACCGAGACGTCGAGCTGGGGCTGGGTGCGCGCCCGCACCGGCAGCACCGTCGCCCAGCAAACCGCCGATCCCGTCGGCTCCGCCACCCGCGACTACGCCGGCACGCAGCGCAACCTCAGCGGCAGCTACACCAAATCGTTCCCCAGCGCCCACCTCACGCACGATCTCACCTCCAATCTCAAAGCCCGCCTCAGTTGGTCCACGAGCTTCGGCCGCCCACCGCTGAACAACGCCCTCCCCAACGAAACCATCTCCGAGACCAACCAAACCCTTACCGTCAACAACCCGAGCCTGCTCCCACAGAACGCCGCCACCTGGGATGCCACCCTCGAATATTACTTCGAGCCGGTCGGCACCCTTTCCCTTGGCTGGTTCAATAAAACCATCACCGACTACATCATCGCCGGCACCAATGCCGGCACCATCGCCACCGGCAACGATAACGGCTTCAACGGCGAATACGCCGGCTTCACCCGCCTCACCTCCTCCAACGCCGGCACCGCCAAAGTCTCCGGCTGGGAATTCAACTACCAGCAGCAGTTCACGTTTCTTCCCGGTCTCCTCAAGGGCTTCGGCGCCTCTGCCAACTACACGCTCATCCGCACGAACGGAAATTTTGGCGGCACCACCTCGCGCAGCACCAACGAGGTTCCCGGCTTCATCCCGCGCACCGGCAACGCCACCCTCTCGTGGCGCTACCGTAAATTCAGCACGCGCCTCCTCTATAATTTCACCGGCAGCTACATCACCGCGTTCACCGCCGCCACGCCCGGCCGCAACCTCTACCGCTTCCAGTACGCCACTGTAAACGCCGGCGTCTCGTATCAGGTTCGCCCAAACCTTCAGCTCACGCTCGACGCCGCCAATCTCACCAACGAGCCCCAGTCCCTCTACCGCGGCGTCCGTTCCCAAATGCAGAGCACCATTCTCAACGGCACGAGCCTCACCTTCGGCGTCAACGGCCGCTTCTAAAAACGGAGCGGCGACTTTCCAGCCCCCGGTCCCAAACCCACCCACCCCATGAAAGCCCCCACTCTCCCCCTTTCACTTTCCCTTTCCCTTTCACCTTCACTTTCCCTCCTCCTCGCCCTCGCCGTCCCGTCCGCCGCCACCGCCCAAACCGCCCCCGCTCCGTCCGTCAGCGCCACCAAAGCACCCTCGTCCGCCGAGGCCGCCGACGCCGTGAAGCTCGATCAGTTCGTCGTCACCGGCGTCTTCAACGCCACCGAGGCCCGCAAGGCCACGACCGCCATCACCGCGCTCAACGCCGACATGCTGTCCGAACAGGTCTCGATCAGCGCCGACGACATGCTCCTCAACGTCGCGGGCGTTTTTGTGAACTCTTCCCTCGGCGAGATTCGCGGCATGGTCTACTCGCGCGGCATCTCCGCCGATAGCTCCGATGGTGCCACCGGCACCTACTACGTCTCCATGCAGGAGGACGGCCTGCCGATCACCAACGCCAGTTTCGGCAATTACGGCGCCGGCTACTTCAACCGCCCCGACGCCACGCTCCAACGCGTCGAGGCCGTCCGCGGGGGCAGCGCGTCCATCACGTCCTCCAATTCTCCCGGCGGCGCCTTCAACTACATCTCGCGCCACGGCCCCGACCGCTTCGGTGGCGAAATCCGCACCCGCCTCGGTCTCGAAGGCCAGGGCTCCCCACAATACCGCAGCGATCTCACCGTGGGCGGCCCTCTCCCCGGCGCCCTCGGCACCAAGGGCTGGGTCTACAACGTCGGCGGTTTCTACCGCTACGCCGAGGGGCACCGCCCACCCTCCGGTTGGCCGATGAACGACGGCTTCAATCTCCGCGGCAACCTCTTCAAAGACTACGGCCACGGCTCGATCAAACTCTACGGCAAATTCCTCGACGACCGAAACCACTGGTATGAATACCTCCTCGCGCGCAATCCCGAGGACCCCAAACAATACCCCGGCCTCAGCCGCTACAGCACCAATCTACTGCCCAAAGCGTCGTTCCAATACCCGCGCGAATCCGACACCCAGTTCTCCACCTTCGACACCACCGACGCCGTTCGCTCACGCCAGCGCTACCTCGGCGCCGAGTGGAAACACGAGTTCGGCGACGGCTGGTCCGTCAACCACAACGTGAAATTCTCACGCAATTGGGCCGACTGGAATTCTAGCTCCGGCATCACCCCGCGCTCGATTGATTGGCCGAACTTCTACAGCACGATGGCGATCCAGTTCAGCGGCGGCGGCCAAAACGGCCGCATCCCCGCCGGCCTCTACCGTTTCACCGATCGCTCGACCGGCGCCGTCCTCGCCGAGGTCACCTCCAACGGCGCCTTCACCGTCGCCGCCAACGCGCTCTCCAATCCCGGACTCGTCCTGCGCTTCTCGAATCTCCCCAACAACCAGATCCTCCCGAACGCGCTTTGGACCAACACCGGCCGCGTCGCCAACGAACACGTCAACGAAATCATGGAGAATGTTTCCATCACCAAAAAATGGCGCAGCCACTCGTTCACTGCCGGCAGCTATTTTGGCTATGCCGGCATCTCCGACCGCCAGACGAGCGGCGGTCGCACCGCTTCGCCGCTCGTCGAGCAACCGCAGCCGCTCGCCCTCACCTGGATTCCCGCCACCGCCGCGAACGCCCCCGCCGGCACGCCTGCCGCCGCCCTCACCGCCATCGCCGGTTTCGAAGGCAAGCCTGTCCTCCTCACCAATCCCGATGGCTTCACCGCCCTCGGCGTCGGCTACACGCGCGACAAAGCCCTCGCGCGCCAGGTCGCGATTTTCTTCGGTCACAAATGGGAACTCAGCCAGCGCCTCAGCTTCGACTGGGGGTTCCGCGGCGAACGCTACGCCGTCAAAGGCTTCAACCAAACCGGCACGCAAAACGCCCGCGGTAATTGGGACCCGACCTACGGCGGTCCGGACGGTAATGTGTTCACGATGGCCGACAACCGTTTCACCGGCCCCAATCCCACCGGCAAGTGGGACTTCGACAAAGACGTCCACAGCTTCTCGTGGTCCTCGGCCGGCAACTACGTGATCAATAACGAAAACTCGTTCTACGTCCGCTTCGCCGACGGCGAGAAGGCGCCCGACTACGGTTTCTTCCGCAACTACACGACGCAGTTTCGTATCAACAATCTGAAGCCCCGCCCCCAATCGATCATGCAGGCCGAGCTCGGCTACCGCTGGAAACGCAAGGACCTCACCCTCACCGCCACCCCGTTCTGGACCCAGCTCAATAACGTCAACAGCAACCCGCAGGCGATCGAAGCCGACGGCGTCACCGCCTACTACCCCGACCCGATCTACAACGCCGTCACGTCCTACGGCCTCGAGCTCGAAGCCGAACTAAAAATCACGGATCGCTGGCGCCTCCGGTCCGTCTTCACGAAACAATATTCGGTGAACACCGTCTGGAAAATCTTCGTCGCCGGCGTCAACGGCCGCGACGACGACAGCTACCTCGATTTCACCGGCAAAAAATCCGATAACAATCCCGACTTCATTCTCAATCAAACGCTGAGCTACCGGACGCCCAAATTTTTCGCCAACCTCTCGTGGAAACACATGGGCGAGCGCGCCGGCAACGTCGCCAACGTGATTATCCTCCCCCGCTTCAACCAATTCGATTTCGGCACCGGCTACACGTTCTCCCGCCGTTGGTCCGTAAATCTCAACGTCAACAACGTCCTCGACAGCGAGGGTGTGATGACGTGGCGCGGCTGGGGCGTGAACCCCGGGGACCGCCAGAGCTACACCTCGCTCCCCGCCACTGGCAAAGACACCATGCTCCAATACGTCCCCGTCCAACCCCGCGCCTACTTCCTCTCCTCCACCTACAAATTCTGACCCGCGCCCCCACCCAAATTCTTCCACCGCTCATCCCCGCCACGCCCTCCCGCCTCCGAAAATTGAGCGAAGATTCGCGGTTCACCTCCGAACTCATCCCGTATTTTAAGAACCATGACAACCTCCCGCTCATTCCCCCATCGGCTCGCCCGCCTCGGCGCGCTGCTCCTCCTTGGTGCCACCGCGTCCGTCTTCGTCGCGCAGGCCGCCGACAAGAAAAAAAACGCCGCTCCGGCCTCCGAGCCTCCCGGCAAATCCGCCCGCGCCGCCATGGCCGCCGTCGCCAGCGCCACCGAGCCCTCCGCGCTCACCGTCGCCCCCGGCTTCAAGGTCGAGCTCATCTACACCGTCCCGAAGGACGAACAAGGCTCTTGGGTCGCCCTCACCCCCGATAATAAGGGCCGCCTCATCGCCGCCGACCAATACGGCAGCCTCTATCGCATTACCCCACCCGCGCTCGGCTCCTCCACCGGCGCCAAAGTCGAACAACTCGCCGCCACCCTGCCTGCGATTCCCGACGTCGCCGACTTCGAGCCCGTGCCCACGCCGAAACGCGCCCAAACCGCCTCCGGCAAATCGCCCGCGATCGGTGCCCACGGCCTCCTCTACGCCAACGACAGCCTCTACGTCATGGTTGACGAGGTCCCCGGCAAGCAGGGCCTCTGGCGCCTGCGCGACACCAAGGGCACCGACCAGTTCGATGAGATCAAATTCCTCCGCCACATGAAGGGTTCCGGCGAACACGGCCCACACGCCCTTGTCCTCGGCCCCGACGGCAAGTCCATCTATTTCGCCAACGGCAACCACACCGACCTGCCCGCCCGCATGGAAAAATCCCGCGCCGTCCGTTGGGATGAAGATCACCTCCTCCCCCGCATGTGGGACGCCCGCGGCCACGCGAAAAACAAGTTCTCCCCGGGTGGCTACGTTGGCCGCACCGACTTCGAAGGCAAAAGCATCGAGCTCTTCGCCCTCGGCTTCCGCAACCACTACGACATCGCCTTCGACCAAAACGGCGAACTCTTCACCTACGACTCCGACATGGAGTGGGACCAGGGCTCCCCTTGGTATGTCCCCACCCGCATCAATCACGTCGTCGACGCCGGTGACTACGGTTGGCGCTCCGGCGCCGGTCGCTGGCCCGCCTACTACGCCGACAGCCTGCCCGCCGTGGTCGATATCGGCCCTGGCTGCCCCACCGGCACTGTCTTCGGCACCGGCGCGAAATTCCCCGCCAAATATCAACGCGCTCTCTACGCCTGCGATTGGACCTACGGGACCCTCTACGCCATCCACCTGACGCCCGACGGCGCGACCTATCGCGGCGAGAAGGAAGAATTCATCACGGGCAAGCCGCTCCCACTTACCGACCTCGTCATTCACCCGACCGACGGCGCGATGTATTTCACGGTTGGCGGCCGCCGCACCCAGGCCGCCCTCTATCGCGTGACCTACACCGGCACCGAGAACACCGCCCCCGCCAAAGCCCTCCCGCTCACCCCGCAGGCCGAACTCCGCCGCAAACTTGAAACCCTCCACGCCGAGGGCACCGGTCCGGACGCCATCGCCACCCTCTGGCCGCACCTCTCCAGCCCGGATCGCTTCGTGCGCTTCGCCGCCCGCGCCGCCCTCGAGCGTCAGCGCCCCGAAAACTGGGCCAGCCGCGCCCTCAACGAAAAGAATCCCCAGGCCTCCATCGAAGCGATCATCGCCCTCGCCCGCGTCGGTGAGAAATTCTACCAACCGCGCCTCATCGAAGCGCTCTCGCGCCTCGACTTCTTTGCGCAACCCACCGCGCTCCAACTCCCGCTCCTCCGCGCCTGGCAGCTCATCTTCACGCGCACCGGCAAACCCGACGCCGCCACCTGCGCCGCCCTCACCAAGAAGCTCGACCCGCTCTTCCCTCACGCCGATCGCCTCGTGAATCGCGAACTCGTCTCGCTCCTCATCTACCTCGATTCGCCCACCGTCGTCGCCAAGACCGTCCCGCTCCTCAGCGTCTCCGAACCTGTCGGCACCGCCCCCGAGGAACAGGCCAGCAAGTCCCTCCTCGCCCGCAACGAAAACTACGGCAAGGTCGTCAACAGCGTCTCCGACAGCCGCTCCGACCGGCAGCAGATGATCTACGCCTATAACCTCCGCAACGCGATCGTCGGCTGGACACCCAAACTCCGCATCGAGTTCTTCTCCTGGTTCGCGCGCACCGCTCCGTGGAAAGGCGGCAACAGCTTCAGCGGCTTCATCCAAAATATCCGCACCGAAACCCTCGCCCATGTCGCCGATCCTGGCGAGCGCGCCGCCCTCGACGCCCTCTCCAAACCCGCCGCCGCCGCCTTCGCCGCTGGCGCCATCACACCCAAAGGCCCCGGCCGCGACTACACCCTCGCCGCTGCCACCGGTCTCCTGCAAGGCAGCCTCACCGGCCGCAACTTCGCCCAAGGCAAAGGCCTCTTTGCCGCCACGGCTTGCATCGTCTGTCACCGGTTCAACAACGACGGCGGCGGCATCGGCCCCGATCTCTCCGGCGCCGGCAGCCGCTACAGCGTGAAGGACCTCATGGAAAACATCATCGAACCGTCCAAGGTCATCAGCGACCAATACGACAGCCAGCAATTCGATCTCGCCGACGGCACTACGATCGTCGGCCGCATCGTCGGCGAAGAAAACGGTGAACTCCAAATCATGAGCAATCCGTTCGCCCCCGACGAAAAGACGAAGGTGAAGTCCTCCGCCATCAAGTCCCGCAAAACCTATCCCATCTCGATGATGCCCCCCGGCCTCATCAACGCCTTGAACCCCGAGGAGCTCAAAGACCTCACCGCCTACATCCTCAGCGGCGGTAATCCCGAAGACAAAATGTTCAAGTAGGCGAGACTCCATGCCGCTTCCTAACGGAGCGGGGAGTTCCCCACCGCCGTATTGCCAACGCAACCAAGCCCGGGCCCACCGCCCGGGCTTTTTTTCGCCCTCATCACGCCGCGCGGGGTTCCGTAGCCGCGAGCGCCAGCGCGTGGTCTGACCAGCAGCGAAACACGCGAACGTCTCATCACCCCGAACGTCTGGTTCCAATCGGGGCAGCCCCGCGCAACCTCACGCACTCGCAATCGCCGCGATGACGAACTGGTTCAGACTTTCGCCCCGCGACATCGCCTTCAATGCAGCACGTTGGTGCAGTTCGGGCGACACGCGCACGACAAACTTACCGCTAGAGGATTTGTCCGCCGTCGCCGCCGGCAGTGGCTTTCCGTCGCCCTCCAAAATCTCCACCCACTCCTCGGCAATTTTGCACAGCTTCTGATAGACCTCCGCCTCGTCATTGCCGTGGCATCCGCCGTGAAACAATCCCGAGCAACGACCCACGAAGCAGTTATCTTCGTCGGACCAAGTGACAATCTTGAGGTAGCGTGCGGCTTTGGCTTTTCGCTCGGTGGCTTTCAGGGGTGGTTTCCTTCTTTGGTGACGGTGCGGATGGCTTCCTCACTGTCGCGTTGCTGGTAGGGCTTGGCTTTCGCCTTTGTGCACTGAGACGACCAGACGGTCGCCAGAAGGATCCTCGTAGTTTCGATGGCCGCCTTTTCCACCCCGACTGACGGATCCGGCCCCAGCCAAGTCCATCCGTCGTTGCGCGAGCTCCTTTGGCATGACAAGTATCGCCATGATACTGCCCTGCACGGCAAGGCCCGTCAGCAGTTGCGGCTCAGGCTCGGCCCCTTCGCGCTAAGTCACCCTGCCAAACGAGCAGCGGCCTCTGAATCGCCGCATATCCCTCACTTCACCAGCGCCTGATACATCATCACCTTGAACTTCTGGTTCAGGTCATTTCCCCCGCTCGGCATCAACTGGGTCATCATCAGCGCCACGATCCGTTCCTTTGGGTCGACCAGATACTGCGGAAAATACGCGCTGCCCCAGCCATACGAACCCACACTCCCGAGTTCGCCGAAATAGCCCACATCCTGCATCACCCAAAAACCGAGGCCAAACGCGTCCGTGTCTTTCACGTATTTCGTGCCCGTGTGGTTCGACCGCATCAACTCCACCGCTTTCGGCGAGAGCAACCGCACGCCGTCGAGTTCCCCGCCGTTGAGGAACATCTGCAACATGCGCCCGTAGTCGCTCGCGGTCGAGAGCACACCCGCGCCGCCCGAAAAACATTTCCTCGGCCCCGTCACGTAGTCGCCCTGGTCACCGAGCCCGAGCACGCCTTTGCTGTCGACGCCATAGACGGGCGCGAGCCGCGCCGCTTTCTCCGGCGGCAGAAAGAAGCACGAATCGACCATCTTCAGCGGCCCGAAAATCCGCTCCGCAAAAAATTTATCCAGCGGCATTCCCGACACCACTTCCACGAGATAGCCAAGCACATCGCTCGAATACCCGTATTGATAAACTTCCCCGGGCTGGCCGTTGAGCGGGAGCGCCGCGAGCCGCTTGATCGCATCGCCAATCGTCTCGTCCCGATCCGCAAAATACCAGCGGGTGAACTTCGCCTGCTTGTAGACGTCCGCCGCCGGTCCCGATCCATAGGTCAGTCCCGCCGTGTGCGTGAGCAAATCACGGATCTGTATCGGCCGCTTCGCTTTCACCGTCACAAATTTCGTCCCAGCCGGCGAACCCTCCGGCGGCGCAACAGCCACCACCGAATTTTTGAACTCGGGAATATATTTCGAAACCGGATCGTGCAGCAGAAACCTGCCTTCCTCGTAGAGCATCATGACTGCGGTCGTCGTCACGGCCTTGCTCATCGACGCGACGCGGAAAATCGCGTCCGTCGTCATCGCCTTGCCTGCCGCGACGTCACTCATCCCGTAGCCGCGGTGGCGCACTTCCTTCCCGTCGCGCGCGACGTAGAGCACCACGCCCGCAATTTTTTTCTGATCCACCTGCGCCTGGATCACCGCATCGAGCCGCGCGAGGCGCGCAGCGTCGAACCCCACCGCCGCCGGATTGGCGATTTCGGCCCCGCGCGCCAGCGACGCGACGAAAGCAAGCCCGACGAGCGACCCAACATACAGCAAACGGGGTAGTTTCATGGCTCTCATCCGAATCCGCCCGCGCCCGTGCGTCACGCGTGAAATTTGACTATCCGCAGCGCCGTCCATTTTCCGCCTCCTAAAATCGTCTTACCAAAAAAATCTTCCTACCCCATCGCCTTTCTCCGTCTCCTGCCAGGGGCCGAAGTGAAGTGCGGGCAGGAAATTATTTAGCAGGAAATTTCCCGATCGTTTGTCGCCGCCACGGTCCCCACCCACTCCGCCAACTATTCTCCTCAAACCACGTCAGACAAATTTGCCAGCCAACGTCGCTTGAGCGAGACTTCGCCGCACCGCCCGCCACACCGCTCGCTCCGTCTCCATGAAAAAATCCCTCTCCTTTCTCGCCGTCCTCGGAGTGGGACTCACCTGCGCCACCCTGCTCCTCTGGCTCTGGCAGCAAAATCGCGCCAACCTCCATCGCCTGTCGACCGCCCACGCCGCCGCCACCCTCATCGCTCCCAACCCGCCCGCCGCACCCCCTTCCTCGCTCCGCGCCACCGCCGTCGACGCGTTCACGCAATCCCTCCTCGCGTCCCTTCAACGCCTCCTCGCCCGCGGCGCCGACGCCCGCGCACAAGAGGCCCTGCTCACGTTCAAAGACCCCGACGCTTATCGTCGCTTCCTCGCCCGCGCCAAAGCCGCCGGCCTCATCGTCCTCGGCGAACTCCCCGGCCTCCGCGCCATCCGCGTGCGCTTCGACTCGCCCGAAGCACTCGGCTCCGACCTCACGCACCACGCCGCCGACTACGCCGGCCTCTCGGCCAACGTCCTCGTTCACGTCCCCTCCCTTCCCGCCACACCCTCCAAAGAAGACCGCGCCGATGTCGCTCACGTCCCTTTCGGCAACACCGCCCTCGCGTTCCTCGGCGTCCCCGCCGAACACAGCCAGTGGGGGAAGGGCGTGACCATCGCCATTCTCGACACCGGCGTGCTCCCCGACACCACTTTCGGCTCCGGCCGTCTCCGCTCTCTCGACATCGGGCTCGGCACCGTCGCTGGTCGTGGCGAGGAAGACGGCCACGGCACCGCGGTCGCCGCACTCGCCGCCGGTTCCGACGCCGACGCCCCCGGCGTCGCTTCCGCCGCCAGTCTCCTCAGTATCCGAGTGACCGATAGACGCAGCACGAGTGACACGTTTACGATCGCCTACGCCATCATCGCCGCCGTGGATGCCGGCGCGAAAATCATCAACGTCAGCCTCGGCGGCTATGCCACCTCCGCCACCCTCGACGCCGCGATCAGCTATGCCGTCGAGCGCGGATCCATCATCGTCGCTGCCGCCGGCAATGACCAAGCCGCTCAACTCACCTGGCCCGCCGCCGATCCGCGCGTCATCTCCGTCGGCGCCGTCGACCGCGCAGGTCAACAGGTCACATTCTCTAATTCCGGCGCCAACCTGTCGCTCACCGCCCCTGGCTACGGCGTGCAGACTGCGTGGCAAGACGGCCAACGCGTCACCGTCGACGGCACCTCCGCCAGCGCTCCCCTCGTAGCCGGTGCCATCGCCGCCATACTCTCGCAAAACAGTTCGCTCACGCCGACCGCCGCTGCCCAGGTCCTCCTAGCGACGGCCAGCGACGCCGGCGCGCCCGGCAGCGACGCCCACTACGGCCACGGCACCCTTAACGTCGGCTGGGCCCTCAATCGTAATAATTCCACCTACTACGACCCCGCCATCGCGAGCCACTCCTACGACGCCGCCAACCACCACATGCAGTTCGTCGTGCAAAACCGCAGCGGTGCCGCCGCCGCCGGACTCCAACTCAACGTCACCACCACCGCCGGCACCGCCACGACCTCGACCCTCTTCTCTGTTCCCCCGCTCGCCATCGGCGAGTCCTACATCGCGACGCTTCCCGTCGACCGCGCCACCCGGCAACCCGCCACATCGCTCACCTACGTCACGCAATTGATCAACCCGCCAGGTCGCACCGATTCCGTCCCCGCGAACAATCGCCGGTCGAGCACGCTCGAGCCACCCACACCGTAGTCTTGACGAATCGAGGTCGGATTCGGCACTGGAAACACAGGTTGAACCGCGGCCGCGGCCTCGGCACAAAATATCGCACCGCCCGCTGCCGCGGCGCGTCCTGACCTCCATGACTTCACCCACCTCTTCTCCGTCGCCCGCTTGGTGGGAGCGGTTCGACCCGTTCCGCAGTCTGCCAGCGGCCGCTACCCTGTTCTTCGGCGCCTCCGGCTTCGCACTCGTGCTGATCATCGCAGCGGGTGCCGGCAAAATTCTGCACACCCAAATCGAGCGCCAACTCGGCCCGGCCTTCGAAAACCTCGCCTTCCAAATCGCCGACAAATTGGACCGCACCGTTTACGAACGCACGCACCAGTTGCAGTTCACCGCCAAGCTCACCGCCTTCCGCACAGCCGATGCGCCGCTCGCCGAACGCCAAACCATTCTCGAATCGCTCCATGATGCCTCGACCGATTACGCATGGATCGGCTTCGCCGATGCCAAGGGCAAGATCCTCGCCGCGTCCCAACGCCTCTTCATCGGAGAAAAAATGAGTGACGCCACTTGGTTTCGTGGCGGTCGCCTCCAGACCTTTGTCGGCGGGGTGCGCGAGTTCCCCGAGCTCGCCAGCGAACTTCCGACCATCGGCGCGAATACCCCGCGCTTTCTCGATCTCGGTGTGCCCGTGACCTCCGCTCAAGGCACCCTTCTCGGTGTGCTCGGCGCGCAAGTCCGCTGGTCTTGGGCGCGCGAGGTGCAACTCTCCGTGATCCCCGAATCCGCCCGCCGCGAGCATCTCGGCGTCACCGTCTACGCCGCCGACCGCAACATCCTGCTCGACTCCGGCGGTTCCGGCTGGACCGAACCGCCCGACCCGCCCGCCAGCCTCTCCGAGAACCCCGGAGTCCGGGGAAACCTGATTGAAACCACTTCCCTGGGCACCGTCTGCTTCACCGGTTACGCCCGTTCGCGCGGCTTCCGCGACTATCGCGGTCAGGGCTGGCTGGTCGTCGTCCGCCAACCGGTGGCCGACGCCTTCGCCGCCGTGCAGGATCTTCGCCACCTCATTTTGCGTCTCGGCACCGGTCTGGTCGTCGCCCTCAGTATCCTTTGCTGGACGTTTTCCGCGCGCTTCGAGCGCCGTCTGCGCGCCGTCGGCACCGCCGCCGGTCGGATCGGTGGAGGCGATGTCCTGGCCCTCCTGCCTCAACCCCGCGGCGCCACTGAATTTGACCGGATGTGCAGTGCGCTCGGCGACATGCTCGGAAAATTCCGCCAACGTCAGGAAACGTTAGAGGCCGAAAACGCCCGTCTCGCCGCCCGC
>CANIJN010000159.1 GCA_947467625.1 Opitutia bacterium | reverse complement strand
GCCTCCGGCCAACAGATTGTTTTCATGATGGAAAAGGTGAAAGGCGAGCGGACCAACGCGGTCGCGGGCGACTACGCCGCGCGCGACGCGCTGGACCGCATGCTCGCCGGCACCGGCCTGAACGCCACGCGCGATCCGGCCACCGGCGCGTTTATCGTCAGCCGGAAGCGCGGCGCCGAAGCCGCGCCACGCAGCGGGGAGGCCGGACCTGTTTCCGACCCACCACCCAAACCACCGTCAAGACCCATGAAATCCCCCCGCAGCCTTTTTTCCGTTCTCGCCGCCTGGATCGCGGCAGTGACCCCAATCGTTGCGCAAACCGCGCCTGCCGCCGGCCTCGCGCCTTCGGCCGACGAGCCGGTGGCGCTTTCCATTTTCACCGTGTCCGAAGCCAAGAACACGGGCTACCAATCGATGCAAACCACCTCCGGGATGCGCACCGTGCAGGAGCTGAAGAATGTCGCCAACTCAATCTCGATCGTGAATGCCGAGCTGATCGCGGACACCGGGGCGATCAGCCTCATGGAAGTCTCGAAGTATTTCGTGAGCGGCGAGGCGAGCCCTAATCCCAACGGCTTCCAACAGACGATCTCCCGCGGCGTGCCGTCCAACTCGGGCGCCCTGCGCAACGGCTGGTATTGGTATTCACCCCAAGACGCCTATGCGATGGAACGCATCGAACTCCTGCGCGGGCCGAATGCCTTCCTCTACGGTGAATCCGCGATGGGCGGCATGACCAATCAGGTCACGAAACGCGGACTCTTCACCCGCGACTTCAACCGGGTGAAGGTGACCGGTGGTGCCGGCGGAATCTTTTCCGGTGGGGACGTGAAAGACAATAATCTGCGCCGCGCTGAGCTCGATCTGAACCGGATCCTTGTGGCGGACAAGGTCGCCGTCCGTCTGGCCGCCGTCGCGAGCAACGGCACCGGTTGGGTAGACAATGCCAGCAGCAAAATGCGCGGCCTTTACGGCGCGATCAGCTACCGCCCGTTTCGCGCGACCACGGTCGACGTGATGGTGGAGCACGGGGAAACCACCAACGTCCGCAGCCAAGGGCTGTTCACCGACCAATTCTCCTTTAGCACGACGGCGACGCTCACCAACGCCAACGGTCTCATCCACGTTCCTGCCACCGGACAATTCTACCGCGCCGCCGGGATGGTGCGAAGCGCCGGCAGCGGCCTGACCATCACGGATACGTCCGTGGTGCCCAAGGGTTTTCAGGTGCTCGGACCGAACAACACCCAGCAGGACAATTTCAACTCCTTCTCCATCGAGGTGACACAAAATGTGGGCAAGAACCTGCACTTGCTGCTGTCGGGCAATGCCTACCAGCGGAAGACGAACCTCTACGGAAACAGTGTCGGCCTCCAAGTGTACCGCGACCTCTCGCCCTTGCTCCCGGGCGGTGCGGCCAACCCCAATTTCAACCGGCTTTTCACCGAATACCAGCGCTCGGATGTCATCAGCGGCAACATCGTGCGCGATCTGCGCTTGTCCGCCGTCTACGATCTCAACACGTCGTGGATGAAGCAGCAGTTCGTGCTCAGTCTGCAGCAGCATCAGGACACGCCTCTGGCCCAAGCAGGCGCAAAGTTCGCCGAATTTATTGACCCGGCGAACCCCAACTTCCTCGGGACAATCGATCCGACCGTCTCGGTGGCCGCGACGGCGGCGAACCGCGCCACCTTGACGAACAACCGTTTTTTTCGTCGCTACTACCTCGGCGACGGTGACGCCCCGCAGCTCACCGGCGACATGGGCGGGCGGCCGGGAACTTCCGCCTGGTTCGCCGATCTGGTGGGCGGCGCGGCGGGTGCGGCCAATGCCACGTGGCGGCGTTTCTATATTCCCTCGGTCAGCGTCGGCGCCTCGGGCAGTTATTTCAAAGACCACTTGTTTACGCTGGTCGGCCTCCGCCAGGACCATTTCAACATGCGCACCGAGAATGGCATTGTTCGCGCGCTGCCGAATTATACCTGGGTCAACAACTACCTCCCCGGGCAGGCCCTGCCCCAGGTGCAATTCTTGAATAGCAAGGCGGACGGCGCCAACTACGGCGGCGTGTTGCGCGTGAATGAAACGCTCGCTTTCTCCTGGAACCACGGGAAATCGTTCCAGATTTCCGTCGGCGACGGAGCCGGCCTTTATACGCCCGGCCAGGTGCAGGAAATCGGCACCGGCGAGGGCCAGGATGCGTCCATGCGCCTCACCCTTTTCGGCGGTCGCCTGGAAGTGAATACCACCCGCTACAAGAATTTTTCCCCGAACGCCCGCATTTCTCCGGCCCCGGCCGTCGCCATTCTGGATGAGTCGACCGCGATTTTCGGGACGGGGTTCAATCGGGCCGGCACCGACTACCAGACCCTCAACACCACCGGCTGGGAGGTGGAAGTCGTGGCCAATTTCACCCGCAACTGGCGGCTGATGCTCAACGGTGCGACCAACGAGCTGGCGATCACCAACCGGCTGCCGCAGCTCAAGGCGTTTCAGGCGGCGGCCAAGGCGCAAAGCAAAGCGACGCCGCTGCTGGACGCGTTTCTCCTCACGTTTCCCGAGGGCGTGCCCAGTGCCGGCTACACGAAGGCGCGGGCGAACGTGTTCACGCGGTATGATTTCACCCAAGGTGCTCTCAAGGGCATCTATGTCGGAGGCGGCGCCAACTGGCGTCAACCGACCTTCCGCGGCAACGCCGTCACCGTGCAGGGTGGCCCGTTGCAACCGGTCTGGTCGCCGTCTTACACCGTCGTGAACCTGCTCGCCGGCTACAGCACGAAGCTCTGGCAGCGCCGCGTCAGTTTTTCGCTGAATATCGATAACGCCTTAAACAAAAATTACTACGCCACGGTCGCCACCAACGTGGCCAGCTGGGGCGCCCCGCAGAATTTCCGCTTCTCGACCACGGTTGATTTCTGAGCCCGGGTACCTTGGCCCGCGCCTTGGCAGCTACCACCGGGCAGATTCAGGATTCCCGAACTGCCCGGCTTTTCATTTCAAAACATCCATCGTTCAACGCCTCGCACACATGAAAACATCCATTGTTCAACGCCTCGCACACATGAAAACATCGATCTTTCACCGCCTCGCGCTGGCAATCCCTCGCCGAATCCTCGGCGGCATTGTCTGCGCTTTTCTGGCCTCGGGGCTCGCTCTCGGAGCCCAGGGCGCCGCCAATGGCGGGATCACTGGCCGCGTCTACAATCCCGCCACCAAAACATTCGTCCGCGATGCCGAGGTTCGCATCGATGGCACGAGCCTACTCACGGCCACCGGCGACGGCGGCTACTATTCCTTTGCCAACGTCCCCGTCGGCCCGGCCACCGTGTCGGTTACCTACACGGGCTACGCAAAATCCACCCAGTCGGTCACGGTCGCAGCTGGCCAAACCACCACGCGCGATCTTGAACTCGCCGCTGCGGGTGCCCCAAAACCCGGCCCCAACGATGGCACGATTCAGCTCGGGGCGTTCGTCGTCTCATCGGAGGTCGAGGGCAATGCGAAGCAAATCATGAATCAGCGCAACTCGATGAACATGGGGACCTCGATCTCCTCCGATGTCTTCGGCGATGTCACCGAGGGCAATGTCGGCGAGTTCCTCAAATATCTTCCCGGAATTGAAATGGAATCGGTCGAAGCCGATACGCGTGGACCGCGCCTCGGCGGCATGGACCCGCAATACACCGGCGTTTCAGTCGACGGCATGAAGTCCGCCAGCGCCGATGGCTTCGCCGTTTATGGCGGCACGGAAAATGGTGGCGCCGGCACCGCGACGCGCTCCTTCAGCTTCGAACAGGTCTCCATCAACAGCATCGAGTCGATCGAGATTTCCCGCGTCACGCCGGCCGATCTCGATGCCGACGCTCCGGCCGGCACCATCAACATGAAGTCGAAACGCGCCTTCGACACGCAGGGCCGCCGCCTCACCTACTCGCTCTCCGGCGGACTCAACTCTGAAGAGTTTACGCTGAAAAAGACCCCCGGCCCCGATGATAGTATCGGGCGCAAGGTCCGCCCAACCGCTAGTTTCAACTACTCGGAAAGCTTCTTCAATCGTCGGCTCGGCCTCCTCCTCGGCCTGAATACCTCCAACCTCTACAACGAGCAGCAGCGCGTCGATAACACCTATGGCACCGCCGCGGGCGGCGTCCCCGTCGTTACCGCGATTGCCTTCAAAGACGGCCCGAAATGGACCGAGCGCTCCACCGCCAGTGCGACCGTGGATTACAAAGCCACGCCTCGCCTCGTGCTCTCGCTGACCGCCTCGTATAATTGGTATGAAATGTTCGCGCACAATCGCGTCACCACGCTCACCACCGGCGCCGTGCAGGCCGCCGGCGCCAGCCTCGTGAACATCCGTTCGGCCGCCGCCAACGTCGGCACCGGCGGCGGTGGCATCAACAAACAGACCACCGGCTACACGCTGATTCCAAAATTCGAATACACGTGGCGCGCCTTCACCTTCGACGGCGCCTATTCGACCTCGGCCTCAAAAAATTCCTACGGTACCAACCGCAACAGCGTAGCCGGCAATACGCAGGTCAACGCCCTCGGCGGCCTGACGGTCGAAGCCACCCGCCCGGGGATCACCTCCAGCGCCTGGGACGTCCGCCAGACCGGCGGCCTCGATTGGGCGAACCTGCTGAATTACAAGAATCCCCGCATCACCGACGACGTCCGCGCCGTCTACAACGAAGTCAATAACCTCACCGTGAACGGCCGCTGGGCCGCACCGTTCCGTCTGCCCACCTTCTTCAAATTCGGCTACAAACGCCAAGAGCGCATCTTGAACACCGACCGCACCGGCGGCTTGAGCAACTATAACTACAACGGACCCGGCGGCGGGACTACCGGCAGCTTCGCCGATTTTCCATCGGCCTTTGTCTTCAGTCCGTCCGCCCTCGGCGTATCCTTCCACTCGATCTCCGGCGGCGGTGCGCCGGTCTACGCGAATCGCCAGGCGATCGGTCAGGCGTTCGCGACTTCCCCACAGAATTTCACTAACACGCTCACCGCCGACAATTACTTCAGCGCCGCGTTCGCCGACAAGAAACGCTACCTTGAGGTGATCCCTTCTGCCTACCTGCTGGGCAACGTGCGGATTGCCGCATGGCAGATCCAGGGCGGCCTCCGCTGGGAAAGAACCGAGACGAGCTCACAGGAATTCGATCCGCTCACCCCCACGCAGGTCGCCGCCGCCAAGTTCCCGGTCAACGCGAGCACCGGTCGCGCCACGACGATTCCCGGCTTGGATTACCAGTATCTCAGTCGTCCGAAAACCACCCGCCGCGGCACCTACGACAATCTGTTTCCAAGCGTCACCGCGAAGTATCGTTTCTCCGACAGCCTGCTCGCCGATATCGGCTACGGGCATTCCATCTCCCGCCCCGACATCAACAACATCAGCGGGCTTTACTCCTACAACGACGTCGCCGAGGAAATCCGGGTCGCCAACCCGAATCTCAAACCCGAAACCTCGCAGCGCGTCGCCGCCAGCCTCGGCTACTATTTTTCTGGCGCGGGCAGCCTGACCGCCACGCTTACCGAGACGCATATCGCGAACTTGCGGACCAGCGTTGAGTATTCCGCCCCCGAGTTTGGGATCACCGATCCCGCGTTTGCCGACTACACGGTAATCACGACGACTCAAGGTGACGGCAGCCGCCGCTTCCGCAGCATGGAACTTTCCTATCGCCAGAATCTGAAAATGCTCCCCGGCGCCCTGAGGGGCACCACGGTGTTTGCGACCTACACCCGCACCTATGCCAACGAGCGCCGTCGGGGGATGACGCCGCATACGATCACCGGTGGCTTCGACTATCGCTACCAACGCCTCAGCTTCGGCCTGCGTGCGGTTTGGCAGGACGACGCGCCCTGGTTCAACGCCACGCGCTATCGGCCGGCGGTGATCAAATACGACGGCAGCGTGAATCTTCGCGTGTTGCGCCACACCACCTTATTCGTGCAAGCCCGCAATATCTTCAATCAGTCGCACGAAATCTACGAAGGCTCCGGCGCCCTGTGGAGAGCGGAAAACTACGGCGGCAATTGGGTCTTTGGCATGCGCGGGGAGTTTTAAGTCTCCACCGTCACGGCCCTCCTCGCTTATCAACAATCTCAAACCTTACTCAAGTGCAGCTCCAACTAACTCATCTATTCCCATGAATACCCCGCTCACCTATCGCCTCCTCGCTCTCACCGCCCTCGGCCTCGTGCTTGCGAATCCCAGCTCCGCCCAAACCGCGCCCAGCCCACTCGATCCGTCCAGCCTCGCCCGCTGGGACAAAAACAAAAACGGTCGCCTTGACCCCGATGAGTTGGCGGCCAAGACCGCTGCAGAAGCCTCGGGCGCGCGCCAAGAAACCGTTCTGCTCACGCCCTTTGAGGTCACGGGCGACGCCACCGACACCTACCAGGCGATGAACACCAATTCCATCACGGGCACAAATGTCTCCCTCGGCAAGACCCCCCTCGATGCCAAGGTGTTTAACCGGCAGCTCATGGACGAGCTGGCCGTGGTCGACATGACCCAGATGCTCTCGCAACTCGGCGGTCTCGGCTCCGCCATTATTGCCGGCGGCAACGAGGAAGTTCGCGGCGACCTGGACGGCGACCGGCAGGACCCGAAGAGCATGACCATGCGCGGACTGACGATCAACAACCCCCGGCGCGACGGCTTCCTCCGGGCCGACACGGCGCTGATGGACTCCTTCGACGTCGAGCGCGTCGACGCGCTCGGCGGCTCCAACTCGCTGCTCTTCGGCTCCGGCGATGCCGGCGGCGTGATCACCACCAACTCGAAGCGTGCCGCTTTGGGTCGTCCGATGCGGGGCTCTCTCTCCGCCGGCGGGGACTCCGAAGGCAGCCGCCGCTACACCCTCGATGCCGGCGCCGGCTTCAAGTATTGGGGCTTCCGCATCAACGCGGTCCACAGCGACACGAAATATTTTCGCCCGGCCAACCGCCAGCTGAACGAAGGCCTGACCCTCGCGACGACCGTTCGTCCCTGGAAAAACCTCGAGATCCGCGGCGAGTGGCGCCACTTGGTCCGCAACACCGCCTACCCCAACTCCGGCATCGTGCGCGCCCCGCTCACCCAGTTGCTGCCCACCGGCGAGAGATTAGACAACCAGAGCACACGCTACATTGCGGCTTTTCCGAACGCGCTCGCGTTGACCGACGGACTCATCGATCTCACGAAGGCCGATACCCTCTTCGGCCCCTACCAGAACTTTGCCTTCAAGAACCTCAGCAAATCAGTCGTCGCCGAAGCGAAACTGGCCGAAGGGCTCGGTCTGCAGGTGCGCTACGGGCACGACGCGCGCGTCAACAACGGGCTGACCCCGACGAACAACACGATCTTTGCCCCGGGGGCCGCCGGTAACCTCTACGTGGATCCGGCCACCGGCCAGGTCGGCACGAAGTGGGCGTTCAACTTCCCTTTCCCCGTCCTAAATCCCTATCATACCGGAGCTCGCGGCTACCGCGCCGCCGTGGCCTACCAAAAAGATCTCGGCCGGTGGGGCTCCCACCAAGCCAGCGCGTTTTTTCAGGACATGCAGTCGTGGACGAATCAGGATATGTGGGCCTTCTATGAGGCCGACGCGTCCGGCCAAGTGCCGATAAACCCGGCGCAGATCACTTTGCTCGACTCCGGCCGCACCCCTTTTCCCGCGGTCTGGGTCCCCGTCAATCCTACCCAGATCGTGGGCGGCCAGAAATGGCCCTTCTCCTCACTCGTGCATCCCAACGGCAAAACCTACGTTTCGCAGCCACGCGTCTTCGCGGGCGCCGTCCCCCCCACGGCGGGCAACCCCCTCGGCCTCTCCGGGCCGATCAACCCGGCCACCGGCCAGAGCACGACCCCGGGCTATTCCCACGAGGACGTCGACGAGCGCAGCCACGGCTTCAGCCTGTTCAGCGAATGGTGGAAAGGACGCATCGACACCATGGTCGGCTACCGGTCCGAAGAGGCGACTGGCCTCCGCACGAACGTTGGCCTCGCACGCGGTCCCATTAGCTACGACAGCCTGACCACCGGCGCCGTCATCGACACTCCGCTGAAGGGCGTACGCGCCTCGTTCAACTACGCCACCAACGCCAAGATCAACTTCGATACCACCCGCGACATCTACAACCAGCCCCTGCCACCCGGCAAAGGCGTGAGCAAAGACGTCGGCTTGAAGTTCGGGCTCTGGCAGGACCGCGTGTCGGGTAATTTCAACTACTACCAGTCCGAGGCCCAGAACTTCACGGCCGCGATCGGCAACCGAAACGACGTCGATCCCGACGGCATCAACGGCCGCAACGGCGGGCCATCCTACACCTACAGCAAGACGTCCGACGGCTACAATCTCTCGCTCTCCGCCCGTCCGACCCGCGGCTGGGAAATCCGCATTAACTTCGCCACCGCCAACGGCAGCGAACGCACCAACGTCGACCTCCCGCAATTCTACAACGATCAGTTCAACACCACCACCGTCGGCGGCCAGACGGTCGTCGGCGTCCGCGCCACCGCGGGCGGAACCGTCACCCCCTTGCTCGTGCCGTCCGATCCGCGCAACCCCGCCTCGGCCCGGATTCCCCTCTCCATCGCCATGATGAAGGATCCGAACAGCCCTTACGCCGCGCAGCTCGACATCGAGTCCGGCCAGATCCTCAACGCTCAGGCGCTCGGTCTCCTCACGCCGGGCGTCGGCACAGCCGTGACCGGACTCCCGCTCAGCGACCACCAACTAGGCTTCGTCTCTCCCTCCGGCGGCAGCCTCATCGTTCGTCGGGCGGGCGAGAAAACCATCGGCTACGCCGAGCGGAGCTACAGCCTGATCAACCGCTATCAGTTCGACCAAGGGATGTTCCGCGGACTCGTCGTCGGCCTCAGCAGCAGCCTGAAAGATAATCAGCGCGGTTACATGTATACCGACGCCGCCGACGCGAACAAACGGAAGATGTATTATTTTCCGGACCGCCTCCTGCACGATCTGTTCGCCGTCTATCGCTTCAAGCCCGCAGGCAAATTCCGCACCACGCTGCAGATTAATGTGACCAACCTGATGGACGCGAACGAAGTTGTTTACCTCCTCCGTGCCACCAATGGCACGCTCCGCTACGCGCAATGGCTCAACAACCCGCGTAAACTGGGCGTCACCACCACGGTGAGTTTTTGAACCCCGCCACGATCCCGTTCCACTGGCAGGAAACGACTCGTCCATGATTCATCCGCTGAGACGCACCTGCACCCTCCTCGCCGCCTTGTTGCTGAGCCTCCGCTTGCCCGCGCAGGTGGCGCCGCCCGTTTACGACGTCGTCGTCTACGGTGACTCCTCCGGTGCCGTCACCGCCGCCATCGCAGCCCAGCGCGAGGGCCGCTCTGTCATTCTCGTTAACCCTACCGGCTTCCCCGGCGGGATGAGTGCCAGCGGACTCGGCGCCAGCGATTTCCTCGGAAAACGAAACACGTTCGGCGGCATCGCTTCGGAGTTCTACGACGCTATCGCCGCCGCCTACGGTGAAAAATACATCCGCAGCTTCGAGCCCCACGTCGGCCGCCGGGTCTTCGAAAAAATGATCGGCGACGCTGGCGTGACGGTTGTGTTCAACGAGCTACTCGACCGCGCACCGGGCAAGGGCGTGACGATGCAGGATAAACGTATCACCGCGATCACCACGCTGAGCGGAAAAACCTACCGCGGCCGGATGTTTATCGACGCGACCTATGTCGGCGATCTCCTCGCCGCCGCCGGCGTGACCTCCACCGTCGGCCGCGAAGCCGAGAGCCAATATGGCGAGGACATGGCCGGCGTGCGGCGCGGCGACACCCAACCGCGCGTCCACTACACGCAGCGCGACAAGGATCACTTCATCAAAGATGTGGACCCCTATGTGAAGCCGGGCGATCCCGCCAGCGGGCTGCTGCCTTATGTTTTCCGCATCGATGGCCTGGCCAACGGCCAAGGCGACCGAAAGATCCAAGGCTACAACTACCGCGTCTGCCTGACGACCGATCCCACACTCCGCATCCCGATCGAAAAACCCGCCGGCTACCACGCCATCGATCACGAGTTGCTGCTCCGGAATTTCGACGCCGGTGACGATCGGCTGCCCGCCTTAGTCGAGCCACTCGCCGGCCAAGGGTCCAAGGTCGATTGGAACAACATGCACGCCGTTGGCTCCGATCTCCCCGGCGCCAACTGGGATTACCCGGAAGCCAGCTACGCCCGGCGCCGCGAAATCGAAAAAGAACATGAGACCTACATCCGCGGCTTCCTCTGGACGCTCGCAAACAATCCGCGCGTTCCCGCCGCCATCCGCCAAAAAGTCAGCGCTTACGGGTTGTCCAAGGATGAATTCACCGACAACGGCGGCTGGCCGTGGATGATTTACATCCGCGAAGCCCGTCGCATGGTCACCGACTACGTGATGACGCAGCACGACTGTGAAGGGAAACGCCGCGCCCCCGATCCCGTCGGCCTCGGCTCCTTCGGCATGGACTCCCACGTCGTGCAGCACTTCGTCACCGAAAAGGGCTACGCCATCAGCGACGGCGTGATCTGGCGCGTCCCCCCCAAGCCCTACGGCATTTCCTACCGCTCGATCATCCCGCGCCGGGGCGAATGCGAAAATCTCCTCTCGCCCATCTGCGTGTCGGCCACCCACGTGGCGCACGGCTCGATCCGTATGGAGCCGGTCTTCATGGCCCTCGCCCACAGCGCCGCCATCGCCGCCGGCGCCGCGCTCGACAAAAACACCAGCGTGCAAGACGTCGCCTATCCTCTCCTGCGCGAGCGCTTGCTCGCCGGCAAACAGGTCCTGCCGCCATGACCAGCTGGGGCCTCTTCCCGGCCCGGCAATTTTCCTTCATGCCGCCTCCCAACATTCTCTTCGTGATGACGGACCAGCAGCGGTTCGACACCATCGCGAGCCTCGGCCACTCCCTTGCCCGCACGCCGAATCTCGACCGCCTCGTCCAACGCGGCGTCGCGTGCACCAACGCTTATTCCTCGTGCCCCGTCTGCGTGCCCGCGCGCTACTCCCTCATGACGGGCTGCGAGCCGTCCCAAACCAGTTGGCTCAGCAATTGGGCGGTCGGCGACCACGTGCCCGAGCGCTGCGGCCCCTATCTCGCCTCGACCCTCGCCGCCCGCGGCTACCGGACGTGGGGCCTCGGTAAATTTCACACGGAGCCGCGCGACGAACCGCTCGGTTTCCACACTCACGAATACTCCGAAGAACTCTGGCCCACGGAAAAAGAATTCCTCGCCGACGACTACGTGGCGTGGCTCCGCGCCCGCGCGCCCCGCTTCGACCACCTCGAGCAAGTCCACGGCGAACGCAGCGACATGTATTACGTGCCGCAACTCCGTCCCATGCCCGCTGCCCTCACCGGTGAGTCCTGGCTCACCACCCGCGCCGTCGAAGAACTTCAGTCGCCCGACGCTCGTCCCTATTTCGGTTTTGTGTCGTTCGTCACCCCTCATCCGCCCATCGCGCCGCCCGTGCCTTACAACCGGATGTTTAATCCGGACGACATGCCCGACCCACTCCTCGGCGATCCGGCCGTCGACGCGGCCGATGACTACCTCGGCTGGATGAACCACGCTGTCTGGGCCTGCGACATCCCACCCTCGCAAGCCCGCCGCCTCCGCGCGCGCTACCTCGGCTCGATTGCGTTTATCGACGATTGTATCGGGAGAATTATCGACGCCGTCGAAGCCCGTCCTGACGCTGACAATACGCTCATCTGTTTCTTCTCCGACCACGGTGACCACATGGGCGACCACGGCGCGTGGCAAAAAGAGAGTTTCTTCGAGGCCTCCTGTCGCGTGCCCATGCTCGTCAGCTGGCCCGGCCACCTTGCGCCCAACACCCGCTTCAACGGCCTCGCCGCGCTGACCGATCTCTTCGGCCTCGCTACCACCGCCAGCGGCACGCCCGAGCTGCGCGATGGCCACGACTTGCTCAATACCCTCCGCGGCACCACGCCGCAGCGCGAAGCGTTGATTGGCCTGTATGGCACCCCCGGCACGCGCCACTTCAAGTGCATGGTCCGGCAGGGCGACTGGAAATATATCTGGCTCGCCAACGGCGGCCGCGAGCTCCTCTTCAACCTCCGTCTCGACGCCACCGAATCCCGTTCGCTCGTTCCCCACGAGCCTGCGATTCTCGCTTCCCTCCGTGCCCGGGCGATCAGCGTGCTCTCCTCGCGGGAGCTGACCCAACCCGCCGTCGCACAGGGCGCTCTCCTCGCCTTGCCCTTCGCACCGTTCCCTCGCGTGCGCATTAAGCAATTCGCCCGCGGCGTCACCGACTTCGGTCAAGGCCCCACCTCCTGATCCCCTCGGCCGCGCCCACCCCACCGCCGCCGGCACCACCGCCACCGCCAGACTCCGAACGCGTCAGCCCCGGCACCCGCATCGCCTACGGCTCTTCGGCGTTCGCGGAAAATCTCGCGCTCAACTCCGTCAACCAGCTCGCCAATCCCGTGTTCAACCTGACGCTCGGCGTCAGCCCCGTGCTCGTCGGCGCCGCTCTCGCGCTCCCGCGCCTCTGGGATGCGGTCATGGATCCGTGGATCGGCAGCGTCAGCGATCACTGCCAATCCCGCTGGGGCCGCCGGCGCCCGTTCATTTTAGTCGGCGCGATTCTCACCGGCCTTTGCGCTGCAGGCATCTGGTTTTTCCCCGCCGATAAAACCCCGGCGTTCTATTTTTGGTGGCTCACCATCGGTTCATTTCTCCTCGCCACCGCCTACTCGATTTTTGTCGTCCCCTACGGCGCGCTCGGCCTTGAGCTCACCCGCGACTACCACGAGCGCACGCGCCTCATGGGCACAAAGTCGATGCTCCACAAACTCTCGGGAGTGCTCAACCAGTGGCTGCTCAAAATCGTCCAGCTCATCGGGGCCAACAGCCTCGTCGCTGGGAGCCGTTTCTGCGGCGTGATCATCGGCTTCCTCGTCGCCGGCCTCGGCGCGCTCACCGCGTGGCGCGTGCCCGAACGTCCGCGTCCCGCCATCGCCACCGCCCCCAAACTCTCCGTCTGGCGCGGCTGGCGCGAGACGATCAAGCGAGGCGATTTCGTCCGCCTCGCCTCCGCCCAATGCCTCATCTACGCGAGCTATCTCGTCATCGATAACACCGGATTTTACCTGAACGTTTTCTACGTCAATGGCGGCGATCTGGCGAAGGGCGCTCTCTTGAAGGGTTTCGCCGGGATGTGCTTTCAACTCGGCGGTCTGTGCGCGATTCCGTTTATCGTCCGGCTCTCTCAGCGTATCGGTAAGAAAAATACTTTTCTCCTCTGCACCGCTTCGCTCGTAGTCGCCGGGATCGCGAAATGGTTTTGCTACGTGCCCGACGCCGGCTGGCTCCTCGTCATCCCGTCACTCCTGCTCGCTCCCGGCCTCGTCGCCGTGATGGTGCTCGTCCCCTCTATGACCGCCGATATCTGCGACCTCGACGAAGTCACTACCGGTGCCCGCCGCGAGGGCATGTTCAACGCCGTTCTGGGCTGGGCACTCAAGGTCGCCCTCTCCGGCTCCATCTTCCTGGCCGGCGT
>CANIJN010000158.1 GCA_947467625.1 Opitutia bacterium | reverse complement strand
CATCTGCGCGCTCTCCAAGGAGGCCGCGGGGCCGACGAATAATTGGGTCGATCCGTTCGAGATGCGGAAGACGCTCAAGGGGCTCTTCACGGGCTGTATGCGGGGCCGCACCATGTATGTGTTGCCGTTCAGCATGGGGCCAATCGGGTCGCCCATGTCGCAGATCGGGGTTGAGCTCACCGATTCGCCCTACGTCGTCGTCAATATGCGCATTATGGCGCGCATCGGTAAAAAAGTCTTCGAGTTGATCGACCAGAATTTTAAGCGCGTGGTGCCGTGTATCCATTCTGTCGGTGCGCCGTTGGCGAAGGGGCAGCAGGATGTCGCTTGGCCAGCCAACAAAGAAAAATACATCGTGCACTTCCCGGAGTCGCGCGAGATCTGGAGCTACGGTTCCGGCTACGGTGGTAATGCGCTCCTCGGAAAAAAATGCTTTGCGCTGCGCATCGCGTCGGCGATGGCGCGTGACGAGGGCTGGATGGCGGAGCACATGCTCATTTTGGGGGTGGAGAATCCGCAGGGGCAGAAGACCTACGTGGCGGCGGCGTTTCCCAGCGCCTGTGGCAAGACGAACTTCGCCATGCTCATCCCGCCCCCGCATTTTCAGAAACAAGGCTGGAAGGTCTGGACCGTCGGCGACGATATCGCGTGGATCAAGCCCGATGCTCAGGGGCGCCTGCGCGCGATCAATCCCGAGGCTGGCTTCTTCGGCGTAGCCCCCGGCACGTCGAACCAGACCAATCCCAACGCGATGGCCTCGCTCGCGAAGAATACCATCTTCACCAATGTTGCGCTGACCCCCGGCGGGGGCGTCTGGTGGGAAGGTATGACCGCGGAGCCGCCGGCGACGGCGACCGATTGGCAGGGGAAAATCTGGACGCCTGAAATTGCGAAAGCCACCGGAGCCAAGGCCGCGCATCCGAACTCGCGGTTCACTGCGCCCGCGAAGCAATGTCCGACCATCGACGCGGAGTGGGAAAATCCCGATGGCGTGCCGATCAGTGCCTTTATTTTCGGTGGCCGCCGCGCGACGACGATGCCGTTGGTCTACCAGGCCTTCAATTGGTCGTGCGGCGTCTACGTGGGCGCGACGATGGGTTCGGAGATGACCGCTGCGGCGGCCGGCACGATTGGTAAAGTGCGCCGCGACCCGATGGCGATGTTGCCGTTCTGCGGCTACAACATGGGTGATTATTTCCGCCATTGGATCAGCATGCAGCGCAAGCTCACCGAAACGCCGCGGATCTTTCACGTGAATTGGTTTCGCAAGGATGCGGACGGAAAATTCATCTGGCCCGGCTTCTCGGAAAATATGCGGGTGCTCAAATGGATCGTCGACCGCGTACGAGCGGGTGGTCGTGCGAAAGAGACGCCGATTGGCTGGGTGCCACGCTATCAGGACATCGATTGGACGGGCATGGATTTCCCGCAGGAGAAGTTCGACGCGTTGCAGGCCTTCGACCGCTCGGCGTGGCGCGCCGAGGTGCTCGGTCACGAGGAACTGTTCCTCGATCTGCATGCGCACCTGCCGAAGGAAATGATCTACGAACGTGAGCTCCTGATCTGTCGGATGTAGTCGCTTCGGTGGGCACCCAGAGGGCCGCTCGATGGCGCTCTTTTTTCGCGCCACTCGTTTCAGTTTTGCTCAATCGTCCGCGCTTTTTTGAGAGCGGAGGTCGCAGCTTGCGGAACCGCGGGGAGCGCGCATCGTTTCAAATGATTATGCGACGTCTGCTCCTCATTTTGTTTTTGGTCGGCGGGGTGAGTACCCACGCGGCGGTGCCGCAGTTGCTGCAAGACGCGGTGAAGAAACTCGCCCAAGATACGGACCGTTGGGCCTATACCCAGACGGCCATCGAGAAGGACGGCAAGGGCAAGGCCAGGAGTGACGTGGTGGTCCGTTTTGACCCTTCGAAGCCTTACGCCGAGCAATACATTCCGCTGAAGATCGATGGGAAGGAACCCTCGGAAAGTCAGATTAAAAAATACCGTCGACAAGGTGAGAAACGCGGCCAGCGCCTGGAGGAAGCAGCGACGACGGGCGCAGTCGCCCCCTCTCAACGTAAATCGGTCGGCGAGCTGATGGATCTGGATAGGGCTACCGTCGTTGAGGAGAACGAAACCATCATCACCTACGAGGTGCCGCTCAAGAAGGAGGGCAACGATCGTTTGCCGCCGGAAAAGTTTTTGGTGACCGCCCGCGTCAACAAAGTGTTGGTGGCGCTCGAGAGTGTTTCGGCCAAGCTGCGGTCACCGCTACGAGAAAAAATTGTGATCAAGGTGAGCGCGGGTGAGGGCCACATCGAATTCAAGACCGTCGATCCCAAGCACCCTCCGCAACTGTCCGAGATTCGGGCGAACGGCTCGGGCTCGATTATTTTTGTACCCATCGGGCGTTCCTATGAGCTGCGCCGGGATGACTACAAGCGGGTGAAGCCCTTTGGGGATCGCTTCGAGGTCCAAATAGGCGCGCTCAAGGCGATCGATTTTTGAGCCGCGGACGGAGGGGTTTCCTTAGGCAGGGCGTGAAAGGTGCCGAGAAGGGGCACGCGCGAAAGCACATGTACCCCTGCCGCGATCACGTTTGGGCGGCTGCGGACCCGCTGGCAGGATCCGAAGCCCGAGCTGGAGTTGATCGTGGATCTCGTGCGCCGCAGTGCTCGCGTTGCCCGCTTCGCCTTGGATCTGCCGGGCGAGAGCGGCCACGGGACCTGCGATCGGGCCAAGCTCGTGCTGGCCGGCGTGAGCGAAGCGAATTTGGCAACGTGCGCCAGTCGCGCACGCGATCGCTACGCGGCGCTCCGCGCGAGCGTGGAGTAATCCCATCGTCCTTTTTCCAGCCGAACGCGGCCCCGGAAGCGCCCGGGGTGAACGTGGGCCTTGATTCGATTGTGGCACCACCGCTTCGGCCTCGACACCGTCGCGTACCGCACGTTCTACGTGGGCTGCTAAACCTTCACCCGTCCGTTCCCATGCACGCTCCGGCTCTCCCTGCCATGATGCCTTCCATTCGCTCCCTCTCGGTTGGCGTCGCCGTCGCGTTCTTTTTCACACTGACGCTGGCCGTGCTCGCCCAAGAAAAACGGGCCGCATCGCTTGTCGCAGCGCCGCCCGTCCCCGAGTCCTCTTCCGGCGAGGCGGTTGTCACGGTTTTTTCTGATGCGCTGCTCGAAAAAGATAAAAAAGCCGAGGCCGTCGTCGCTCTATTTGGCAAGGCGACAGCCGATGGCGAAGTCGACGATGCGGTGGTGTCGGTTTTTGGCGACAACCGTGTGACCGGTCCAGTCGGTGCGGCCGTCGTCGCCGTATTCGGTAATAGTTACGTCAACAGCACGGTTAAAAAGGGTGTCGTCGTGGTGTTCGGGGACCTCGAACTCGGACCCGACGCGCGCATCGACGGCGAGGTCGTGTGTATCGCCGGCTCGATCAAGCGCGACCCGACGGCGGTGATCACGGGTGAGCTCAGAAATATTGTATCCACACAAGGCGCGTGGCTCCGCGCGTGGTGGCGCGAGTGTTTTTTGAAAGCGCGCCCGCTCGCCATCGGACCGAACCTCGGCTGGGCGTGGGCGCTCGCTTGGTCTTGCCTGATTTTTTACGTCGTTGCCGCCCTGCTGTTCCGCACCGGCGTCGAGCCGTGTCTCACTACTTTGGAAACACAGCCCGGTTTCTCCGTACTGGCGGCGTTGCTGGCGACGCTCCTCACGCCGGTGTTGATTGTGCTGCTGGTGTTGACCGGAGGGGGCCTGATCGCCGCGGTGTTCGTGGGTGCGGGGGTTTTGTGCGCGACGCTCTTTGGCAAGGTTGTGATTTTGGCGTGGCTCGGCCGGCGCATCACCCGCGTCTTTGGTGACGGTCCGATCAAGCACGTCGCCCTTGCGGTGATTTTCGGCGGCGTGATGGTGCTGGCCCTCTATACGGTACCCGTGCTCGGTCTCCTCGTCTTCAACCTCACCGGCTTGATCGGGCTGGGTGCGGTCGTCTTTACGATCGTGTCCGGTCGAAAGCGGGAAAAGGGCGCCACCCCGCCACCGGCGTCCGCGCCGCCTCGGCCACAGGCGACGATCTCGGCGGCGGCGCTCCCGCGTGCGGGGTTTTGGATTCGTATGGGTGGGCTGCTGCTCGATGTCGTGGTGATGGCGATGATCGCCGGCCTGACGTCTAGTGTGTTCCCGCGCTTTATGCACAGGGACCTTGGCCTCGTGAGCTGGTTGCTCGTGCTCGCCATCTACGGCGCCGCGATGTGGAAGACCAAGGGCACCACGATTGGTGGCATTATCTGCGGCTTAAAAGTTGTGCGCCTCGATGGTCGCGAAATCGACTGGCCCACTGCTGCCGTGCGCGCCCTGAGCTGCTTCCTCTCGTTGATGGTGGGTGGCCTCGGCTTTATTTGGGTGATCTTCGATGCCGATCGCCAGTCGTGGCACGACAAGATTGCGGGCACGACCGTCGTGCGGGTGCCGAAGGGCGGGTCGTTACTCTGAGGTGGCGTAGGGCTGGTTCGGTGACAGGAGGATCGTTGTCGCGACGGCGGCGACCCGCCGTTCCGTTCTCCTCGTTAGTGAGGGAAACGATCGGGGAGGTGATAGTGTGCGCAGGCACGGTGGCGGGAAGATTTGTCGAGCGTGACGAAGCTCGGGCCAGCCAAGCTTGAAAACATGCGCGGATGCGAGGGTGGCCTCATGGGGCGCAGCAGCCGGTTGGTGGTGCGGGGGAGGCGTGGCGGCTCGTCGGCGATAGGGAGGCCGCCGCTGCGCTTCGGAGGTGCGCTTACGGCGTCAGCGTGAGCGTGTGGGCAGTTTTTCCGGGGAGGAAGGGAGTGGGGTCGCCGCGTTCCCAATGTTCGTGGCCCGCGCGGTAGAAGGGCGAGAGCGGGTGGCCGCTTTGGCCACCGGGCATGTGATAGAGGCCCTCAGCTTCGTGGCCGGGCGAGACCACCATTCTCATGCTGGCACCGTGTCGGGGACTTTGCACGCGGGGCACGTCGTGGTCGCCGGGCAGCGCGGTAGCGGGGAAGTTCAGCCAGCGGGTGAGAAAGGCGGGCAGGGAGAGGCTGAAGGGGTGGCGCATGCGGAGCACGTTTTGCTGGCCCCACGTGGCGCGGGCGAGCGGCGTGCCGGATTTCTCGATACCGGTGACGACATCGTCGGCGGCGGCGAGGAGTACGGCTTCCCACGTCGGGAACGCGGGGTTCAGCAGGTGGGCGGGTTTTTCACGCAGCATCGTCCACAGGGCACCTTCCAAATGCAGTTTCCGCCAATTAAAAGCCGGGCCGGTGTCGATGCACGGATCAAAAATAGCCGGGAAGATGCGCTGGTAAACGGCCTCGCGAAAATCGCGCACGAGGCGGTAGCTCACGGAATCGAGGCTGGCGCGGCCTGCCCCCTTTTCAACGAGGCCGCGGAGCTCGGCGCGGGATTTTTTCTCGGCGGTGGCGGTGGGCGTGAGCGTCTCGACGAGGAGCTTTTGCCAGGCGGTGAGGAAGAGCGCGCGGTCGTCGAGTTGGATCGCGAGGAGGTCTTTGGGCGTGGCCCGTTCGAGCGGGGTGAGGGCGTCGCGGATTTGGGCGGCGCGGGCCGGGCGGGCGTAACCACCGTCACCAAGGGTGGCCAAGGAGGGGCCGCCGATCTGGCGTTGGTTCGCGGACCAGAGTCGCCCGGACGGACTGTAGATTTCGGCGGGGTTTCCCGTGGGCTTGGTGGTGACGACGGGGTAGTCGTCCGGCGGTAGAAAACCCTCCCAGCGGCGGTCACCGAAGGACCAGTTGGTGGGCACGCGGCCGTCGTAGCCCACGCGCCGGGGAAGGGCGCCGGCGACCGTCCACGCGATGTCACCGGTGCGATCGGCGACGAGGAAATTTTGCGCCGGGATGCCTGCCCGGTGGGCAATGGCGACGGCTGCGGGGACCGTGGTCGCGTCCTCAAGGTCGAAAAAGGTGAAGTTGGTCGCCGCGGCCTCGTGCGCAGTCCAGCGATGGATGACGGGACGTTTTTTTTCGTTCTTGGTCACGATAGGGCCCCAGATCGTCCACTCGTAGTCGGCGGTCACGGCGTCGGAATCTTTGACGAGAATGGTTTCGCGACGTTTTTCGATTTCGAGGAGTTCGTCGTGGCCGGGCGCGGTGTAGAGTCGCGGTGAGATGGCGTTGACTTGGAGAACGATGAGGTCGCCGGTGTCCGCATTGGCGACGGTGAGGCCCCACGCGATGTGGCCGTTGCTGCCGATGACGACGGCGAAGATTCCGGGCAGGGTGACGCCGGTGATCCGATGAAGTGGCGCGTTGAGCGCGGACGATTGAGAGCCGGGAACCGCGGGAGGGCTCGGCCACTCGAGTGAGGCGCGAAACCAGATAGTGGGTACGCCGTGGTCGAGGTGGGGATCGTTCGCGAGGAGAGCGGCTCCGCTGGCGGTGTGCGCGCCGGAGAGGGCAAACGCGTTGGAACCCAGCACGGCCTCGGGATCGCGGGGCAGGAAGGGAAAACTCGAGGCAAAATCGGAGGCCGAGAACGCGGAGGGTGCGTTGACCGGGAGGCGTGGGTCGAGCGAGGAAAGGGGCTTGGGACGTTTGCGGAGATCGATGAGCTGCGGGCCGGGCAGGGGGGCCACCGGCGCGGTGGTGCCGTCGAGCGCGGCGTCGGCGGGTGTCAACGCGGGCGCGAAGAACGCGACGGCTTCGTCGCCGAGTTTATCGCGGAGCGTCATGAGCGTTTGCTCGTGCAGGCCCACTTCGTCCTGCAAATCGAGGGTCATCGCGTAGACGACGAGGATACTGTCCTCGGGGCGCCAGGGTTGCGGCGTGGTGCGCAGGACGAGATATTCGAAAGGTTTGTCGCCGAGTGCGGCGAGGCCGGCGTTGACGCCCGCGGTATAGGCGTCGAGTTGCGTGCGCTCGGCGGGCGCGAGTTGGGCGAGCACGCGTTGGGCGAGTTTGCGAAAGCCGTGCATCCGCGTGGCGCGGTCGCGGGGGAGGGCGGCCTTGCCGAAGAGTTCAGCGAGTTCTCCCGCCGAGCTGCGGCGGAGGAGATCCATTTGAAAGAAACGCTCCTGCGCGTGCAGCCAACCCAGGGCGCGGGAGACGTCGGCGCGGGTCTGGCCGCGGAGCGTGGGCACGCCCTGCGCATCGCGTTCAACGGTCACGGGCGCGCCCAAGCCGGCAACGGTCGTGGCGCCATCGAGGCGGGGAAGGCTCGCGCGGATCCGGAAATAGAACCCACCTGCCGCGAGAGCCCCGACCAGTAGCAGGACGCTGAGGGTGCTGGCGAGGAGGCGGAAGCGTTTCGCGACGGCGGGAGTCATGGCGTGCTGCGGCGGGCCCGAACCACGGAGCGGTTCACTGTTCCCACGCGCGTGGCGTGACGGGATCGCGGCCCTCGTCGAAGTCGAGGTAATCGAACATCGTCATGATGGGCGCCGCCTCGAGGGCGCTATCCTTAATGCGTTTGACGAGGATCTCGGCTCCCTCATCGCGCCAACCGCGTTTCATCATGAATCCACACCAGATTTCGCAGTCCTCGTCGCTGCGGGCGCCGCCGGTTTTTTCGGCCCAAGCGAGTGCGGCGGCATCGTCAGGGGTCGCGGCGGAAAGGACGTAGGCGGTGAGCTCGTCGTAGGGGATACGGAGAAACGTGCAGGCACGGGCGTCGAAGGCCTTGCCGAGATTCTTAATGTAATCGGCGGGCAGGGCACCGCGCGCGTGGAGGCGGATCTTGTCGATCATGCGCCCGAAATAAACGAGGCGGCCGACTTTGCTATAGGGTGAACGGAGACCGGGGACGTTGGGCATGGGGCGGCAGCGTGCAGAGAAAACGAGAAAACCGACAACAAAAATGAGGTTTTGCGGCGCGCGAGCACCTTCCGGTGCCTGTAGGTACGGGGGCGACCACGGCGCCAAGAGGCGGCTGCCCAACCGCTATCCGCGTCGTATGCGCCAGAAGTAAATGCCGGTGGCGAGGGTGCCGAGGAGCCACGTCGGAAAATTTATCCAGAGCTGGTGAAAGGGCACGGGGTAGCGTTGGCAGACCCAAATGATCGCGACGTGTTTCACCGCGATGAGTAGCCAGCAAACGAAAATCACCCACTCCGCGCGGGGATTGCGGGCGTCGCGTTCGCGCACGATCACCTCCCGGATAAACGGGTCATGATTGGCCTCGGAGTTGGCCCGGCGGGCAAGGAGGTGGAGAAAGCTGGTGAACATGCGGCAGCGCGCTGACCATAATCACGGCCGAGGAAAAGAAAAGCGGAGGATGCAATCGCGCCGCGGCTTGGGTGCAATAAAAGGTCTGGCCGCAGTCCCGAGAAACATTACTCCACTCTCACTGATGAAATATGGCCTGAATATCCGCCCTGCCGCCGCGTTCGATTTCGTTTCTCTCGGTGCCTTGGTCAACCGCCTCGACCCGGGGATCATTCCGTTTCGCAAAGCGACGCACTGCGACATCCACGTGAGCGGGGGAGAATTCAATGTCGCGGGGAATCTGGCCGACTGTTTCCGCCTCAAGACTGGCGTTGCCTCCGCGATGGTGGATTATCCCATCGGTAATTTGATTGCGGAACGGGTCCGCGCCATGGGCGTCACGGCGTTTTACAAACACTTCCAGCACGACGGCGTGCATGGGCCTAATATGGCCACCGTTTACAGCGACCGCGGCCAGGGCCTGCGGGCGCCCGTGGTTTTCTATAACCGCAGCAACGAAGCGGCGGCGCAGCTCAAGCCGGGTGATTTCAATTGGCAGGAAATTTTCGCGGGCGGGGTGCGCTGGTTTCATAGCGGCGGGATTTTCGCGGCGCTCTCCACGACCACGGCCGAGGTGATTATCGAAGCCATGCAGGCGGCGAAGGCGGCCGGGGCGATCACGTCCTTTGATCTCAACTACCGCGCCAAGCTCTGGAATATCGCCGGCGGCCCCGAGCGTGCGGTCGCGGTGCTCGATCGCATCATCCGCCACGTCGATGTGCTCGTCGGCAACGAAGAGGATCTGCAGCTCGGCCTCGGCATCCCTGGGCCAGCGGTCGCGGCGAAGTCCAAATTAGATCCTAGCGCATTTTTCAGCATGATGGGAAATGTCATCAAGAAGCACCCGCATATTAAGATTGTTGCGACGACGTTGCGCGAAGTGCACTCGACCAACCGCCACTCCTGGGGTGCGGTCGCGTGGATCGATGGTGCGACCTATGTCTCGCCGACCTGCGAACTCGATGTCGTTGATCGCGTGGGCGGCGGTGATGGTTATGCGGCGGGCTTTTTCTACGGGCTGCTCGGCGGCGAATCGCCGCAGGACGCGGTCAATCTCGGTTGGGCCCACGGCGCGCTCCTCACGACCTTCCCCGGCGACACCACCATGGCGACGGCGGACCAAGTCCGGGCGTTCGCGCACGGTGGTTCCGCGCGAATCCAGCGGTGAGGACTGGGCGCGAGCCTGAATGGTGGCGAGCGGCGCGGAGTTGAATAACGGTCTTTCCCCACCAACGTCGCCGCCATGATCCCGCCCGCCGTGCCCGCTGCGCAACCGCCCGTCGAAGTCGCCGACATCCAGCTCGGCGCGCCGAGCGGAGCAGCCGGAGGACTGCAAGCGGTCGCCGTCACCACGGGCCTCACGCTGGGTGCAATGGGCGCCGTGCGCGGCGCGAAACTGCTGCTCGAGGTGAACCAGAAGGACGGCTTCGACTGCCAGAGTTGCGCGTGGCCGAGCCCAGATGGCGACCGGCAGACGTTTGAGTTTTGCGAAAACGGTGCCAAGGCTGTGGCCGACGAGGCGACTCCGCGGCGGATCACGGCGGAGTTTTTCGCGCAGCATACGGTGGCCGAGCTCGCAGCGCAGAGCGACCACTGGCTGAACGCGCAGGGGCGGTTGACGGCGCCGATGGTGCTGCGCGCGGGTGCGAGCCACTACGAGGCGATCTCGTGGGACGATGCGTTGGCGCTCATCGCGGACGCACTGCGGGTGCTGCCCACGCCGGATGCGGCGGCATTTTACACCTCGGGCCGGACGAGCAATGAAGCGGCGTTTCTGTGGCAACTCTTCGCGCGGCAATTGGGGACGAATAATTTGCCGGACTGCTCCAACATGTGCCACGAATCGAGTGGCGTCGCGCTCGGCGAGACCATCGGGATCGGCAAAGGCACTGTCAAACTGGAGGACTTCGAAAAGGCCGAGGCTATTTTTGTGATCGGCCAAAATCCCGGCACGAATCACCCGCGCATGTTGACTGCGCTCGAAGCCGCCAAGGCACGCGGAGCGAAGATCGTGTCGGTGAATCCGCTGCCCGAGGTCGGGACGGAGCGGTTTAAGAATCCGCAGCACTTCATGAATCCGTTGAAGGCGTTTTCGACGCTCCTCGGCGACGGCGCGCGGCTCGCGGATCTCTGGCTGCAGCCCCGCATCGGCGGAGATCTCCCGTTGTTCAAGGGCATCATGAAGGACATGCTCGCCGTGGAGGAGGCGGGAGCGTTGCCCGGCGCGGTCTTCGATCACGCGTTTATTCGTGCCCACACCCACGGTTACGACGCGCTCGTGGCTGATTTGCGGGCGACGTCGTGGGATGAGATTGTGTCGGCGAGCGGCGTGGCGCGGGAGGAGATTCGCGCGGCGGCGCAGATCGCGATGAAATCGCGGGCGACGATCTGTTGTTGGGCCATGGGTCTGACGCAGCAGCCGAATGCGGTGGAGACGATTCAGACCATCGTAAACCTTCTCCTGTTGCGCGGCGACCTGGGGCGGCCGGGGGCGGGGGTGTGTCCCGTACGCGGTCACTCGAATGTGCAAGGCGATCGCACGATGGGGATTTTTGAGAAAATGCCCGACTGGTGGCTCGACCGGCTCGACGCGGAGTTTGGCCTGAAGTCTCCCCGTACCCACGGGCTCGATACGGTCGGTGCGATCCAGGCGATGCACGCCGGTCGCGTGCAGGTGCTGGTCGCGATGGGTGGAAACTTTCTCTCGGCCACGCCGGACACCGAGTTTACCGCCGCGGCGCTGCGGAAGTGCGCCTTGACGGCACACGTGGCGACCAAGCTCAACCGCTCGCACCTGGTGACAGGTCGCACGGCGTTAATTTTACCGTGTCTCGGTCGCACCGAGCGCGACACGCAGGGGAGTGGCGAGCAATTTGTGACGGTCGAAGATTCGATGGGCGTGATCAATTCCTCGCGCGGGCGGCTCGTCCCGGCGTCGGCGGAATTGCGGAGTGAAGTGGCGATTGTCTGCGGGATCGCGATGGCGGTGTTCGGAGCAGGGCCAGTCTCTGATCCGCCCTCGGGCGTCGCGGCTGAGTTAAAAGAGCGGGTCAAAGAGCGGCCCTCGTGGCCCACGTTCGCCGGCAATTACGATCTCATCCGCGACCGCATTGCCCGAGTGGTCCCGGGCTTCGAGGATTACAATCGGCGCATCCGCGAGGGTGTTTTCTATTTGCCCAATGCGCCCCGCGACGCCCGCGAGTGGTGCACGCCGACGAAGCGGGCTCATTTCACGGTCGCGCCGATTCCGCGCCGGGCGCTGGCGGCGGGCGAATTCGTGATGATGACGATCCGCACGCACGATCAGTTTAACACGACGGTCTATGGTCTCGATGATCGCTATCGCGGCGTCTTTGGCGGGCGGCGGGTGGTGTTCATGCACGAGGAAGATATTCGCGCGGCGGGTCTGATGCAGGGCCAGTTGGTTGATCTGACGAATCGGTTTGGCGACGTGGAGCGGGTGGCGCGTTCGTTTATGGTGGCGCCGTATCGCATCCCGCGCGGCTGCGTGGCGACGTATTTTCCCGAGGCGAACGTCCTCGTACCGATCGGCAGTGTCGCGGCGAAGAGTAACACGCCGACGAGCAAGTATGTCGTCGTGACAATCGCGGCGGCGATGCGCTGAATCGCTCCGGCGCTCGCCCGGGAACATTCCTGTGCTATCGTTCGTCAGAGTCCCTACTATGAAAACGATCCGAATACTGCTTTTGTCTGCGCTGGCGTCGGTGGGTGCCGGGACCGTCTCGGCGCTCGACACCGTCAAAGGCCCCTCCTGCGTTGAAGTCGTGTTTTTCGAGCCCGAGAAATTTATCGACGTCCGCGACAGTTACATGGGCTCCGACAAAGGACGGGACGCCACGTTGGAAACGCTGAAGGAGTATCTCACCACCCGCGGCGTGCGGGGTCTCCAGCCGGGGCAGAAGCTCTCCCTCACGATCACGGAAGTGGATTTGGCGGGAGATTTTGAACCGTGGCGCGGCGGGCAGTGGGGCGATGTGCGCATCGTGAACGACATCTATCCTCCCCGCTTCTCGCTCGTGTTTCGACTGACGAACGTCGACGGAACCGTGGTGAAAGCAGGAAAACGCGAGCTGCGCGACATGGCCTTCCTGATGAAGCTCACGATGGGATTTCGCGATGATCCGCTTCGTCACGAGAAAGCGCTGCTCGACGACTGGTTGAGCGCGGAATTCCGCAGCGGGAAGAAAATCTGAACGCGATTTCGTGAGAAACGGATTTGCCGCTGGCCGCGCGTCTTCGCCAGATTTGTGGTCGTTTTCATTTTTCCCGCGTGACCTCACCTTCTGAAGCCGACCGCTCTGCCGCCCGCCTCGATAAATGGCTCTGGGCGATGCGCGTGTTCAAGACCCGGCCGCTCGCGACCGAGGCCTGCCGGGCCGGCAGCGTGGAGATCAACGAACGCGTGGCCAAGCCGGCGCGCGAAGTGCAGGCGGGTGAAGTCGTGACGGTAAAGCTGGGCTTGTTTACGCGGACGCTGCGCGTGGTGGGCGTGCCCCGCTCGCGGGTGGGCGCCAAGCTGCTACCGGATTTCTGCGTCGATCTGACTCCACCGGAAGAGTTCGAGAAGCTTCGCGAGCGCAGCGCGCTACAGATGCTCGCGCGCGAACCGGGCAGCGGGCGGCCGACCAAGCGGGATCGGCGGGAAATCGACGGTTTTTTTGGCTAGGCTGCTGCCGCCGCGAACGGAATGTTGCATGAACGTATTTTCCAAATTCGAAACCGAGTTGTCGGTCCGCCCCGATGACATCGACCTTTACCAGCACGTGCACTCGACGCGTTATCTCGATTACGTGTTGGCGGCGCGGTTCGAACAGATGGAAAAAAATTACGGTATGTCGATGCAGGCGTTCGCGTCCCGTGGGTTGGGCTGGTGGATGACGACGGCCAACATCCATTACAAACGCCCGCTGGGCTGGGGTGACCGGATGACGGTGCGTTGCTGGATCGAGCATTTTTCCGAAACCGGTTGCCGCGTGGCCTTTGAGATTGAGAAGAATCCGACGGGCAAGCGCGTGTGCGACGGCTTTTGTGACTATGTGCTCGTGACCTTGGCGACCGGCCGGGCGACGCCGATTCCGGAAGATGTGCGGGCGAAGTATTCCATCTGAGCCTCGGTGTCGGCGGGGTTGTCGTCCGGCACCGCAAATTCCCGCATCTGAGAATTCGCTTGCTATGGCCGGCGCACCGTGTGTCTTAGCGCCTCGATCGTTAGAGATAGCGTTAGGCGACAGTATCTGGTGAGTCGTTGGCTGAGCGTTTGGCTTAAGTGATGATTTCGAAACCCAAGTTGGGAACGGACTGGTAGCAGGACGAAGGATCTACGAGACATCACATGAGCAACTCCAAACTATACGTCGGCAAT
>CANIJN010000157.1 GCA_947467625.1 Opitutia bacterium | reverse complement strand
TAAACGACGTCGAAGGTCCGGTTCAGCGTCTTACTGTGATAGTTCGTCATCGGCATCGCATCGGCCACGACCACCGTGTCGCCGACCTTGACGGGAAACTGCGGCGCCGCCGCCCAGACCCGGGACTTGGCCGTATCCACTAAGACATAAGTGTAACTCGCGGCATTCATCGACTCAACGACCTTACCGGTAATCGCGTTGGACTGCGCCGGCGCAGCCGGGACCGCTTTCTCACCTGCGCTCGCCGCACTGCCGAGAGTGCAGACCAGCGCCACCATCAGACCGCCCGTCGTCAAAGGATGCTTCATGGTCGAGCACGGAGCACGATGTTTCCGCCTTTTTCAAGGTTCTCGGCAAAGTAATGAGCCCTCGCATTCGGCTCGAACGGCGCGGTGTTCGCCCAAATCCGCACCCAGCTCACCCGCCCCGCTCATCCGCTCCCTGCTCAGCATTTGACGGAGGGGCGGACGTGCGCCTCCATCGCACGGTTTCACCCCAATCCCCGGCCCGCACCCATCGCCGCGCACATCCTTTCTCTCATGCCCATCTTCCGCTCTCTTTTCCTCGTCTCGCTCGCTCTCCTGCTCTCCGTCTCAGCGGCTGCCGCCGGCAAGCCGATGCCACCCAACATCGTCTTCATCCTCGCCGACGATCTCGGCTACGGCGACCTCGGCTGCATGGGTGCGACCGACATCAAGACTCCACACATCGACCGCCTCGCCGCCGAGGGTGTGAAGTTCACCGATTTCTACGCCAACGCTCCTGTGTGTACGCCCACCCGCGCCGGTTTCATGACGGGCCGCTGGCAGCAACGCATCGGGCTCGAGTTCGCTTTCGGTTACCAAGTCGAGCAGTCGCGACGCGTCAACGGCACGTGGGTCCCCGAGCCCGACATGCATGGCCTCGGCCTCCCCCTCGGCGAAATCACCATCGCCGATCGCCTCAAGGCGGCGGGCTACGCCACGGGCGCGTTTGGTAAATGGCATCTCGGCTACCGAGATGACTATAACCCCACCAAGCGCGGCTTTGACGAATATTTCGGTGAGCTCCTCGGCCACGCCGATTATTACCAACACAAATATTACGACGGCACGCCCGCCCTCCGCGAAGGCCTGCAGCCCGTGAAACGCGCAGGCTACTTTACCGATCTCGTCAATGAACGCGCCGTGAAATTCATCCGCGATCACGCGGCGCATCCGTTTTTTCTGTACGTACCGCACCTCGCCGTGCACGGGCCGTTCCAACCACCCGACGCGCCCGGCACGCCGTTTGTGACCAAGGAGACGATGCTCCACGGCAGCCGCGCCATCTATAAGGCCATGCTCGAACGCGTGGACCGCGGCGTGGGCGAAATCCTCGCCGAGCTCAACCGGCAGGGTATCGCCGAAAACACGCTCGTCGTTTTCTCCAGCGACAACGGTGGCGAACGTTGGTCGCGCAACACTCCGCTCTTTCATCACAAGGCCACGCTTTGGGAAGGCGGCATCCGCGTGCCGTGTCTCATGCGCTGGCCCGCGAAACTCCCGCGCGGAAAAGTCACCGCGCAAATGGGTATCACCATGGATCTGCATGCGACGTTCCTCGCCGCCGCCGGCATCAGCGCGCCAAGCGAGAAAACCCTCGATGGCCTCGACCTCCTCCCGCTGCTCACCGGCGACGCCGCGCCGCGCGAGCGCACGTTTTTCTGGCGCATCGATCGGTCCAACCGCAAGCAGCGCGCCGTCCGCGAGGGCCAGTGGAAATACCTGAACGACGGCAACACCATGGACCTGCTCTTCGACCTCGCCGCCGACATCGGCGAGCGCACCAACCTCAATTTCCGCCATCCCGAAATCACCGCGCGCCTGAAAAAGAAGCTCGCGGCGTGGGAAGCCGAGATGGACGCCTCCGACCGCGAGATCCTCGTGCGCTGATCCGGCCCTCTCGCAACAGCGCCACCGCACCACGTCGTTCCATTGAACGCCGGTCCGCCCTCTCTTCAACCGCCACGCTTGCCCCACCTCAGCCATCCTCACGCCCCGAGCACGTTCACCCCAAGGGGCTGACACACCCCGCCGCGGCACCCTGTCCATCTGCGATGCCTCGCGCCGTCGCCCCAAAACGACCTCACCACCCTTCCATGCTCACCGCGGCTGAATCACTCCTGCGACGCTGGCCCCTCCTGCTCGCGTTCGCGGCGCTCACGTCGAGCCTCCACTCGGCGAACGCTCCTCGTCCCAACATCCTCTTCATTGCCGTCGACGATCTCGGCAGCGTGTTGCACTCGGCCGGCGATCGCGTCGCCTCCACGCCGAACCTCGACCGACTCGCCGCCACCGGCGTGCGCTTCGACCGCGCGTATTGCCAAATCCCGCTCTGCAATCCGACACGCGCTTCGTTGCTCACTGGCCTCCGGCCCGACGCGACCGGCGTCTACGATCTGGCACGGCACTTCCGCGCCTCCGTGCCGGAGGTCGTCACCCTGCCGCAGCTTTTCAAAAACCACGGCTGGTTCAGCGCCCGCGTCGGCAAGCTCTATCACTACGACGTGCCCAGCGGCATCGGCACCGACGGCCTCGACGACTCGCCCTCGTGGAATGTCGTCGTCAACCCACGGGGGCGCGACGTCACGGACGCCGCACACATCGTAAATCCCACGCCGCAAAAGCCCGTCAGCGCCGCCCTGAGCTGGCTCCGCGCCGAGGGAACCGACGAGGAACAGACCGACGGCCTGATCGCCACCGCAGCGATCCGTTTGCTGGAGCAGTCACGCGGAAAACCCTTTTTCCTCGGTGTCGGATTTTTCCGCCCGCATACACCCTTCGTCGCGCCAAAAAAATATTTTGACCTCTACCCCATCGGAAAAATTCACTTACCCACCGCTCCACCCGACGACCGCGCCGACATTCCGCCGGCAGCTTTCGCGCACAACAATTCGACGCCTCACTACGGGCTCGACGAATCCACGCTCCGCTCCGCTCTCCAAGCCTACTACGCGTCCGTCTCGTTTGTGGACGCGCAAGTCGGCCGTTTGCTCGACGCCCTCGACCGACTTGGCCTCGCCCGCGACACTATCGTCGTGCTCTGGAGCGATCACGGCTATCATCTCGGCGAGCATCTCGGCGTCTGGCAGAAACGAACCCTCTTCGAGGAATCCGCCCGTGCTCCGCTGATCATTCGTGATCCGACGGCCCGGAGCAACGGCTCGGCCTGCGCCCGCATCGTCGAATTCGTGGATATTTTTCCCACGCTCGCCGAACGCTGCGGACTTCCGTTCCCCGCCGATTTGGCCGGCCGCAGCTTGCAGCCGCTGCTCGCCCATCCAACGGCCGAGTGGGACGGCCGCGCCATCACCCAAATTCTGCGCCCGCCCGACACCCGTTTTTCGCAGCCCGTGATGGGCCGCACTATCCGCACCGAACGCTGGCGTTTCACCGAATGGAACGAAGGCCGCGAAGGCGCGGAGCTCTACGATCACACCGCCGACCCCCACGAGCTCCGCAATCTCGCTGCCAATCCGGCGCACGCCTCCACCGTCCGCGACCTGCGCTCCCGCCTTGCGCCGCTCGCCCGCGGCACCGCGCCAAGTGCGGTGAACTTCAACCCGGCGCGACTGTAGTTTGGCAACCGGCCAAATCCGTTTGCGCGCTTGGAGCTCTGAACCCCTCGAGCTTTTTCAGGACGGAACGTAGACACATTCTTGCAAGCGGTCGCTGTTGCTCAATTCGGCCCGGCGCCGGCCGCACTCGACGAAGACGGAGGTTGCCCCATTCGCCCCGCAGTCCCCCTCGTTTATGCTCTACTGCATGCCGATCCGCTGAATTTGATCCCGCCACCCGACGCTTGCCCACGCCGGCCATTCGCACCAAACAACGCCAGCCCCGTGACTCCCGAGTTCCATCCCGACTCTTCGCCCTCCCCCGACGACCGCTGGTTCAGCGACCACGTGCTTCCCCACGAGCCGATGCTCCGGGCTTGGTTGCGCAGCCGGTTTCCGCACGGCGTGGAGCTCGACGATCTCGTGCAGGAGGCCTACGCGCGCATGCTCCGCGCCCGTGCCGCCGGGTCCGCCATGCGCTCACCCAAAGCTTTTTTCTTCGCCACGGCCCGCAATCTCGCGCTCGACACGCTGCGGCACCGCCAAGTTTCCGGCGATGATACCTTAGTGTCTTTCGAGTCCTTGGACGTCTTGGATGAGAGCGACGGCATTCCCGAGACCGTCGACCGCCGCGAAAAACTCGAACGCTTGACCATCGCCATCCAGTCCCTGCCCGCACGCTGCCGCGAGGTCATGACCTTGCGCAAAGTCTACGGACTGTCGCAAAAGGAGATCGCCGCTCGCCTCGGCGTTTCAGCGTGCACGGTCTCCGCGCAACTCACCATCGGTGTGCGCAAATGCACCGAATCATTTGCCCGCGATCGCCGCGAAGAAGGCATCCGATGAGCCAGCCCACGCCCGACGAACAGGCCGCCGACTGGCTCATCCGGCGCGACCGCGGGCTCACGCCCGGCGAACAGGATGACTATCTCCAATGGCTCGCCGCCGATCCGCGCCACGGCGATGCCCTCGCGCGCCAGCAAGCCACCTGGCGCGAACTCGACCTCCTCGCCGACTGGCGCCCGGAGCACGCGCCGGAGCCCAACCCCGCCCTGCTCGCTCCGCCGCGCCAGGCCACGCGTCGGCCGTGGCGCTGGCTCGCTCCCGCCGCCCTCGCTGCAGCGGCGTGCGTGGCGCTCGCTTTCTTTCTCAACCGCGAAACCCGGCCGACTTCGTCCCTCGTATCCGCGACGCCGACCGTCGCCACCGGCTACGAAAAACGCCTCCTCGACGACGGCTCCATCCTCGAACTCAACCGCGGCGCCTCCGTCTCCGTGGCCTACACGCCAACCGAGCGCCGCGTGCGCCTGCTGAGTGGCGAGGCGCACTTCACCGTCGCGAAGAATCCGGCACGCCCATTCATCGTCAGCGCCGCCAGCGTCGAGACCCGCGCCGTCGGCACCTCCTTCAACGTCCGCCTCGCCGCCGCCGCCGTCGAAGTCCTCGTCACCGAGGGCCGCGTGCAGGTCACCCCCTCCCTCGCGCCCGATTCGCGTTCGTCCGACACGCTCGCGCCGCCCGCGACCGCAGCCCTCGTCAGCCGCGGTGAGCGTGTGACCATCTCGCTCGCGTCCGCTTGGGCTAACGTGACTTTGCCTCCCATCGAGCCTAGCGCCGTCACCGCCGCCGAGATCGCCCGCAGCCTCGCGTGGCAGCCGCGCCTCCTCGAGTTTTCCGCCGCACCGCTGGCGGAAGTGGTCGCCGAGTTCAACCGCCACAACACCTTCCAACTCGCCCTCGCTGATCCAGCGCTCGCGAGTTTTCCGGTCACCGCCTCGTTCCGCTCCGACAATGTCGAGGGCTTCGTCCGACTCCTCGAGGCCACCGCCGGTGTCCGTGCCGAGCGCCGCGCCGACACCATCTCCCTGCGCCGCGCCATTTCCCCTTAGTGTGTTCCGCGCGGTGGGCCGTCTTGCCCAGACCACGACCCACTTATGCCCCACCTCCCCCGCCCCTCGCCCTGGCTCGGCCTCTGCACCTTCGCGGCCCTGCTCCTCGGCTCCGCCTTCGGCGCCCCGTCCGCCCCGCTCCGCTTCGACATTCCTGCCGGCGACGCCGCCACGGCGCTCCGTCTCGCCGCCCAGCAAGCCGGCCGCGAGATCATGTTCCCCGCTGCCATCGTGCAGGGCGTGCGCGTTGCCGCCGTGCGCGGCGACTTCACCCTCGAGGAAGCCGTCACGCGGATGCTCGCGGGCACCGCTCTCCAACTCGTGCGCGACGCCGGCTCGTCCGCCCTCGCCGTCGGCCGCGCGACGCCCGCCCCGGCGGCTCGCACGCTCCCGGCGGCCACCTCCACCCGCGCGTCCACTCCCTCGTCGGCCGACACCGTCATCCTCACGCCCTTCGAGGTCTCGACCGACAAAGACCACGGCTACGCCGCCACCGAGACGCTCGCCGGCACGCGCATGCGCACCAATCTGCGCGACGTGGGCGCCTCGCTCACCATTCTTACCCCCGAGTTCATGCAGGATCTCGCGGTAAACTCCTTCGACAAGGCGCTGCTGTTCACCCCGAGTGTCGATGCCGTCGAGGGCGACAACACCCCGAGCAACGACGGCAACGCCACCGGGCAGTTTCTCCGCGGCGGCACGGGCCAAGCCTATTCGATTCGCGGCTTCACCAACACCGGCAACAACGGCCTCCAGACGCTCTCGCACGACTTCTTCAATTCCTTCGAGACCTCCGACAACTACAACCTCGAGCGCCTGACGCTCGCGCGCGGACCCAACGCCCTGCTCATCGGCGTGGGCGAGCCGCAGGGCGCCGCCATCACCACAACCAAGCGCGCGCAATTGCAGCACCGGAAAACCCAGGTGCAGACACAGTATGACCGCTGGACCTCGAACCGCGTCGCACTCGACCACAACCAGCCGCTCGTCAAAGACCGCCTCGCCTTCCGCCTCAACCTGCTCCACGCGGAAAAACGCGAATTCCGGCGCTTCGAGGGTGTCAATCAGGACCGCCTGACGCTGGGCGTGACGGCCCGGCCCTTGGCCCACACCAAAATCACCGTCAACCACGAGAACTACAGCAACCACCGGAACATCGTCCCGCTCGCCTGGGCGTTCGACAGCGGCGTGATCCAATGGCTGGCGAACGGCCGCCCCACGGTTGATTTCGTTCCCCAGGGAATCGCGTGGGCCACGGCCAACCGCGCGTTCGTCGATGCCAGTGGCAATCGCCTCCGGGTCGCCCCGGGCGTCGCGAGCGCCGACGGATTCATCCGCTCCGTGGCCGACTTTAATCCGCGCAACGCCATCACCCAGAATGCCGCACAGCAACAGGTCTACATCACGGGCCTCAAACTTGCGAATCCGGTGGTGAACATGCGGTTTCAGGGCGTGATGCAGACCGCTACCTTCGGCGGCGCGAGTACCCAGAGCGTGCAAACCATCGATCCGTTTCAGCTCTACGGTCTAAGTCGCGATGCAAATCTCAATGGCGGCACGTGGGACCAGCCGGAGCAGCGCGACCACGGCCGCTGGACCACCGCGTTCATCGAGCAAAAGATTCTCGACGGTCTCTACCTCGAACTCGCGGGCAATGCCGGCCGGCATCACCGCACCTACGCGCCCGACGCATTCAACGTCATCAAACTCGACGTCAACCGCTACCTCCCGGACGGGTCGGTCAATCCCGGCTACCTCGTGCCCTTTGGCGACACCCTCGGCCAGCTCCGGGACGAAATCGCGCAATCGGACGAGTATCGCGCGACGCTCTCCTACGAAGTGGATCTCGGAAAAATTCATCGCTGGCTGGGGCGGCAGAACTTCGCCGCGTTGGGTCAGAAAAGCCGCAATGATTCGGACACAAATATCATGCGCTACTACAACCTCGCCACGATCGGCCTCGCCGGCACCGGCTGGTCCGGCGACGCGACGGCTGCGGCCAGCACCCTCCGCGGCCGCGCCTATTATGTGAACGGTCAGGTGCCTGCGCTGCCCGATCAGCATTTCTTTTCGGCGAACCTCGCCCAAATCAACGCCCTTGGCCGTATGGTCGGCGGCAGTGCCAACGACGCCGCGCCGATCAACTTCGCGCTCCGCCAGCACCTCAACGCCGTGAAGTCGGGTTTCGCCCATGAGGCGCTCTCGTTCGGGTGGCAGTCGTGGTGGTTGCAGAATCGTCTCGTCACGGTGGCCGGCTACCGCCGCGACGGCACGAAGAGCTACGTCCCGGAGACTCTCCGCGGCTCCATCGATCCCGCCATTCCCGGCTCGGCCACGGACCCGCTCAAGCGTTACTTCACATCGTCGGTGGCGGTGCCGCTCAAAGCCACCCCGAGTGTCGACACGGCCGGTATCTCCCGCACCTTCGGCGCGGTCTTCCACGCTTTGCCGTGGCTCTCGCTGAACTACAGCCGCTCGACCAATTTTAATCCGGTGGCCGATGCCTCGTGGAAAAACTATCAGAGCGAATCGGCGCCGAATACCACAGGAAGAACCGAGGACTACGGCGTGCGTTTCTCGCTGCTGGACGGCCGCCTCTCCGTTGGCTTCAACCGCTTCGTGGCGGCGGCCAACGATCAGGCGCGTCTCGCCAATCAATACCGCGCCCCGCTCAACAGCATCCTCAATCGCCTGCGCACGAACTACCGGGATTTTGCCGACTCGCACTTCATCCAGATGGACACGCCGGCCTTCCCCATCGTGAACCTCGTCGACAACGTGAGCGATACGTGGAGCTACCGCGCCACGGGCTACGAGCTGAACATCACCTTCAATCCGTCACGGAACTGGCGGGTGGCCTTGACCGGCAGCGAAAACGGCAACGTGCTCGGCACCCACCTGACCTCGCTCGGCCGCTATCTCAACAGCGCCGCACCCTTCGAGGGTCTCGCAACCTGGCGAAAATTCGCCAGCGAACTCCGCAAGGTGGAGGCCGGCCAGCGCTCCGCCTCCTTCGATCTCAATCCGGCCGATCCGGCCGCCCGCAGCAAAGCCGGAGCGGACGCCCTCCTCATCGAGCAACAGACCGCCACAGCGGAACGTTCCTACCAGGACGAACTCGCCATCGAGGGCATCACGACCAGCCGCAACGGCCGCTATGCGTTCAACGGACTCATCACTCACGTATTCCCGAAAGAGGGTCGGCTGAAGGGCTGGTCCGTCGGCGGTAACTTCCGCTGGCGCAGCGCGAGCACCATCGGCTACCTGCGAACGCCGAACGCCGCCGGCATTCCCAATGGCGTCATCGATCCGGCCCGGCCGCTGAAAGGCGCGGACAATTGGGAACTCGGCGCCATGCTCTCTCACGAGCGCCGCATCTTCCGGAACGTCACCCTGCGCACGCAGCTCAACGTGGAAAATCCACTTGATTGGAGCAAACCGCGGTTGGTCTCAAGCGACTACGATACCAACGGCGTCCTGGGCGCGGCGAATGCCATCGTCCCCCTCCGCTGGGAACTGCGCCGGCCCCGTAATTTTATCCTCACCGCCACCTTTGGGTTCTGAACCAATGACCAAGCTCCTGCTCGCCTTCCTGCTCCTCGCCGTCGCTTGCCAAGCCCGGACCGTCACCGTTTCCGACCGTGGCGCCGTGGGCGATGGCACGACGCTCAACACGCACGCGCTCCAGCAAGCCATCGACGCCTGCCATGCCTCGGGCGGTGGCAAGGTCGTGTTTTCAGCCGGCAACTACGTCACCGGAACACTCTTCTTGAAGAGCAATGTCATCTTGCACCTCGAGGCAGGGGCCACGCTGGCGGGCAGCACGAACTTCCAGGACTATGCCCCGAACGTTTTCCGCAATCAGTATGCCGACCGCAACAAAAAGGAGGGTTGCCTGATCTTCGCGGAGAACGCGGCCAATATCGGGATCGAGGGAAAAGGAAAAATCGACGGTCGGGGTCATCGCAGCAATTTCCCCCATCCGGACGATCCCAAAAAAGACCGGCCCATGCTGCTCCGTTTCCTGCGCTGCACGAACGTCTCGCTGGAAAACGTCGAGCTCGTCAATCCCGCCAGCTGGACGCTCGCGATGATCTATTGCCGGCGCGTCAACATCCAGGGCGTCACCATCCACGCCAAGGTGAACAGCAACGGCGACGGTCTCGATTTCGACGGCTGCGAAAACGTCACCATCAGCAACTGCGTGATGGATACGAGTGACGATTCCATCTGCCTGCAATCGTCACGCCCCGATACGCCGTGTCGTCTGTTCACCATCACAAATTGCATCATGACCAGCCTGCGGGCGGCGATCCGCATCGGGATGCTGTCCACCGGGGATTTTTACGGAATCACCGTCGATAACTGCGTTTTCCACGACATCAACGACGCGGCGATCAAGATCCAGATGAACGAAGGCGGAAAAATGGACGGCATGCAGTTCTCCAACCTGATCTTCAAAGACGTCATCAGCGCGGTCTTCATGACGTTCAACAACTACACGGTGTATGTAGACGGCCCCCCCGTGCCCGCGCCGCTGCAAAGCATGAAGAATTTCCGTTTCAGTAATTTTCAGATCACCGCGAAATCCAACCCCAAAGAAATCGCCAAGCCCCTGATCATGCTCACCGGACTGCCCGGCCACCCCATCGAAAACGTGACCTTCAGCAATATCGCAATCATGGCGCAGGGCGGCGGTTCGGCGGCGGACGGGCAACTCCGCACGCTCCCCGAGCTGGCGCGCGTGCGGCCGGAGTTCACTCAATTCGGCAAAGTCGTTCCCGCCTATGGCATCTACGCGCGCCACGTGAAGGGGCTAGCGCTCGATCACATCGTGCTGGAGAGCCACACTCCCGAACACCGCCCCGCCGTGATCTGCGACGATGTCAGCGATCTGGAATTTTCCGACAGCAAGATCGCGGCCTCCGCCGAATCCGAAAGCTCGATACGCCTGCAAGACGTGCAACGCGCGTGGATTCGCAACAGCCGGGCAATCGGCCGTAGTCCGACCTGGGTTCAGGTGGAGGGAACCGCGAGTAAAGAGATCCTGCTCACCGGCAATGATCTGAGGAACACCGAAAGGCGGTTCGCCGTTTCCCTTGGCGCCACCAACGACGCCGTCACCGCGCAGCACAACACCCCATGAATTATCCCCGGAACCTCGCGTCGGTCGCCGTTTTGGCGAACGGCCTTCTGTTGGTTGCGGGATTGGCCGCCGCTGAATCTATTGAGACGGTGGCGCGGCCGGCGACGGCCCGCGTCAACCCGTTTTACGTGGGTAATCGCGCCCCGTTGCTGCCAGGGCCGTTGGTCAAACTTCCGATCGGCAGCATCAAACCGCAGGGCTGGTTGCGCCAGCAGTTGGAGCTGCAAGCCGGCGGCTATTTCGGCCATCTGCCAGAACTGAGCCGGTTTCTCATCAAAGAGGGCAACCCGTGGCTCAGTCCGGTGGGCGAGGGCGAAAAATTCTGGGAAGAGGTGCCGTATTGGTTAAAGGGCTACGGTGACCTCGCCTACGTCCTCGGTGATCCGAAGATGATCGCGGAGGCGATGGTGTGGATCAACGGCGTCATCGGCAGCCAGCGGGAGGACGGATGGTTCGGACCGCGCGCCAATATCAAGTCGCCGCGCGTCCATAGCACCGGCAAGCCGGACCTCTGGCCGAACATGCCGGTGTTGAACGCGCTGCAGGCCTACCACGAATACTCCGGCGATGAACGGGTCATCCGCCTGATGACAAAATATTTTGCGTGGCAACTCGCGGTGCCCGACGCGGATTTTCTTCCGCCGCTGTGGCAGAAACAGCGCGGCGGCGATAACATCGCCAGCGTTTACTGGCTCTATAATCGCACGGGCGATCCACGGCTGCTCGAACTGGCGACCAAAATTTTTAACAAGATCGCCAATTGGACCGAGGGCGTGCCGGATTGGCATAACGTCAATATCACGCAGGCCATGCGCGGGACACCGACCTATTACCTGCAGTCGAAGGATCCGCGGCACCTCGCAGCCCCGGAGCGCAACTACCAGACGGTCTGGGGAATTTACGGGCAGGTGCCGGGCGGAATGTTTGGCAGCGACGAAAACTGCCGGCCTGGTTTTGTCACCGCGCGTCAGGCCGTCGAAACGTGCGGCATCGTTGAGATGATGCATACCTGTGAGGAGCTCCTGAAGATCGACGGCAGCCTCACGTGGGCGGATCGCTGCGAGGACGTCGCGTTCAACTCGCTGCCCGCCACGACGACGCCCGACTTCCGGGCGCTGCGCTATCTCACCGCGCCCAATCTCGTCGTCTCCAGCAGCAAGAACAAGAGCCCCAAAATCCAGGACCCGGGTCCCAAGTATCAGATGAATCCGCACGCCCACCGCTGCTGCCAGCTCAACATGGGCCAGGGCTGGCCGTATTATGCCGAGCACCTCTGGATGGCGACCCCCGACAGCGGCCTCGCACTCGTCTTTCCTTCAGACTCGATCGTCACCGCGAAGGTCGGCGACGGCACCGAGGTCCGCATCACGGCGACCACGCGTTATCCCTTCGACGAGGACATCGGGCTGACGCTAGCGCTGCCGCGCGCCCAGGAATTTCCGCTGTATCTGCGCGTGCCGGGCTGGTGCGAGCGGGCGGAACTCTGGATCAACGGCCGACCCATCGCGGTGCAATCGCGGCCGCAGACCTTTCTCCGTCTCAATCGGGAGTGGAAAAACGGCGACACCATAAAACTCCGCTTGCCGATGGAGGTGCGGGTGCGGACCTGGGCCAAAAACGCCCACAGCGTTTCCGTCGATCGCGGCCCGCTCTCCTATTCGTTGAAAATCGGCGAACGCTACGTGCCCCTCGAAGGCGCGCAGGCCACCACCAAAGACTATCTGCCCGACGCCTGGCGCCGGGAATTGACGAAGGCACAACTCGCCGTCTGGCCGGCGTTCGAGATTTTCCCGAACACGCCGTGGAACTACGGGTTGGTGTTTGATCGGGCGGACGTGGCGGCATCGTTCACGTTCGCGAAAAAAACGTGGCCGGCGGCGAGCAATGTCTGGGGCGGTACGGACGCTCCGGTTGAAATCAAAGCCAAAGGACGCCGGATTCCCGCGTGGCAGGTAGATGAAACCGACCTCGTGGGTCTGATCGCGGAAGGTCCGGTGCGGTCCGACGAACCCGTTGAAGAAATCACGCTGATCCCGATGGGCGCGGCCCGCTTGAGGATCTCGGCCTTCCCCGTGATCGACAACGGACCCGAAGGAAAACCTTGGACCGCGCCCCCTGAACCGATCACGAAGATCAATCCGCGCCAAGCGGCGGCGATGAAGAAAGAGGCGGAAAAGGCGGCCGCTGCAGACAAGAAATAATCGTGCCGTTTGAATTCAAATAACCACTCATGCCCCAAAACCTCATCGCTCACGTGATCAGACTCGCCCTGTACGGAGTCGTCGCCTCGGCGGCGTTCGCCGCCACGCCCGCTCCCACCACCGCCGGTCGCCCCAACATCGTGTTCATCCTCGCCGACGACTGGGGCTGGGGCGATCTCGGATCGCACGGCCACGCGTATCTCAAAACGCCGCACCTCGACCAGCTCGCCGCCGCGGGTACCGACTTTCGCCAATTCACCGTCGCCGGCAGCGTGTGCTCACCGAGCCGCACCGCGCTCATGACCGGACAGTTTCCCGCGCGGTTCAGCATCCACGGGCATTTCGCCACGGTGCAGAGCCATGTGCAGCGCGGGATGCCCGACTGGCTGAACCCGCAGGCGGTGCTGTTGCCGCGACTCTTGCAACAAGCCGGCTACGCGACGGCGCACTACGGAAAATGGCACCTGACCAACATCATGGTGCCGGACGCCCCGTTGCCCTCAGAATACGGATACGACACCTACGGCACCTACAATTGTCCCGGCCCGCAGATGCCCGTGCACGACGATGTGAAGCACTCGATCGCGTTCATCGAAAAAAGCCGCGCGGCCGGGAAGCCGTTCTTCCTCAACCTGTGGATTCACGAACCCCACACGCCCCATTACCCCAAGCCAGAGTACCTGGAAAAATTCGCCCACTTGCCGGACGAAGCCCAGCGGATTTACGCGGCCGTGATCGCCCACGCCGACGCCCGCATCGGCGAACTGCTCGCCGCGTTGGATCGACTCGGTCTCGCGAAAAACACCCTTGTGGTCTTCACCTCCGACAATGGCCCCGAAATCACCGGGCCGGCCGATCGCCGCATGGGCGAAGACGAGTCGACCGGGCCCGGCTTCAGCAGCTGGGCCTCCGTCGGCAGCACGGGCGGGCATCGCGGCCGCAAACGTTCCCTGCTGCAGGGCGGCATCGGCGTACCCTTCATCGCCCGCTGGCCCGGCAAGATCCCCGCCAGCAACGTTGACGACACGACGCCCCTCACGGCCGTGGATCTGCTGCCGACGTTGTGCGC
>CANIJN010000156.1 GCA_947467625.1 Opitutia bacterium | reverse complement strand
CTGGTCGCCCTCGCCGAGTTTTCGACGGAAGAGATTCAGTGCGAGGGCGTAACTCTGGAGTGCGAGTTCCGGGTCGTAGCGGTAGCCTTCGTCGCGGAGGAAAGCGTGGGCGCCGTTGAATTCGTGCCACGTGAAATTCGTGCCGGCGGCGTTGAGGGCCGCTTGAATGATCACGCGCCCTGCGAGCGGGACGTGCGGGTCTTGGCGACCGAAGATCATGAGCAGTTCGCCTGTGATCTCGGGGATGCGGTCGAGGCTGTCGTCGTTCAGGCCTGCGCCGAGGCCGCGTTTGTGGATGTCAGTCGCGTAGAAACAGGTGGCGGCGAGCACGTCAGAATTCATGGCAGCGCGGAAGGCGAGGTGGCCGCCGAGGCAGATGCCGAGGGCGCCGAGTTTGCCGGTGCAGTGCTCGGATTTTTTTAGGAAGGCGAGGACCGCGCGGGTGTCGGCGTCGTAGGCGGCGAGTTCCTTGGTCGTCTTGAGAGCATTGCCGCGATCAGCGCCGGCTTGGTCGTAGGCGAGCACGGTGCCGGCGGGCTCGAATTCGTGGTAAATTTCCGGGACGGCGACGACGAAGCCATGGCCGGCGAGCAGGGCGGCTGTGCGGCGGATGGGTGCGGTGACTTGAAATATTTCCGAGTAGAGCACGAGGCCGGGATAGCGACCGGGTGCTTGGGGACGGAACAGGTAGGTCCGCATGGGACCGGAGGGCGTGGCGAGATCGACCGGGGCGGTTTCTTGGAGGGTCAAGGGGAGAGGAGACGGAGAGAGGGGAATGACTAATGACTAATGACGAAGGACCAATGGCGAAGGGCGGAGGCGGAAGAAAATTGCGGGACGGATGGGTGGGTTGCGACGCGAGGCCACCCCTCGCGTTATTTTTTCACTTTGTCCCAGCCTTCGGCCTTGACCACAGATTCTAGGGTCGTGCGCGGCCCGAAGGTGTTCGGCAGAACGGCGGATTTTCCGAGATACTGGAGGGCGCGGATAACCGATTGGACTTCGTTTTTCTTGGCCGAGCGGGCGGAGGACGCGAGGGTTTGGATGTTGGCGGCGTAGGACGTGGCTAATGTTTCGACCTGCGCGTGCGTGGCAGCGTCGTCTTCGTAGACGAGGGATTCAGCGAGGCGGAGCATTTGGGCCGTGCCGGAAAGTTTCGCGGCGTCGGCGCGGACGGTGGCGGCGATGGCCTTGCGCTTGAGGGTGGTGGCCTCGGCGGTGAGGAAGCCATCGGTGCCGCCCTCGACGGAACGGGCGGGCAGGGGGCGATACCAGATATTGCGGAAGCGAACGGGATTGCCGTGGTCCTGGAGCTTGAGCGGGCCCTGGGCTGGGAAGGGACCGGCGACCGAGCGTTTCTGGTGACCGCCCGGGCCCTCGAGGGGCGTGTGGTCCTGCACGAGGACGCCGTTGCAGAAGACGGTGAGGTAGCCGGGATCGAGGACCTTGTTGCCCTCGTAGACGGGGCGGCGGAAGATGATATCGATCATTTGGTATTCCCCGGGAGCGCGGAGGGCGTTCGCGAGCGGAGGATTGATGCCGTAGACGGAGGCGGCGAAACCGTCGGCGTAGGTCGGGTTGTTGTAGTTGTCGAGGACCTGAACCTCCACGAGACCCATGAGGAAAATACCGCTGTTACCGCGGCCCTGACTGTCGCCCTGGACGTTTTTCGGGGCGGCCCATTCGACGTGGAGCTGGCAATCGCCGAATTGTTCCTTGGTGCGGACGTATCCAGATTTCGGGACGCACTCCATGGCGCCATCCTTCACGATCCACTTTGAAGGCGCGCGCGGGGCGTCGGCCTTGGTGTCAGCCTCCCACTTTTCGAGTGAGGCGGAGGTGCCATCGAAGAGGATAATGGCGTCGGAGGGCGGTGTGCCGGGCTGAGTGGCGGAGCTGAAGGTGCCGGGCTCGACGCGTTTGGGCTGCGGGCGATTGTGGTCATGGATGGACCACGGGTGGTGCTGATCGGGGGCGTCGCCGTAGAATGGAGAACCGGTGGACTGAGCGGCTGGGCTGAGCGAGGGGAGCAGCGAGGCGAGACCGAGGACGAGGCAGGCGGAGTGGAGTTTCATGGGGAAAAGAAAGGGAAGGGGAGGGGAATGACCAAGTACCAAGGACGAAATGGGTTGGGAGGGGATCCAAGCTGGCCAAAAGGGACTGGCAAATTGTAATTGAGGGTGTGCGCATGAATTCACCGCCGAATATTTTGTGGATCGTCACCACGCAGTGGCGGGCGCAGGCGTGCAGTTACGCGGGTGATCCGAATGCGCGGACGCCGCACCTCGATGCTTGGGCGGCGCAGAGCGTGAACTATACGCAGGCGGTGACGCCGCATCCGTTTGGGCCGATGGCACGAGCGGCGCTGTTGACCGGGGTGCCGTCGCCGCAGAATGGGGTGCGGAATTATTTCGATGCCTTGCCCGCGGGAGCGCGGACGATTGCGCAGGAGATGACTGAGCGCGGGTATGCGACGGGTTTTTTTGGGAAGTGGGGGGTGGGCGAGCGTGACCCGCAGGTGCCGTTGGTGGGTGAAGCGGCGGCGCGACTGATCGTGCCGGAAGGGGCGCGCGGCGGTTTTCAAACGTGGGAAGGATTTGAGGGCGGGTTTTTATTGAACGACCCCTGGCTGCACGGGACGGCGAAGGAAGGGGCCCAGCCCGCGCAGTGTCCCGGCTATCAAAGCGACGTGTTGGTCGGGCGTGCGGGGGCGTGGTTGGAGCGGGTGCGTGCTGGGCAGCAGTCGTGGTTTGGCGTGCTCAGCCTCGAGGCGCCGCACCCGCCGTATGATGCGCCGGCTGCGGGCGTGGCGCGGAGTGATCCGGCAGGATTGGTGCTGACGGAAAATGTACCGGCGCACGGGGACGTGGAGGCGAAGGCGCGCCGGGAGCTTGCTGGGTATTACGCACACATCGAGGCGACGGATCGTGCCATCGGATCGCTGCTGGAGGCGGTGGCGGATGAGGTCGTCGTGGTTTTCACGAGCGTGCACGGCGACATGCATGGGGCGCATGGGTTGTTCAGGAAAGGTTGGCCGCACGAGGAAGCGGTGCGCGTGCCGCTGCTGGTGCGGGCGCCCGGGGTCGTGCCGCGGCGGGACGACAGCGCGATTTCGCTCCTCGATTTGTCGGCGATGACGCGGGCTTGGGCCGATGGCGTGGACGCGATTGTGGAGCGGCGGCACAGTGTGATCTCGATGCCCTCAGTGGTGGCCTTGCCCCACCAGTGTGATCGGGTGTGGCGCGGTCTGCGGACGCCCCAGAAAAAGCTCGTGCTCGATGCCCGCGGGGAGCCGTGGTTATATTTTGATTTGGAGCAGGACCCGCTGGAAATGAACAACCTCGCCGGAGAACCGGCGAGGCGAGGGGAGATCGCAGCGCTGAGCGCGCGGGTGGGGCGCGGCTAGCGCACGCGGATTTGAGGTAAGAAGATGGCTGGGGGCGGACGGTCTTGGGGGGACGAGGGGCGACGGGGCGTGGGGTTAGGATTTCGGTGGGCTGGTCTCGTTCCAATAGATGATGACGTTTTTGGTCGCGCGGCCGGCGGCGATGATGTCGGGGCGACCGTCGCCATTGAGGTCGGCGATTTTCAGGTCCTCGCAGGCCATTTGGTTGTCGTCGATCACGGTGGCGAGTTTCCAGGTGGTGTCGGGGGCGACGCCGGGGGCGTAAAGCTTGAGGCCGAATTTATCGCCGGGTTTGCCCGCGCCGCGGGAGCCGACGACGACTTGGTCACTGCCGAGGCCGAGGAGATCGCCGGTAGCGAGGCCGTGGCCTTGGTTGAGGGTCTCGTCGAGGACGAGGCGCGAGGACGTGAGGTCGGCGGAGGCGGAGCCACGGTAGATCGCGAGGGTGTTGCCGTGCATGGGCTCGATGGCGGCGACCCAAGCGATGCCGCCGGGTGAGCGCCCGGCGCGGACTTCGCCGGCGGGTTGGGTCGTGCGGATGCGATTAAACCACACGTCGCCGGCGGCGGTGAAGGAACGAACGCCCTCCTTCGTGGCGACGAGGACGGATTCGGCACGACCGGGGAGAACATCGAAATTGTGGGTGGCGTGAAGCGCGGCGTCGGGACCAAAAAGAGGGAACGGGCGGCTGGTTTCCTTCCAAGGCCATGCGTAGCCCAGGAAGGCGGCGCCGACGCCCTCGTTGTTTTTATTGCCACGCCCGTGGAGGGGGAGGACCGCGAGGAAAAATTTCCCATCGGCGCCGCGCAGCCAATGCATGCGGTGCGTGGTGGGCTCGTGGGGGAGTTTGACGGCGGTCCAGCGCTGCGTGCGGTCGGCGGGGGCGTTGAGCAGGTAGATGGCGCCGCTGTTGACGGTATCGTTGGGGGCCCACTCGGCTCCGACCGCGACCTCGCACTTGCCGTCGCCATCGAGGTCGCGAGCGGCGATGCAGACGTTGTCCTTGGGCGTGAGATTTTCGGCCATCACGAATTTCTCCCACTTGGGAGCGCGATACCAGACGATCTGTTTGGCGTCGGCGAGGAGGATATCGGGTTGGCCATCGCCATCGACGTCGGCGATCGCGAGGCCGTAGCCGACGGAGATTTTTGCGTCGATCGTTTGGGGGCGAACCTTGAGGACGGGGAGTTCGGCGGCGACGGCGGAGGCGGCGAGGCTGAACGCGAGGAAGCGGCAGGAGGGCGGGAATTTCATAGGGGGAAAGTGGGGTCGAGTGAAATTACGGAACGGGCGTGCCACGCCAAGACGCAATCTCCGAGCTTGAGGATGGCGGTGGGCGTGTATGCTAATCGACGCGGACACATTAACCCTCCGACCCCATGAAAAAAATTAACCGTCGTTCCTTCCTAATGAAAACTGCCTGGGCGGCCGGAGCCGGTGCGCTGGCTGCCGGGCTGAAGGCGCCCGCGTGGGCGGCGCCGGTTGGAGCCAACGAGGCGGTGCGGCTCGGGATTATCGGATGTGGCGCCAAGGCGCAGGCGCACATCAAGCAACTCATGATGCGGAAGGATGTGCGGGTCGTCGCGCTGTGCGATGTTGATCCGAAGCAGATGGCGAAGGCGCAGGCCGGTTTGAAGGCGGGGGCCACGGCGCCGTTTACGAGCACGGATGCGCGGGCGGTGTTGGCGCGCGCGGATGTGGACGCGGTGCTCATCGTGACGCCGAATCATTGGCACGCGTTGCTGACCGTGTGGGCGTGTCAGGCTGGGAAGGACGTCTATGTCGAAAAGCCCATGAGCCACACGGTGTGGGAGGGGCGCAAGATGGTGGAGGCGGCGGCGAAGTACGGGCGTATTGTACAAGTGGGAACGCAGTATCGTTCGGAGGACGGACTCGCGGCGGGGATCAAATTTCTGCACGAAGGCGGGCTCGGGAAACTGAACTACGTGCACGCGCCCTATTATGGGAAACGCGATGCGATCCCGCGCAAAGCGCCGTGGTATCCGGACTGGATGAATTACGATGTGTTTTGTGGGCCGACGCCAGTGCTCCCGCTGGAGCGCGCCGCGTTGCACTACGATTGGCACTGGTCGTGGACGACGGGCAACGGCGAACTGGGCAACAACGGCGTGCACATCCTCGATGTGGCGCGGCGGATGGTGCGAGCGGACGGACCACCGAAGCGGGTGCTCGGGATGGGGGGACGCTATGTGCATGACGATCCGGCGGAGACGCCGAATGCGCAGATCGCGGTCTACGACTACGACGCAGCGCCGGTGATTTTCGAAGCGCGCGGCCTGTCGGCGAAGCCCGGGGTAAGCTACATGGATCAAGCGGGCGGGCTGCGCGTGGGCGTAGTGGCGCATTGCGAAGGCGGCACGCTGGCTGGGCTCATCGGCTGCACGGCGAACGATCTGAGCGGCAAGGTGATCAAGAAATTCCCCGGCGAAGGTGGCGTCGTCGCGCACATGACGAACTTTCTCGACGCGGTGCGGAGCCGGCGCACGCAGGATCTCGCGGCGTCGGCGGAGATCGGACACGCCTCGGCGGCGATGTGTCACTTCGGGAATATTTCGCTGCGCGTCGGCGCACCCGCGACGCAGGCAGACGTGGCGCGTGCGTTGAGTGCGATGCCGGCGGCAGCGGGGATCGCGCGGTCGATGGAGGAGCACTTGAGCGTGCACGGTGTCGATCTCGCGAAACGTCCGCTCACCCTCGGGCCGTGGATGGACATCGAGGCCAAGGGTGACGGGATTACCCGGGTATCCTCGGGGGGAGAAGGCACGCTGGAGCGGGCGCGCTATTTGGTGCACGAGACGCAGCGTCCGCCGTACGTGATTCCGGAAACGGTTTAGGCCTGACCATGACCGCGCTCACCTGTGCGTTGGGAATTCACGGGCCGGGTCGGCTACGAGTGGGCGCGTGCTCAAAACACGCGAGCAAGCGGGGTGCCGACCGGAAATCCCCAGTGGACGGGCGTGGCGTGTTCATGGTGGTGCTGCCGCGGTTATTTCGGCGGGCCGCGCTGGGTATCTTGTTTCTGAGGACACTGGGCGCGGCCGAACCGACGGTGGCGGTGGGTGTCGCGCGCAGTGACATCACGCCGGAGTTGCCGATCCGACTTTCTGGCTATCAATCGCGACCGGCCGAGGCCACGCGGGTGCAGATGCCCATGACGGCGCGCGCGCTGGCGATCGGTTCGGATGCGGCCGGGCCGGTGGTGCTCATCACGGCGGAGGTGATCGCGGTGAGCGAAGTCGTGAGCGAGGCAGTCGCGACGGCGGTGCGCGCGAAGTATCCGGCGATCACGCGTGAGCGCATCGCGGTGTGTGTGACGCACCAGCACACGGGGCCGGCGATTGCGGGTACGATACCCTTTATGTTCTCGCGGGATCTCCCGGTGGACGAGCAGGCGCGGATCGACCGCTACACGGCGAAGCTGCAGGAAACACTCATCGCGGTGGCGCTCGCGGCGCTAGCGGACCGGAAGCCGGCGCGGCTGGCGTGGGCGCAAGGCAAGACGGATTTCGCGGTGAACCGCCGGCTGATCGTCGACGGCAAGCACACGGGTTACAAGGCGACGCCGGGAGGCCCGGTGGATCATGCGTTGCCCGTGTTGCGGGCGGTGGATGAGCGGGGCGGCGTGCGGGCCGTGCTCGTAAATTATGCATGCCATTGCACGACGTTGAAAGGTGGCGACAACTACGTGCATCCCGACTGGGCCGGGGAGGCGGCGAAACGAATCGAGGGCGCGAATGCCGGTGCGGTGGCGTTGGTGGCGATTGGTTGTGGCGCGGATTCCGATCCGCAGCCGCGCGGGTTGCCGGCGGTGGCGACGAACGGCGGGGCGGTGGCCGAGGAAGTGGCGCGCGTGATGGCCGGAGACATGCGCGCGGTGGGTCAGGTGACGCACGCGGCGTTTCGGCGCATCGAACTGCCGCTGGCCCGTACGGTGTCGAGGGAAGAACTCGAGGCGCGGTTGCAAGGGAAACCGAACGTGGCCTACGCGGCGGCGCAATTTTTGCGACAACTCGACGCGGGGAAACCGTTGCCGTCGACGGTGCCGTATCCGGTGCAGGCGTGGGCGTTTGAGGGGGATTTTGCGATGGTGTTTCTCGGCGGTGAAGTGGTGGCGGAGTATGCGCTGCGTTTGAAACGCGAGCTGGGGGTGTCGCGCCTGTGGGTGAACGCCTACGCGAACCACGTGCCCTGCTACATTCCCTCGCGGCAAGTGCTCCAGGAAGGCGGCTATGAAGCGGACCACGCGATGGATTATTACGGTTGGCCGACGCGCTTGGCCGAAGATACCGAAGACCGCATCGTGCGCACGGTACATGACGTATTGCCCGCGAATTTTCTGAAAGGCTCACCGCGATGAAGCGCTGGTGCCGATGGGCTCTGACCTTCGTCGTGGGTGTGGGTGCGTGCGCCACGGCGCTCGCCTACAAGGAAGTGGCGCCGCCGGAGAAAGTCGTGCTGCCGGAGGCACGGAGTCCCGCGGCCTCGTTGGCGGCGATCAACGTGTCGGCTGGGTTTGTGGTGGAACTGGTCGCCGCCGAGCCGATGGTGCGGGATCCCATTAACTTAGCTTGGGGCGCGGACGGGCGGATGTGGGTGGTGGAGATGGCGGACTACCCGAGCGGAATGGATGGGCAGGGGAAACCTGGTGGACGTATCCGCGTGCTGGAGTCAACGCGCGGCGACGGGCAATACGACCGGGCGACGTTGTTCGCTGATGGATTGAAGTCGCCGACGTCGGTGCTGCCGTGGCGCGACGGCGTGCTCGTGACCTCGGTGCCGAATGTGCTGTTCTTGCAAGATACCGATGGCGACGGGCGCGCGGATCGCACGACGGTGCTGTTTCGCGGTTTGGCCACGGGGAACGAGCAGCATCTCACGAACAGTCTGGAATGGTCGCTCGACGGTTGGGTGCATTTGGCGAACGGGGAGAGCGGCGGGAAAATCACCTCGGCCAAAACCGAGCTCACTGTGGACGTGGGGCGGCGGGATTTCCGCATCCAGCCGGATGCAGGCGGAATCGAGATATTGATGGGCAATTCGCAGTACGGCCGGAGCCGCGACGACTGGGGGAATTGGTTTGGTTGCAATAATTCGAACCCCCTCTGGCACTACGCGCTCGAGGAGCGTTACCTGCGGAGGAATCCGCACTTGGTACCACCGAATGCGATCGTGACGGTGGGAGCGAGTGCGGGGGCGGCGCGGGTGTTTCCGGCGAGCGCGACCTTTGCGCGGTTTAATGATCCGCACGGATTCAACCACTTCACGTCGGCGTGCAGTCCGGCGATTTATCGCGACGACCTGCTCGGGGCGGACGTGGCCGGGAATATTTTCGTCTGCGAGCCCGTGCACAATCTGGTGCATCGCGAACAGGTGAGCGCAGTCGGTGCGTCATTTGTCGGCGAGCGCGCGGCGGGAGAGAAGGCGTCGGAATTTTTTGCGTCGGCGGACCTGTGGTCGCGCTTCACGGCGGTGCGCGCGGGTCCGGACGGGGCGCTGTACATTGCGGACATGTATCGGCTGGTGATTGAGCATCCGCAGTGGATTCCGGCGGAGTGGCAGAAGCGGATCGGCGATCTGCGGGCGGGCGAGGATAAGGGACGGATCTATCGCGTGCGGGCAAAAGGCGTGCCGTTGCGCGCGGTGCCGCGATTGGATCGGGCGGACGTGGCCGGGTTGATCGCGGCGCTGGAGAGTCCGAGCGGCGTAGTGCGCGACCTCGCCCAACAACAATTGGCGTGGCGGCAGGAACGCGGAGCTGCGTCGGGACTGGAACGGCTCGCGGTGGATTCAACGCGAGCGGCGACGCGCGCGCAGGCGCTGTGGGCGCTGGAGGGGATCGGAGCATTGAAGCCGGCGATCGTCGCGCGCGCGATGGACGACGGGCACCCCGGGGTGCGGCGGCAGGCGGTGCGCTTGAGCGAAACGTGGGTAACGCGTGCGCCGGAGTTGTTGGCGGCGGTGGTGGCGAAGGTGGCGGACGCTGATGCGGGCGTGCGACTGCAGGTGGGTTACACATTGGGTGAATGGAAAGAACCGGCGGCGGGCGAAGCGTTGGCGCGGCTACTGCGGAACGAGACGGATCGTTTTGTGAAGGCGGCGGCGTTGAGTTCGGCGTTGCCGCATGCGGAGACGCTGATGGCGGCGCTGCAGCGCGCGGGCGGGGTGGATAGCGCGCTCCTCGTCGAGGTCGCGACCGTGACGGAAAATGCGCAGGTGCTCGCGAGTTTGCTGACGGCGATTGCGGGGCGGCGGGAAGCCGGGGACTGGCCCGCGGCGTTTCGGTCGCTGGCGCAACTCCTCGATTGGTTGCAGCGCAACAATAAGACGCTCGCGGTACTGCAGCGCGCGGCGGATGAGCCGATGAAGCGGGCGCTCGCGGGGACCGATGAACTCTTTGGGGCGGCGCGGCGGATCGCGAACGATGCGAATAGCCCGACCGCGGACCGCGTGGTGGCGGTGCGGATACTGGGGCGGGCACGGGTAGGGCAGGATGCGGATTTTGAGTTGTTGGCGGGACTGCTCGGGCCGCACGTGCCGGTCGACGTGCAGGTGGCGGCCGTCGCGACGCTGGGGCGCATGAACCGGCCGGCGGTGCCCGAGCGTGTGCTCGCCGCGTGGAGCAGTCACGGGGCGATGGTGCGCTCGGCGGTGATCGAACTGGTGACGAGTCGCGTCGCGTGGTCGCAGGTGTTGCTCGACCGCGTGGAGGCGGATCCGACGATGCTCGCGCAGATCGATCCGGCGCAGAAGCAACGGATGACGCATCACATTGATGCGAAGCTGGCGGACCGAGCGACGCGGGTGTTTCAGGCCGGCATCGATCCGAATCGGCAGGCGGCGATCGACCGGATGTTGGCAGCGATCAAGGAACAGCGTGGTGACGCCGCGAAAGGTGCGGTGGTATTCGAGCAAAATTGCCGGGCGTGTCATGCCTTCGGCGTCCAAGGTGGCGGAGCGATTGGTCCCGATTTGGCGGTCGTGAAAGACCGGACGGCGCCGTACCTCGTGACGCATATTCTCGATCCGAACCGCGCGGTGGAAAATCGCTACATGATGTACTCGGCGACGCTGCTTGATGGCCGTTCGCTGGCGGGGATGCTGGTGGCGGAGGCGGGCAACAGCCTCACGCTGCGGGGACTCGATGGCGCGGAGCACGTGATTTTGCGGAACGAGGTGAGGTTGCTGGTCAGCTCCGGGCGCTCATTGATGCCGGAAGGACTCGAGGCGGGGATCACGCCGGCGGCGATGGCAGATCTGATTGCTTATCTGGCGGGCGAGGCGCGGGCGGCGAAGTAGGGGGAGTTGTGGAATTGCCTTTGCACGGCTCGTCCGCGGTCGCGTAGCTTTCGGCCCCTTATGAAAATCATTTCCCGAATGATGACGGTCGTCGTGTTGCTGATGTCATCGCTGGCGATGGCAGCGGAAACGCGGAGACCGAACGTGCTGGTGATCGTATCCGACGACCAAGGTTACGCGGATGCGGGGTTTCAGGGGTCGAAGGAAATTCCGACGCCGCATTTGGATCGGCTGGCGAAGTCGGGGGTGCGGTTTACGAGCGGTTATGTGACCCACCCGTTTTGTAGTCCCACGCGGGCTGGGCTCATGACGGGGCGCTATCAGCAGCGGTTTGGTCACGAGCGGAATCCGTTTTACGATCCGAGCGATCACACCGAAGGATTGCCGACCTCGGAGACGTTGTTGCCGGCGCATCTGGTGCGGGCGGGCTACGTGACCGGTTGGATCGGAAAGTGGCACCTCGGGGCGGCGCCGGAGTTTGCGCCGGGTAAGCGGGGGTTTCAGGAAACGTTTGGCTTCATTGGTGGCGGCCATAAATTTCGCGAGTGGCAAACGAACGCGGCGGTCGAATACACCGTGCCGGTCGAGCGCAACGGCGTGGCGGTGGAGCCCCCGCCGCATCTGACGGAGGCCTTCGGGCGCGAGGCGGCGTCGTTTGTGCGGAGGCATCAGAGTGAGCCGTGGTTTCTCTATCTGGCGTTTAACGCTCCGCACACGCCGAACGAGCCCACCCCCGAACGCCTCGCGCGGTTTGCGTCCATCGCTGATTCGAAACGGCGCGCCTACGCGGCGCAGATGAGTCTGATGGATGACGCGATCGGCGAGGCGCTCGGCGCGTTGCGAGAGTCGGGACAAGGGGAGAAGACGCTGGTGTTTTTCTTTAGCGACAACGGAGGACCGCTGGCCCCGAACGGATCCTACAACGCTCCGTTGCGCGCGGCGAAGGGCACCGTCTACGAGGGCGGCGTACGCGTGCCGTTTCTCATTTCGTGGCCCGGAAAAATCGCCGCGGGCGGCACAGACGACCGGCCGGTGAGTTCGATCGACGTGTTTGCCACGGCACTCGCTGCGGCGGGTACGCCGATGCCGACGGATAAAAAATACGACAGCGTGAATCTGCTCCCGTATCTTACGGGCGAGAAAATCGGCGCGCCGCACGAGCGACTGTTTTGGCGCAGCGGCCAGCTGCGCGCCGTGCGCGAGGGACGATGGAAACTCGTGCACCTGCCCAAGCAGGCGCCGGAGCTCTACGATCTTTCCGTCGACATCAGCGAGACGACGGATCTGGCAGCGCAGCATCCCGCCGAGGCGGCTCGCCTGAGTACGGCGCTCGACGCGTGGGACAGTGAGTTGATCGAGCCGGTTTTCGCCGGCCTCGGTGCGGAGCGGCCGGGTCAGCCGAACCGGAAGACGAAAAAGCAGAAGCAGTGAGCAGCGCAAAAAATAATTTCACATGAAAACATTACTCACTCTTTTCTTAGCCTGTTTCGGATTGGTCGGCGTGGCCTCCGCGGCCGTCCCGATGGCTACCCCGGCGTCCAAACCCAATATTATTTTCATCATGGCCGACGACCTCGGTTACACGGACGTGGCGGCGTATGGCAGTAAATATTACGAGACGCCGAACATCGACCGGCTGGCGTCGCAGGGGATGAAGTTCACAAACTATCACCATTGTCAGAACTGCACGCCGACGCGCGCGGCGTTGATGAGCGGGCAATACGGAGCGCGCACAGGTGTTTACACGGTTGGTGGCGTGGAGCGTTTCGACTGGAGCAAGCGGCCCTTGCGGCCCGTGGACAATGTCGCGGAACTGCCGCTCGATCGCGTGATTTTGCCGCAGACTTTGAAGACGGCGGGGTATGCGACGGGGATGTTTGGTAAGTGGCACATCGGACAGCAGGGCCCGCATGCGCCGGGCAAGCGCGGGTTCGACGAGGCGATTGTGAGTATGGGAGTGCATTACGATTTTCCGACGACGCCGAAGACGGAGTATCCGAAAGGGACGTATCTAGCGGATTTTCTGACGGACCAGGCGGTGGGTTTTGTCGAGCGGCACAAGAGCGCGCCGTTCTTCCTGTATTTGCCGCACTTCGGCGTGCATTCGCCGCATCAAGCGAAGCCGGAGCTGATCGCGAAGTTTAAGAACAAGCCGGGTGTCGGCGGACACAATAATCCGACCTATGCGGCGATGATCGCGAGCGTGGACGAGAGCGTCGGCCGGGTGATGGCGAAGCTCGAAGAGCTGAAATTGGCGGAGAACACGGTGTTGATTTTCGCGAGCGACAACGGGGGCGTCGGTGGCTACGCGCGCGAAGGGCTCACGAAAGGCGGTGGGGGCGATATTACGGACAATGCGCCGTTGCGGAACGGCAAGGGCAGTCTCTATGAAGGCGGGACGCGCGTGCCGTTCATCGTGCGGTGGCCGGGGAAGGTGAACGCGGGCACGGTGTGCGATGTGCCGGCGATCCACGTGGATGTTTACCCGACCTTTGTGGCGCTGGCGGGAGGCGCGATGCCGGCGCAGCAAGTTTTCGACGGCGAGAGTCTCGTGCCGCTCATGCGGGCGAGCAGCGCGACGCTCAAGCGAGACGCGATTTTTCAACACTTCCCTGGCTACTTGGGGATGGGCGTGGATCAGTGGCGCACGACGCCGGTGAGCCTCGTGCAGGCGGGCGACTGGAAGCTGATGGAGTATCTCGAAGATGGACGACTGGAGCTCTACAATTTGCGCGAGGACATCGGGGAGTCGAAGAACCTCGCGGCGACGATGCCGGGCAAGACGAAAGAGTTGCACGCGAAGCTGGTGGCGTGGCGCGCGGCGGTGAAGGCACCGATGCCGACGAAGAGCGATGGCGCGGCGAGCCCAGATTCAGGCAAAAAGAAGGGCAAAGGAAAAAAGAACAAAGCGAAGGAGAACAACTGAGTGAATGTTCTCCGCGTTGTTCTCTTAGTTGGGTGGTGCCTTGGTGGCTGGATTTTTCCCGCGAAGGGCGAGGCTTCAGGCTTTCAGACGTCGACCGCGGCTTCGGTGCTCGTCTGCGGTGGCAGCATGATGAACGGGGACCGGTTTGCCGACAGTGTCCTCGCGAGTATGCGCGAGCACTATGCTGGGCGCACGGCGATTGCGCTGATCTTGCACGCCTCGCATCCGACGGAACG
>CANIJN010000155.1 GCA_947467625.1 Opitutia bacterium | reverse complement strand
TATTTTTCGAGGACGGGGATGGGCGAGAGGCCTTTGCTGCCGGCGACGTAGTGGCCGATGTCGAGGTTGAAGCCGATGTAGGGACTCAGCTCGAGGATTGGGTCGAGGGCGCCCATGGTCGGCAGATTGGCGGTGTGGTTGTGGAAGGCGACCCAGACTTTGTGTTTGGTGGCGAAGGGCGCGAGTTTCTTGGCCATCGTGTCGGAGCGCTCGGTGGTGATGCCGACGCAGCCGAGGGCCTTGGCGACCTCGAAGTTGAAATCGATTTCCTCGTCGGTGGGGCCGAAGGCGATTTTGTGGAGGTGGATATTAACGCCGGCGTCGTTGTAGAGTTTGCGGAGCTCGCGGCACTTCGCGAGCTGGGCGGCGCGCGTGGCATCGGTAGGTTTTTCGGCGGGTGGGACTGAGGCGGCTTTCTTTTTCGCGCCGGCGGGGGCGACGCTGATTCCGGCAAACTGTTGGATGGGTCCGCCCATCAGTTCCACTTCGCTGAGCCCGCATTGCAGGAGCCCGCCGAGGGTTTCCTCCGCGGATGTAAACATGCTGCGGTAGCTGTAAGTGATGGCACCGATGCGGACGCCGTTGAAGACGGAGTTGGGTTTGGCGGCGGCAAACGTGTGGCGGGGCAGGAGCGTGGCGGCGGCGAGGGTGGCGGCGGTTCCGAGGAAGGCGCGGCGCGTGGGGAGGGCGGGGGTTTGCATAGGGAGGAGTGGGGAGTGGGAGCGGAAAATTTGGTTTACGCAAACCTGCAGCCACCTCGGCAGCCACGTCGGCAAGAAGCGGCGGGTGGGCAAGACTCGTTAGGCTGGTTCGTTTGGAAACAGGCACGCGGTGGGAGGCGACATCTGCGTTGAAGGAATGGCTGGCCGAGCGCCAATCAAGACCCGTGGCCTCGGCGGGTGGGAAACCGCCGCCCCGTTGCAGGCTACGGCAGCGCTTCGAGGGTGATATTCCGGAAGGAGATTTCCGCGGAGCAGTTGCCGTGGATTTGGAGGGCGATGAGGCCGTCGAGGGCGATGGTTTTGTCGTCCTCGGTGTAGGTGACGGTGGTTTCGCCGTTCAAGGTGATCGTGATCTTCGGGCCTTCGCAGCGGACTTCGTAGGCGTTCCACGCGCCGGGTTTTTCGAGGCGTTTGATCTGTTCGTCAGTGGCGCGGGCCATAAATTTCTTGCGGCGGGATTCGTCGTAGAGGCAACCGGAGTGGCCGGCGCCGATGTCGGCTTGGTAGCCGGACATTTCGTTGGGCGGTTGGTCGATCCGCACGCTGCGGAATTGCACGCCGCCGTTGACGAAGCCCTTGGTGCCGACGAGCCGGTAGTCGAGGCGGAGGACAAAATTCTTGTAAGGGCGGAGCGTAGTGAGGAACTCGTTACGTGGGTTGCCGTCGAGGGAGCCGCCGACGATCACGCCGTCGCGCACGCGCCAGACGGTGGGATCGCCGTCCCAGTGGGCGAGGTCGCGGCCGTTGAAGAGTGAGGCGGGGACGGTGGGGACGGGCGGCTCGGTGGTGGGGGCGGCGAGCGCGGCGAGGGCGAGGGTTTTGGTCGGAGCGGCGAGGGCGTTGATTTCGGCGAGAAAGGCGGCGGTGATTTTCGGGCCGCGGATGTCGCGGACGGTGCGGAGGGCGAGATCGCGGGCGTCGAGGTCGGGCGAGCGGAGGAGTTCGAGGAGCAACGGGAGGCCCGGGGTGACGTCGGCGAGAATGGCACCGCGCGTGGCAGTGAGGCGGAGCGTGGCGGGGACGTCGGCGCGGCGGACGGCGTGGTAGAGCGGCAGTGCGGCGGGGCGTTTGCCTTCGAGGATGAGGCGGTCTGCGGCGAGGAGGAGGGCTTCGGCGGCGGCGGCGCGGACGGCCGGGGACTTGCGGGTAAGGGCGGGCTGAAGGGTGGCGAGGGCGGAGGGTGTGGCAATGCGGCCGAGGGCGAGGAGGGCGGGTGCGGTGGTGGGGGCGTCATCGGAGAACGCGAGGGCGTTCAGGGAGTCGACGGCCCGGACGGTGCGGCGGAGGCCGAGGGCGTTGATCACGCCGAGCTGGGCGTCACCGGTGAGGCGCGGGAGGGCGGAGAGGAGCGCCGTGTCAGCGTCGACGTGAGCCATTTGCTCGAGGACATCGCGGGCGTAGTGACCGAGTTTTTCATCGGCGAGGAGGGCGGCGAGAGCAGGGACGGCATCGGCGGAGGCGACGAGGGCGAGTTGCTGGAGTGCGCGGGCGCGCTCGGCGAGCGGGGCGGTGAGGGTCGCGGCGGTGGTGAGGAGTTCGCGGGTATTGGCGGGTGCGGGGGTGGCGGCTGTGAGGGAGCGGCAGAGGAAGAAGGAGAGAAGGAGGGCGATGAAGAGGGGGAGACGGAGAGACGGAGAGAGGGGGAGACGGAGGCTCATGGAGGCGGGAAATTGAAAGACGGAGGAGTGAAAGGAGCGGGGCGCTGGCGCGCGGGGCGTGGGGTGAGGAAGGGCTTTGGCGCTGCGCATCGCCTAACGAGAACGGACCACTCGCTGGCGCTCGCGGCTACGGGGAGGAATTAAATGTGCCAGGGTTCGCGGAGGGCGCGGGTGCGCATGCGGTTGGCTTGCTCGTCGCCGGTGAAGGATTCGGTGGCGGGATCGAAGGTCATTTTTCGGCCGAGCTGCCAAGCGATGGCGGCGGCGTGGCAGGCGACGTGGGTGTGGCGCATGACGTTATAATTGGCGGCGGGGAGGGCCCGAGATTTCACGCAGTCGAGAAATTCGCGCGTGTGGTTGGTGGGATCGGTGCCGGCCATTTTGAAGGCGCGGAGTTCGCTGCGGAGGGAGGCGGGAAACACTTCGATCGCGCCGTTATCGCCGGTTTCGATCCAGCCTTCGTCGCCTTCGAAGCGGACGGGGCAGGTGCCGGTGGAGCCGACGGCGTAGTTGCCGGCTTTGTTGAGGCCGGCGGGTTGGCCGATCCAACCGGTGGGGCGCATGACGAGTTTCACGCCGTTGGCGTAGCGAGCGTGCACGGTCTCGCCGTCGGGTTCGTAGGTGACGGGCGTGGTGTCGTCGGCGCGGTTGGCCCATTGGCAGAGGTCGACGGTGTGGGCGCCCCAGTCGAGGAGTTTGGCCCCGGAATCGAAATCGTAGTAACCGCGCCAGCGTCGGTCGACGACGTAGGACTTGTTGTAGGGCCGCCACGGTGACGGGCCGAGCCAGAGATCCCAATCGATTTCGTCGCGGGGTGGCTCGGGTTCGGCGGGGAGCCAGTCGTAATTCTGGCCGAGTTTGTAGATGGAGGCGTGAAGGGTGTGGAGGCGGCCGAGTTTTCCGGAGCGGGCGAGATGAGCGGCGAACTGGAAGTTGGGGACGTTGCGGCGCTGCGTGCCCGCCTGAAAAACGCGACCGGTGCGGTGGATGGTCTCGGCGAGGGACTGACATTGGCCGATGGTGAGGCCGCAGGGTTTCTCGGAATAGACGTCCTTGCCGGCTTTGGCGGCGAGAATGGAGGCGAGGGCGTGCCAGCGGTCGCCGGTGGAGATGAGGACGGCGTCGAGATCGGGGCGGGCGAGGAGGTCACGGAAATCCCGATACGTGGTGCAGGCCTTATCGCCATAGCGCTCGTCGATGGACGTTTTGACGGAATCGCGCATGCGAGACTGGATGTCGCACGTGGCGATGAAGCGCATGTCGGGCGCGGGCAGCATGGTGGCGAGGACCATTTTGCCGCGTGGGCCGATGCCGATACCGCCGAGGGTGATGCGGTTGCTCGGGGCCACGCCGCCGCCGCGACCGAGGACGTGCGCTGGAACGATGAGCGGGAAGAGCGCGGCGCCGGTGGCGGCGAAGGATTTCTTCAGGAACGCGCGGCGGGTGGGGGGTGAGCTTGGGGTTGGCATGGGAGGGGGGCTGGGCGCGGCGACGAGGCAGCGGCGGTCCGTTGACGATCAGGTGAGGGGGAGTAGTCCACCGCTGCAGAGTTCGGTTTTTCCGAACGACTCGAGGCGATGGCCGGCGCCGTGGGCGAGGGCGAGGTGCAGGCGGTTGTGCGGAACCTTGTCGAACTTCAGCGCGCGGCCCATCTCGAAACCGAAGCCACCGCCGAGGAGCACGAACGGGATGTTATCGAGCGTGTGGCTGTTGCCTTTGCCGAGTTCGTTGGTCCAGACGATGAGCGTGTGATCGAGCATGGAGCCGTCGGCCCCGGGCTCGGGCGTGGCGGCGAGTTTGTCGGCGAGATAACGCACTTCGCCGGCGAACCACGTGTTGATCTTGATGAGTTTTTTCTGGGCGGCTTCGTCGGTGTCCGGTTCGTGCGAGAGGCCGTGGTGACCGTCGGTGATATCGAGCCAGTTCATGCGCGCGCCGCCGACGGACTTGGTGTATTGGAGTGTGGCGACGCGGGCCATGTCGTTGACGAACGAATTTACGAGCAGGTCGATCTGCATGCGCGAGAGACGCGGGACGTTGTCATTTTGGTCGGCGACGCCGCGTTCGAGGTCGGGTGGGGTCACGCGGAGGGTTTGAGTGGGGCTTTGGGTGATTTCGCGTTCGAGCTGGCGGACGAGGGCTTCGTGTTGTTCGAGCGTGCGGCGATCCTCGGCGCTGATGAGGGAGCGGACTTTGGCGAGATCGGCCTTCAACGGATCCAGCACGCTGCGCAGGCTCTCGCGGTCCTTCATCTGGCCGTAGAGTTTTTCGTGCATCTGATAGGGATCGGAGATGGGCGCGACGGGCTGGCCGCTGCCGGCGTAGGACATGCGCGTCCAGGGATCGGCACGGTCCTGCACGCCGACGCCGAATTCGAGGGAACCAAAGCGGGTGCGCGTGAGATCGCGGCTCTGGAAATAATTTTTAATCTCCTGGTCGATTGAGATGCCGCTGGCCCAGCCGGCGGGCACGCCGGAACCGCCCATGATATTGCCCGGGAGCAGTTCAATGCCGGTGAGCAGGCAGCTCATGCCGCGCATGTGGCCGTCGCCATCGCCGCGGACTTTATTGGAGAGACCGTGCAGGGTCAGCATTCGGTCGCGGTAGGGCGCGAGCGGGCTGAGGATTTCCTTCAACTGAAAATCGCGGCCGACTTGGTCGGGCCAGAACGCTGGCGGGATGGTGCCATTGGGAGAGAAGACGACGATGAGGCGCTGACGCGGGCGGGCCGGGGCGGCGAGCGCGAGGCTGGGGAGGCCGGAGATGAACGGCAGCACGGCGGCGGAAAGGCCGGCTTGGCGGAGAAATTCGCGGCGGAGGAGCGGGGTCATGGCGAGTGGCGGGTTGAGTGAGCGGCGAGCGGCGTGGGCGCGGTGCCGTGGAGCGCCGCCAGGGTGGCGATATCGGCGATCAGCGTCCGCACATTGTAACCGGAAGCGATGAAAGAATTGCGCAGCTGGGCAACGGTGTCGGTCCCGTAGGCGCGGGGAGTTTGCTTCACGAGGTGCTGGAAGAGCGCCTCGATGAAGGCGTGGTTTGCTCGCTCGCTCGTGATGGCGAATTCCGCGACGTCGCGCGGGCCGGAAAGGCGGACGGTGCCGTGGTCCTCGTCGCCGTAGTCGCTCGCAGCGTCGATGGGGCGCCCGGCGTCGTCGGTGCGGTAGCGGCCGACGGCGTCAAAGTGCTCCAAGCTGAAGCCGAGGGGATTGATCACCGCGTGGCAGCCCTGGCAGTTTTCGGAGCGCGTGAGTTTGGTGACCTTCTCCCGCATCGTCATGCCGTGGTCGAACGAGGTCTCGTCAAAGGTCTGCGCCTGGGGCGGTGGTTTCAGGGCGCGGCCAACGATACTGCGCGTGAGAAACACGCCGCGATGGATGGGCGAGCTGGTGGCCTTGTAAGAAAGTGCGGCGAGCAAATACGGGTGCGTGAGCACCCCGGAACGTTGGCCGGCGGGCGCGGTGACGCGTGCGAATTCGCCGGATGTCGCCACGCCGACAGGTGCGGGCAGACCGTAGAATGTGGCGAGACGATCGTTGGCGAAGAGATAGTCGCCGCGGAGCAAGTCGCGAAAATCGGAGCGCTCGCTCCACACGACGTCGTCAACAAAAACACCGACTGAGGCACGCAGATCGTCGATGATGTCGGGCGTGAAATCAGGGAAGAGTTTCGTGTCCTTGCCGAGGTCCTCCAAGTAGCGGAGTTGGAGCCAGTGTTGGAAGAACTCGCGCACCTTGGCGCGGGCTCGCTGATCGGTCAGAAGACGTGCGGCCTGGGTGAAGACTTCCTCGCGCGTGCGGAGCCGACCTTCCTTGGCCGCACGGGCGAGCTCGGCGTCGGGCGCGGAATCCCAGAGGTAAAAGGCGAGGCGGGTGGCGGTGCGAGTGGTCTCCGACTCGTGCGCGGGGATCTCCGTGTAAAGGAAGTGTGGCGATTTCAGAGCGAGGAGGACGACACGGCGCACGCCTGTCTCTACGTCGGGCGCCGTGTGCATGAGCGTGGTGATATTACGTTGCGTCTCTTCCGGAGTGAGCGGGCGGCGAAACGCGGCGCCGACGAATTTTTCCGCGAAGGCTGCAAGTTTTTGGGTGCGCGCCGGATCGTTGGGGCGCGTGCCGGCGAGGCGATCGAGGTGTTTGACGACGTGGTTCGCGACTTCGAAGGCGGCGTTGGTCGTCGCTTCGTCCCAAGCTTTGGAAACGGAACTGCTGCGCTCGTAGCCCTGGCTACTGTCGTCGGCGGGGAAGCGCGTGGAGACGACGAAGGTCGGCGCGGCTTTCCCCGGCGAAAGATTACGGGAGGGGATCGGGCGCTCGCTGCCGTGCGGCGGTTTCCAGCGGAGCGAGATGGCGGGCACAGCGGGTGAGCCAGTTTTTTCGGGCAAGGCCCACCAGTCGATCGCGATGGGGTAGGCGCGGCCTCCGAGGAGGCGGAGCGTGACGCGGTGGTCGGGGTTCTTCGGCGTGGAGACGTTGATATCGAGCGTAGGCTCGACGCCTGAGCGCAGATCGGGCTCGGCGTTGATCCAGACGCGAAGGCTGTTGGGTGTGCGGATGACGAACTCGTGATCGCCGGTCTCTTCGGGGATGACGGTGCCGCGCCACTGTGCGGAGAAACCGGCGGGCTCTCGCGAATTGGGCGTGGCGGGACGGTCGAGGGGCGGGAGCGTGAGGCGCGCGCGGAGTTCGCCGTTTTCGGGGAAGACGAAATCGACGCCGGCGTCGGTGCCGCGGTGCGCGATTTTCGCGGCGTCGAAACGACCGCGTTGAGCGACGGAAAAATATGCAGCGGTGAGGCCGGGCGGCGCGTCGGAGGTCATGGACTCCGCGGCGGTGGGTGGGCCGACCGCGCGGATAAGATCAGCGATCGTCGCGGCGTATTGGGCGTTCGTAAGATGGGCGAGCTCGACGCGCGCCGGGTGCAATCGGGCTTGCGCGGCGGGTGAGTAAAATGACTCGAAAACGTAGGCGGCGACGGCCTCGGACTCACGGGGCGCGAGCGTGCCCGGATGATCGTCGGGCATGTTTTTCTCGATGTAACGGACGAGGCGGGGCAGCGACCAGTCGCCGACGAGCGCCTCCTTGTATTTGTTTTCCACGCCCTCGCCGCGTACGCCATGACAGTCGGCGCATTTTTGTCCGTAGATCTGTTTGCCCGTCGCAATGGTCACGGTCGGTGCGACCGTGCAGGAGACGACGGCGGCAGCGGTGGCCAACGTGACGAGCGCGGCGACGGTTCTTAAAGATAGTGGCGAGGGCCGACTCATCGGGTGGAGGATTGAGGCGAAACGTTTTTTCGAGGCAACGCAAACGCTGGGTGCGCAGGGCGCGGTCTCGCTAACTTATCCGGCCTCAGCGTGAGTGAACGGGAGCCTTGGGCCGCGCGCCGGAAGGCAAATCCGCTTTAAAAGGTTCCCTTGAGCCCCATCGTCCACAGCGAAGCGTTGTCCTGTCGGGATCGGAATTGAGCATGAGGAGGGGTGCTGGGGCCGGCGACTTCTGCGTCCTGCGGGGCGGTGCCGAGGTTGCGGAGGTTGGCGAATAGGCCGACCTGTTTCCAAAAATAATATTCGGCGGTAAGGTCGATGTAGAGGGCCTTGGAGCCCCAGTTGTAGGTGCCGGGCTCGATGCTGCGGCCGGCGGCGACGATGCCGCGCCGCTGGCGGCCGCGGTAGTTCCAATTCATGCGCACTTTGTATTTCGGCCGGGTAAGGCTCACTCCCCAACTCGCGGTGCGCGGAACATATCCGGCGAAGTTGCTGGCGCCTTCACCCGTGGCGCGGAGCGCACTGGCGTTGCCAAACACCTGCACGCCACGCGCCCACGGGGGCAGAAACGTGAGCGCCTGCTTGTAGTCGAATTCCAGGCCGGTCATGCGAACGGTGCTCTGGAGATTGTGTTTCGTGACGACGTCGTAGGGATCGTAGGTCGTTGGGTCCAAGCCGTAGAGCGCGAGGAACGCGGGTGTGGCGTTGAACACGGTGCTGCCGAAGAAGTTTTCGAAATCGCGTTGGAAGGCACCGATCGAAATCTGGCCGACCCGCTCGAAATAATACTCGAGCCGGACCTTGGTGGACTTCGCGCTCCAGGCCTTGAGGCCGACGTTGTTGACGGTGATTCGGTTGTTTCCACTCGGCAGGTTTTCGGTGTCCGGCAGGGTGAGGCCGCTGGAGTATTCGGCGAAATCAGGACGGCCGATTGAGTGGTAGTAGCCTGCTCGGGCGATCAGGTTTTCGCGGACGTTGAAACTCACGTTGAGGCTGGGAAAAAACCGGAGGTATTCCTTCTGGGCGTGCAGGCCGCGATCGACTTGGGTGAGTTGGACGATGCGCACGGGGTCGGTCGTGATCGGCGCGCCGGTCCGCGTGCCGGGGAGGAGAATGACATTCCCGGCGGCGTCGCGCTGGAAATTCCGAGTGGGGTCTGTGAGCGGGCCCTCGCCCTGTACGTTGGTCTGCTCGGCGCGGAGGCCGACCACCCCTTTCAGCCGCCGCTGGAAAAAGGCGGCGTCGGTGCGAACGTAGGCGGATGAGACCACCTCCTCGATGTGTTTCGAGAGATTGACGGCACCCGTGTAAGCCGTGGCCTGGTTCACGGTGAAGTACTCGGGATGCTGCTGGTAGATATCCCAGTAGCGCTCGTTGCTCACCCACTGGACGCCGGGGAATCCGAACGGCGAACCGCGACCGGCGGTGTAGGTGTCGAAGGCGGCGCGCGCTCCGTCGTCGCTGCCGAGGGGATCCGTGGGCGTGACGGTGGCGCGGCGATCCGCGCCGACGTAATTGTAGGTGGTGTTGGCGCCGCGGATATCGCGCAGGTTTTGCTTCACGTCGAGGCCGCCTTTGACGACGACGGGGACGTTGAAGAGGTTGAGGTCGCGACGGGCGTTGGCGTAGGCGCTGCGCCGCACGTCGACGGCGTGATTGGGGACGGAGGTCGCCGCCGTGAGCACGTAGCTGTCGATAGTGTACGGATCGACGGGCTGGCCCGTGCGGGGTTCGGTGACGGTGATAGTCTCGGGCCGGAGGTAGGAAATGTTATCGAAGGTCACGGTGACGTTATTCCGGCGGGCGGTGGAGTTTTGGAACAGGCCCTTGCCGATGTCGACGTAGTGGTTGCTCGCGTAGGAGTGCCCGGTGCCGGCTTCCATTTTCCAAACTGCACCATCGTGGCGCCACACGAAAGTCGGCATGTAACTCGTGCCGGATTTTTTGCGCGTCTGACTGACGAGCTGGAGCGCACCACCGGTGGCGTTGCTGCGCGTGTACTTGGTCGAGAACTGGCCGAGGGACGTATTACTCACGAGGAAAGTGAGCGTACGATTGTTGAACGGTGCGTCGAGGTAGGCGTATTGAAAAGAAAGGGACAGGCGATCGCGCTCGGTGAGCTTGTAGTCGAGCGTCGTGCCGATGGAGGAGCGCGTGGTGGTCTTCATACCGTCGAGCACCGCGTATTCAGTGAGGTAGGGCTGGCCGATCGGAGTGTCGGGGAAGGCAGCGCCGTTGGTGGCCGCGCTGGTGCCGCGCCAGACGGTGGACATCATATCGTTGGGCGCGTATTGCGTGGAGGTGTTGCCGGAAAGCGTGAAACCGAAACGCCGGTTGACAGGGACGACCCACGAAAAATCGAACCCCGGCTGGGTTTTGCGGGTGGGTTCGCGGAAGAGGCCCGGAGTCTTGGCGAGCGTGCGCTCGTTGTCGCGGAACATGGCGAACGCGCTCACGTTGAGGACCGGTCGCACGCGTTCGAAAGCGCCGCGCGGCACCATGTTGACGGAGCCGGCGAGGGCCGAGCCGGGCGATTCGGGTGTGGGCGAATAAGAAACCTCGATACGCGAGATGTTGTTGATCGAGACGAGCTCGAGTTCAATCGTGCGCACGGTGCCGCCGGAGGCGCCGCTCGCGAGATCGAAACCGCCGACGGTGATCGGCACGTTGTTTCCCGGCACGCCGTTCATGGAGATGCTGCGCGCATCACCGCCGGCGTAGTCGATGGTCATCCCGGGAAGATGTTTGAGAAACTGGCCCACGTTGCCCTCGGCGGTGGCGCCGAATTCATCGGTGGAAACGACGTTGAGGATGTTGGAGGCAAAGCGCTGTTCGTTGATCGCGAGGGCGGCGCCTTCCATTTCCCGCGAGGTGGCGACGACGAAATGGTCGAGTTTGACGGGGCCGCCGTCGGCACTGGCCCGCGAAGTGCCCGCGGTGAGGGCCACATCAAGCAACGAAGTCTGGCCCGTGGTAACGATGACCGTGGCGGTGTGCGCGGTGAGGCCGGTGAAGGAGGCGCGAATCCGGACCGCGCCCGCCGGGACCGAGGTGAAACGGTAGCGCCCGTCGGCATCGGTGAAGGTTTCGAAAGATGTGCCCTCAATTGTGAGGCGGGCTTTTTCGAGGGTGTCGCCGGTCGAGGGGTTGGAGACGCGGCCCTCGATCGTGCCGGTGGCGACGGCTTGGGCGCGGGCCGCAGAGACGATGCCATCGCCCGTCAGCGAACAAGCGCAGGCGAAAACGAGGACGGCGGCGAGGGCGGGCGAGAGGCGAGGGCGGAAGGCGTGACAAAGCATAATGGATCCGTTGACGTGGACGCGGGGGTGGGGCGCTGACGGTGAGGTTGTGGCGGGGTCGCTACGGGGTTGGCAATCTTTTGGCGGTCGACGCGGTGGTTCGGTCCCGGTGCAGGGGCGCAGCACACCTCAACCGGTTGCCGCGCGCAGCGATCCGCGCGGCCGCACGGGAATGTGCAGTGCCCATGCGCAGGAGAATCCTGCTTGTCAGCGACGGGATGGGCCGCGGGATGACGCTCACGTGTGCGGGTACGTCGAAAAACGGGCTCCTCCCTTTCCTCCGATCGGCCTCACGTTTTAGGACGCTAGGTTAGGGGAACGTTCCTCGAACTCGGGAACGACGGCGGTGCGGAGGTGAATCGCGCGTGCGTGCGGGCCAGCAAGATGATCGCTACGCAAACGCGTCCGAGCCAAGAGGAGTTTATCGGGAGTTTATCGCGCCGTAGGGGAAAGCGGACTACGTGTTTTCGCGCGACCGCTGGTCGGCATAGCACGCGGTCCCTCGCCGCTGGCGGGAGCGCGAGTGCCGAGGACAACGTAGACCAACGTCGCGTGATATTTGGACGATCGTCGAAACACCCCGCGCTCACGCTCGCAGCTACCCGCAGTCAAAAACCCAAGTGACGGTTGTATTAAAACGTCCCCTTGATCCCGAGGGTGAGCTGGACGCCGGTGGTGAGGATTTGCGAGACGCGGGCGTAGCCGGGGGTTTGGGAACCGAAGCGCAAGAGCGTTTCCGGGATGTCGAAGACGTTTTGCGCGCTCGCGTAGAGGAAGAGATCTTTGCGGAGTTGGTAGTCGACGTTGATATCGAGGCGGGTGCGGGCCTGGGAGTATTCGTAGACGTCGGGACCGAGGGCGAGGACGCTGGCGCCGCGTTGCTGGCCGCGGTAGTTCCATTTTAACATTACGCTGAAAGGCTTGCGGGTGAAATCGAGGCCCCAGTTGGCGCTCTCGGGAATGAAGCCGCTGAAGTCGGCGTCGCGGCCGCCCTGCAGCTTGAGCTTGGTGCCGTTGGCGAACGCGCTGAAGTAGCGGCCCCACGAGCCGAGGGCGCGGAGCGAGTGGCGGGCATTGAACTCGACGCCATCGACGCGCGCGGTACCGGGCACGTTGTAGGCGGTCGTGATTTGCCAGCCGACGTAGCGCGGATCGAGTTCGAGGAGTTCGAGGTCGGCGGCGGTGGCGACTTTCACGGCGTCGCCGAAGAAGTCGCGGATCTCTTTGCGGAAAACGCCGGCGCTGAAAATGCCGCCCTGCGGCGTGTAGTATTCGAGGGAGAGATCGTAGTTGTCGCCGGTCCACGGACGCAGGCCGGTGTTGCGCGTGGTGATGCGGCCGGGGATTTGCGAGGGGTCGGGTGTGGCGTTGCCGAAATCCGTTTCGTCGACGGTGGTATTCGGAACGATGGCGGAGAAATCGGGGCGGCCGTAAGTCTTGGCGTAGGCGGCGCGGGCGAGGAAATTTTCTTTGATCTGATAGGTGAGATGTACGCTCGGGTAGCTGCCATCGTAGGTGCGCGAGGCTTGGATGCCGCGCTCTTGACGGGTGACGGCCAGCTCCTGCAACGAGCCGACGACGCCGGCTTCGGTGCGGCGGATGCGGGCGCCGGTGGAGGTGCGGGCGAACGTGCCGTCGGCATTGCGCGCCCAGACGGCGTTGGGGTCGTTGCGGATACCCTGGCCGTCGGCGTCGGTTTTTTCGTAACGGACGCCAGTGAGGACTTTGAGGCGATTGTGGAAGAGACCGAATTCGCCTTGGACGTAGCCGGCGCTCACGGCTTCTTGCAGCCACTCGGAATTGTTGAGGCGAAACAGTTCTTCGGCGGTCACCTGAGCCGGCGTTTTGGCGAAGAGGGTCGGATTGGCTTGAAACGCGCGCAGGGCATTGGCCGTGGAGACGAAGGGCATGTTTCGGAAACCGAAGTTTTCGCTCTGATTAACATAGACGGTGTTGCGGAAGAGCGCGGGGGAATCCGGGGTAGCGGGATTTCCGTCGGGGCCGTTGTAGTTCCAGTTGATGCTCTCGCGGCGGACATCGCGGATCTGCACACGGCGGAGTCCGCCGACTTGGATCGCAGCGGGAAATGAAAGCGACGGCAGGGTTTTGCGTACGTCCAGTTTTCCGTTGGTGAGACCATCGCGGATGACGCGCGGGGTGGAGGTGGCGGAGTTGAGCTGGTAGTTGTCGAGATTGGTGAGATCGAAGGGGCGTTCGGTGTTGTCGAAGACTTGGATGGCCTGTGGGCGGACGTCGTCGATCTTCGCGAAATTCACACGGACGGGGACGCGGTTGACGATGACGAGGGCACGGAAGCGGCCGTGGATCGTGTCTTGATAACCGCCGGAAGAACTCGATTGGCCGAGGGCGGCGACGATGCGCCAGTCGCCGTTGTCGAAGCGGTAGCGCAGGCCGACGGCTTCGGTGTCGAGTTGTTGGCGGACGCCGGCGCCGCCGTTGCCGATGGTGATGGCGCCGCGGCCGGTGGCACCGGACGTGAAGTCGTCGCCGAAGGTGAGTGGCACGCCGGTGGCGGGAGTGGGCACGCCGTTGGTGCCGGTCGTGAGGGAGATCGAGGCGTTGGAGCGGTCGGAGACGAAGCGGCTGCGCTCGACGTTGAGCGAGAGCACGCCGTTGGGCGTGGCGCGCCAATCGGCTTTGAGGCCGAGGGCGATGCGGGTATTAGCGCGCGGCACGCTGTTGAGCTGGAAGGATTGCAGGAAGGGCCGGCTGATCGAGGCGCCGGAGACACCGGTGGCGGTGGCGCTGAAGCCGCGCGGGACCCACTCCATTTCGATGAAGCGATTCTGGCTTTGACCGGTGACGACGAGGCCGAAGGTTTTCGAGACGGGCAGAGTGTAGTCGAAGGTGAAGCTCGGGAGAACTTTGTAGACGCGCTCGTCGGTCGTGTGGGGGACTTTGCGGAAACTCGCGGTGCGGTGATTTCCGGAGAGTCCGACGCTGTA
>CANIJN010000154.1 GCA_947467625.1 Opitutia bacterium | reverse complement strand
TGGGACGAGGATATCATCGTCGCCGAAGACGATGATGTCGCCCCGGGCTTCGGCGATGGCGCGGTTCCGCGCGTAGTCCAGGCCCTGCTGAGTTTCGAGGAGGTAGCGGGGCGCGGGGTGGGCGGAGGCGAACTCGGCGACGACGGCGCGGGTGTGGTCAGTGGAATTGTTGTCGAGGACGATAATTTCGTAGTGATCGCGCGGGAATTGTTGGGTGACGAGACCGGTCAAGGTTTGGCGCAGAAAATCGGCGCGATTATAGGTGGGAATCGCGACGGTGACTTTGAGAGTGACGGAGGAGGTGCCCACGGAACACACGGAATACACGGAACGCACAAAGCGGAATTCCTTTTTTCGGGGTGGACGCGATTTTTGGGAGAGCGGGTCGCGGCAAAGAAAAAGCTTCCCGCGAGAAGGGGCGGAGGGTTCGCTCACCAGATGGCGTTTAAGCACTGGCCCCTAGTTCGGGATGTTCGTTTCGCGCAAAAATGCGGGCGGTTTCTGCGCGGGGCACGGAAGCGGCGGCCGGATTTGCAGTGGGGTGAATTTTTGCGGATTGCGCGTCACTTCAAGACGGACGACATGGGGAGTTTTCCGGAGCGTGGTTATCTGTTTCAGCTCGCGAGTGATTTGCCTGCTAGCGCGACGGTGATCGAAGTGGGCTCGTGGATGGGGGCGTCGACGTGTTTTATCGCGGGCGGATTGAAGGGCGCGGCGAAGATTTACGCGGTGGATAATTTTCAGGGGCTCTCGACGTGCGGTGAGGATGCGGCGTGGTATCACCGGCACTTTCAGTCGCTGGGGAAGGCGAGCACGCTGGAGATTTTCCAGCGGAATTTCTCGGAGTTGAATTTCGCGGAACGGGCGGAGCCGGTGGTGAGTGATTCACTCGCGGCGGCGAAGACGCTGGCGGCGCCGGGCGCGGGAGGGACGCACGGGACCAAGGGGTTGATGAGTGAGGTCGATTTTATTTTCATCGACGGGGACCATTCGTATGACGCCTGCAAGGCGGATATCGCAGCGTGGGCGCCCTTTGTGAAGCGAGGCGGAGTGATCGCATTTCACGACTTTGGGAGTCGCGCGGATGGAGTGACGCGGGCGATTTTCGAAGCGACGAAGGCGGGGCGGTTCGCGGAGATCGTGGGCGTGGCCAATACGATTATTGCGTTTCGGATGTGAGGATTGGGGTTCGCTGTCGTGAGAGACCGGAATTTTTTAACCACGGATGGACACGGATGATCGGCCCACGGAACACACGGAATACACGGAACGAAGCTGAGGAGATTTGAGGCGGGGGCGCAGGGACTGGGGCGGGTGGAAGCCGGCTGTAGGCGGGCGCGCCTCGACGGCGGTAGGAAACCGCCGTTCCGTTCGGAGTTAGACAACGGTGCGCAGTGCGGCGCAGGTGGCGGCGTAAACTTGGTCGGTCGTGAGTTGGCGGACGCAGTAGCTCTGGTAGGAGTCGCCGGGGGTGCACGGCCCGGGAAGTTGGGCGGCGGGGAAGCAGGCGCACGGGAGCGAGGTTTGGAGGACGGTGTGGCGCTCGCCGAGGGGGCGCCAGATGGTGGCGTTCTGCGAGCTGAAGAGTGCGACGACGGGTGTGCCGACCGCGGCGGCGACGTGCATGGGGCCGCTGTCGTGGCAGAGGAAGAGATCGAATTGCGCGAGGAGCGCGGCGAATTGGCCGACGGTGAGTGCGCGGTCGAGGGCCACGAGGTGGGTCTTGGCGTGTACGCGGATTTCTTGGACGAGTGCCTGTTCCGCAGGGCCGGCGACGACGAAGACTTGGGCGTTGAGTTCGTCTTGGAGACGGTCGCAGACGGCGGCGAAGCGGGCGGCGGGCCAGATGCGGTGGGTGCTGCGACTGCCGGGATGGAGCAAAATTCGACGGGGTCGGGGGGCTGCGGTCTGGTGTCGGGGGGGGAGGGTCTGGGGTGTGGGGCCGAGGAGCGGAGCAATCGTGGCGAGGTCGGCGGCGAGCGGGACGAGGCGGACTTCGCGAGTGACGACGGGGACGCCGAGAGGCCGGAGGAGTTCGAGGTAGGTGTCGGTGATGTGATGCGAGTCGTAGAACGCGTTGGTGACGTTCGCGGAGTGGGTGTAGAACGAACGGTAGCGGAAGGTAATTAATTCGCGGTTGAAGCAGACGCGCTGGAGGGCACCGGTGAAGCGGGTGAGGAGTGCGGTCTTGTCCGTGTTGTCGAAGTCGAGGACGTGCGTGAAGCGGGCGCGGCGGAGGGCAGCGAGGAACGGGGGCCATGCGAGGGCCGAGCGGGGAAAGGCGCTGGCCGTCGTGACGTCGGGGTTGAGTGCGAGGATGGCGGCGTAGGCGGCTTCGGTGAGAACGGTGAGCTGTGCGTCGGGCCAGTGAAGACGCAGGTTGCGGAGGACGCTGCCGAGCAAAACGATGTCGCCGAGGTAGCGGCGGCGGATGATGAGGACGCGCGGGGCGTCGGCGGGCGGGAGGGCGGGCATCGGAGGTGAAACAGAAAACGAGTTAAGCACGGATTACACGGATTAACACAGATGGATGAGGACGGCTTGCTGGCGCTCGGCCGCTACGGGGCGGGATCGGCTGGCTGGCGCTCGGCCGCTACGGGGCGGGATCGGCTGGCTGGCGCTCGCCGCTACGGGGAGGGACGGCTTGCTGGCGCTCGGCCGCTACGGGGCGTGATCGGCTTGCTGGCGCTCGCCGCTACGGGGAGGGATTAGGTGGCGCCCTGTTGGCGTTCGTAGAGGGAGCGGTAGAGGGGATTTGTGGCGTAGAGGTGCGGGTGTGGGCCGGTCGCGACGATGTTGCCGTGATCGAAAACGATAATCGTCTTGGCGTCGCGGATCGTGGAAAAACGGTGCGCGATGATCAGGACGGTTTTGCCGACGACGAGCTGCTTGAGCGCGAGCTGGATGGCGGCCTCGCTGTCGCTGTCGAGGGCGCTGGTGGCCTCGTCGAGGATGAGGATGGGGGCGTTGCGGAGGAAGGCGCGGGCGAGGGCGAGGCGCTGTTTTTGTCCGCCCGAGAGACGTGCGCCGCGTTCGCCGACGAGGGTTTCGTACCCTCCGGGAAAACTGAGGATAAACTCGTGCGCGTAGGCGGCGCCGGCGGCGGCCTCGATCTCGGAGCGCGTGGCCTCGGGGCGCGCGATGAGGAGATTGTGGTAAATCGTGTCGTTGAAAAGGACGGGGTCTTGGGAGACGACGGCGATATTGCGGCGGAGGTCGGCGAGGCGGATCGCGCGGATATCGTGGCCGTCGAGGGTGACGCGACCGGAAACGGGATCGAAGAAGCGTGGGACGAGATTGGCGAAGGTGGACTTGCCGGCGCCGCTCGGGCCGACAAGTGCGCAGACGGTGCCGGCGGGGATCAGGACGGAGATTTTTTGGAGGACGGGTTCGTCCGTGGCGTAGGCGAAGGAGACGTCGGTGAAGGCGAGCGCGCCGTGGGCGCGGGCGAGCGGCAGGGCGTCGGCCGAGTCGATGATCGCGACGGGGGCTTGGAGGATTTCTTCGAGACGGTCGAGGGCGCCCAGGCCGCGCTTGAGCTCGTTGTTCAGGCTGCCGAGTTTTTTGATGGGCTCGTAGCTGGCGTAGAGGGCGAGGAGGAGGGTGGTGAACGTTTTTTGGTCCAGCTGGACCTTATACGCGTAAAGCAGCGTGAAGGAAATACCGACGGCGGAGACGATTTCGATGAGTGGGGTGAGCGCCTTCTCATATTTGAGGAACTTCATCTGCGCGCGGATGAGAGTTTGCGAGGCCCGGCCGAAGCGAGCGACCTCGCGGTCTTCGAGGCTGAAGGCGCGGACCTCTTTGGTTGCGCTGAGATTTTCGCTGAAGATCGTGGTAACACCACCGAGTTCGGCTTGGATCTGGCCGGCGCGCTTGATGAGTTTTTTTCCGATGTAGCGGATGGGCAAGACGGAGAGTGGAACCACCGCGAGCGTGACGAGGACCAAGGCGACGCCTTCAATTTGGTAGGCTTTCCAAATGATGACGCTGATTGCGCCGATCAGCGTGGCGGGGCTGCGGATGATCTCGTTGGCGACGGTGGTGAGGGTGACCTGGAGTTGGTTGGCATCGGCGAGCCCGCGGGAGAGGAGATCGCCGGAGGAGTTTTTTTGGAAGAACGAGAGTGGGAGCACTTGGAGTTTACGGAAGAAATCCAGGCGGATGTTTTCCAGCACGCGCGTGCCGACGAGTTGGATGAAATAGGTGTTGAGGTAGCCCGCGACGCCACGCAGGAGAAACACGGACGGGATCCACAGCATGACCCCGGCAAGCTGCCACCCGGAAAGGACGGTGGCGCTCCCGGAGAAAATCACGGGAAACACCCGGTCGATCATCAGGGGCAGGCCGGCTCCGGACGCCACACCGGCGATGATGCCGCAGAGAATGGCGAGACCGAGCAGGCCGCGGTGGGGTTGCAGATAACGGATATAGGGGCGGAAACGGCGGATCATCGGCCGGTGATAGAACGCAGCGGGCGCCCACCGTTCCACCTCAATCTTTCGAGGACCTGACGTCGAGGGCGTCGCGGAGACCGTCGCCGAGGAAGTTGAGCGAGAAGAGCGTGAGTGAGAAAACCGTGCCGGGGAAAACGAGGAGCCACGGGAATTCTTCCATTTTTTCCGCACCGTCTTTGATCAGCACGCCCCAAGAACTCATGGGTGGTTGCACGCCGAGGCCGAGAAAACTGAGAAAGGCCTCGAGTAACATAACGCCCGGAATCGTGAGCGTCGTGTAGACGATGATTGGGCCGAGCATGTTGGGGAGAATGTGACGAAAGATGATGCGGCGTCGGCCGAGGCCGAGGGAGCGGGCGGCTTCGATGAACTCCATTTTCTTGATCGACATGACCTGGCTGCGGACGATGCGGGCCATGGTCAGCCACTCGACCGCGCCGATGGCGACGAAGAGAAGAATGATATTCCGCCCGAAGAGCACCATCAGGAGAATGACGAAAATGGGGAAAGGCATCGAATACATGATGTCGACGGAGCGCATCATCAAAGCGTCGAGCTTACCGCCGAAGAATCCAGCGACGGCGCCGTAGACGACGCCGATGGTCAGGGCGACAAAGGTGGCGGCGAGACCGACGGCGAGCGAGATGCGACCGCCGAAAAGAAGGCGGACGAGGAGATCGCGGCCGAGGGTGTCGGTGCCGAGCCAATGCGCGCCACTGGGGGCCGACGCGCCGAGATCGAGGTTTTGTGCTTCGTAGCCGTACGGGGAAAGGAGCGGGCCGAGGAGGCAGGCGAAGGCGATGACGGCGAGGGACGCGAGTCCGAAGGTGGCGAGTTTGTTTTTGCGGAGGCGGAGCCAAGCGTCGTGCCAGAGGGAGTTGCCCTGTTCGACGGGTTCGTCGACGGGGGCGGGCCGCGGGGCAACGGGCGCGGGGCTGGTGAAGGACGTCATGGCGGACTCAGGATTCGAGGCGGACTTTGGGGTTCATCCAAGCCTGGGCGATGTCGACGGCGAGGTTGAGGGCCATAATGAGGACGGCGTAGAGTATCACGGTTCCGAGTACGAGGGTATAGTCTCGGTTGAAGGCGCTGTTGACGAATTCACGGCCGATGCCGGGGATTTGGAAAATCGTTTCGATGACGAAGGAGCCGGTGAGGATGCCGGCGACGGCGGGGCCGAGGAAGGAGACGACGGGGAGCAGCCCACCGCGCAGGGCATGGCGGGTGACGACGCGGAATTCGGAGGCGCCCTTGGCGCGGGCGGTGCGGATGAAGTCCTGATTGAGCACTTCGAGCAAACCGCCCCGCGTGAGGCGGGAGATCGGTGCGGCGTAAGCGATGCCGAGGACGAGGGCGGGGAGGACGCGATCGGCGGGGCCATACCAGCCGGAGGCGTTGAACCAGCCCAAGTGAATCGCCAATGCGAGTACGAGGAGCGGGCCGACGACGAAGGTGGGGATGGAGATGCCGATCATGCCGAAGGAGGACGCGATGTAGTCGACCCACGTGTTGCGGCGGATGGCGGCGAGCGTGCCGAGGCCGATGCCGAGGACGAGGGCGACGGCGAGCGAGATGGAGCCGAGTTCGGCGGAGACGGGGACCTTGTCGAAGATGATCTCGTTGACGGTGCGGTTCGGGTATTTGAATGACGGGCCGAGGTCGCCGCGGGCGAGACTGCCGAGGTAGTCGAGGTATTGGTGCCCGAGCGGTTTATCGAGACCGTAGTGGGCTTCGAGATTGCGGAGGATCTCGGGCGTCACGGCTTTTTCCGCGGTGAACGGCCCGCCGGGGACGAAGCGCACCATGAAAAATGTCGCGGTGATAACGAGAAAGAGCGCGAGCAGGGACTGGAGGAAGCGCGACGTGATGAAACGGAGCATGAGGCGGCGGGCGGAATGCAGAGGGCCTAGAGCGGAGAGCTAAGTGCTGAGAGTGGGCATAACCAATGACGGAGGACGCAAGGAATGGCGGGGGCGACGCTGCGGGATGGCAAGGGTAAGTTTGAGACGAGGACGCGGGTGGTGAAGAACGCGGGGGATGGCGGAGCGGCGGGCGATCGGCGGGAGCGCGACCGCCTCCCGCTGGGCCCTGCGACCGGGGGGAATCGCGTTCCGAGGATTCACGGCGCGAGGTCGGCGAATTTCCAATGGCAATTGTCGAGGGGCGTCGTGATGAAGCCTTTGACTTTGGGGCTGACGAGCCGGGCGCGGGTGTAGAAATAAATCGGCATCACGGGCATTTCATCGACGAGAATTTTTTCCATCTGCTGGTAAATGGAGTAACGGGCGGTGTTGGTCTTCGCTGCGAGCGCGGAGCGAAGGAGCCCATCATACGCGGGGCTACCCCAGTGGGTGTCGTTGTTGCCGTTGCCGGTTTCCCACATGTCAAAAAAACTGTGCGGATCGATGTAGTCGGCGATCCAGCCGGCTCGCTGCAATTGGAAATTTTTTGTGTGCTGCGCGTCGATGTAGACCTTCCACTCTTGATTATAGAGGGTGATCTCGATGCCGAGATTCTTGCGCCACATCTGCTGGAGTGCCTCCGCGATGGTGCGGTGTTTTTCTAGTGTATTGTAGAGGAGCTCAACGCTGGGAAAGTCTTTGCCGTCGGGGTAGCCGGCAGCGGCGAGGAGGCGCTTGGCCTCGGGGAGATCGGACTTGAAAGCGTGCTGGCTCACATAGCCGGCGAGGTCGGGCGGGGTGAAATCGTAGGCGGGCAGTTCGCCGGCGAGCGTGACTTTTTTTACGAGGGTCTCACGGTCGAGGGAGAGGGCGAGGGCACGGCGGACGCGCACGTCGTCGAAGGGTTTTCGTTTCACGTTAAAGCGGTAGTAGTAAATGCCGTTGTAGGGATCGACGCGGACGGAGGCGGGTTGTTCGCGCTGGTAGACGGCGAGTTTGGTGAGAGGCACTTCGTAGGTGATGTGGAGCTGGCCAGTGCGGAACATCCGCTCCTCGGTGTCGGCGAGTTCGACGGGGAAGAAATGGATCTCGTCGATTTTCACGGCGGAGCGGTCCCAGTAAGTAGGGGAGCGGAGGGCGACGATCTTTTGGTTGGCGCGCCATTCTTTGAGGAGGTAGGGGCCGTTGCCGACGAAGTTCTCCGGGCGGGTCCACGGGGTGCTCCGACGTTCGAGGGCGCCGAATTTTTTCAACGTCGGGATGTGCAGGGGATACCACGCGTGGTGGTTCATCGCGTGGAGGAGAAACGGGGTGGCTTGGCGAAGGGTGAGTTGGAGCGTGCGCGGATCGACGGCCTTGAAGCCGGTTTTCGAGAAGTCGGTGAGCTTACTTTTGTTATAATCCTCGGCGCCGACGACGTGCCAGAGCATGTAGGAATACTCGGCACCGAGGGCGGGCGTGAGCATGCGCTGGTAGCTTTGGACGAAATCGTCGGCAGTGACGGGGTCGCCGTTGGACCACTGGGCATCGGCGCGGAGGTGGAAAGTGTAGCGGAGGCCGTCGGGTGAAATGTCCCAGTGCTCGGCGACGCCGGGGATGATGTTGAGTTGCGGGTCTTCGCTGACGAGGCCTTCGAAGAAGGTGAGAGCGAGGCGGTGTTCGGGGACGCCGGTGACGATCTGGAAATCGAGGTCTTGGGGTTCGGCGCCGTTGCCGTAGTTGAGGATTTTCTTGCCGGTATTCGCGGCGGCGAGCGGGGCAGGAGCAGCGGCGGTGGAGACGGACGTGGAGGAAGAGGCGTCTTTTTTCGCGCAACCGGTCGGGGTAACGAGCAGGGCGGTGGCGAGGGCGGAGACCAAGAGGAGGAGGCGGCGCATGAGCACATAGGAAGCGATCTGGAAAGGCGTGCAAGCACGCGACGGGCCCGGCGCGGCGGGCGCTTGCGGCGGCGGGAGTTTGGACGCATGAGTGCTGAATGAGCGAACACTGGCAGCGCGTTTCGGGCGTGGTGTGCCAAGGGCACCGCGTGGCTTCGGGAACAGGGGACGACCGGCGGTATCCGGAAGGAACGTTGCGGATGCAGCGGCCGTTCTTCGCGGAGCGGGGATTCGACCTGGCTCCCTTTTTCGAAGGGACACTGAATGTGGAGATCGCGCCGTGGACCTTCGCGCTGGCGAAACCGATGCACACGTATCGACAGGTGAGGTGGACGGAGCTGCATCCACCGGAAGATTTTTCGTTTTCACGGTGCCGCGTGGTGCATCGTAGCGTGACGTATGTGGGATGGGTCTACACGCCGCATCCGGAGACGAAGGCGGCGCATTTTCAGCCGCCGACGATGCTGGAGATCATCGCGCCGTGGGTAGCGGGTGTGAACTATGGCGATGCTGTGGAGCTGTGGGTGCCGGCGGAGGAGATCGCGATCACTCCGTGAGGGCAGCGCCCGCGCGTGGCCGGTGGACGCAGAAGAGACCCCGCCAGAGAGGCGCTGGGTGCGGGGGAGCGGGCCCTCTTCAACGTTGAATTCTACGGCGGAAATTGGATCGTCCCCTCGTGGTCCGCACCGCTCCCGAACCGCTGCCGGAATTTTCGCCCGACCGGCTGCTCGACCGCGTGGCCGAGGCGTTGCAAGTCGCGGCGGAACCGGCGAGGTTCAAGACATTTCCCGGCTGGACGCAGCGGGTGATGGGGATTTTTAAGGAGCAATTTGTGCCGCGGGAATTTGCGGCGTTGCTGGCGGGGGATGCCTCGGTGTTTGCTGAAGGGATCGCGGTGGCGTGGGCGGCGAAGGCGCGTGATCTGGCGCAGACGCGCTCGGGCACGGGCGGGGTTTTGCGCAAAGTCTGGCCGAGCGGCTCGCGTTGGACGATGGGGCGAGAAAGATTGCGATGCAGGTGGAGGCGGGGGCTTTCACGGCATCGGACGCGTTTCAAAAACAGTTGATGAGCCGGCTGTTCGCGCCGGATTTCGCCGTGCGCCGAGCCTTCGTCGAAGGACTGGCGATGGGCAACCGTTTGCCGGAGTTGCTGGACCGGCAGGCACAGCAGGAGGGACGAAAGAAGTCGGCGGAGGTGCGGTGAGGACTTCGCGCGGGCGGCGTTGGGGTCACCGCAGCATCGCTTCGCGCTTGGCTTTGAATTCGGTGCCGGACTTCCACTCGGGCCATTTTGACGTGTTGGCGACCTCGCGGCCGAGTTCGAAGAAGAGACGGGTGTCGGTGGCGGCGCCTTCGAAATCCCACCACGGCTTAATCTCGTCGCTGACTTTATGGTAGTCCTCGGTCGTGTATTCGTCGGAGCGTTTCTTACCGTAGCCGGCGAGTGGGCCGATGATGTCTTTGCCGGAGTGGGTGTAGAATGCCGGGACCCCTTCCTTCGCGAATTCGAAGTGGTCGCTGCGGTAGAAATAACCTTTCTGCGGTTCCGTATCGGGAACAAGGATGCGGTTGGTTTTTTGGAGGATCGCGGCGGCGAGATCGTCGAGGGTGGAGTTGCCGTAGCCGATGACCTCGATGTCGCGGGAGACGCCCTTGGTCTGGGCGCCGTCGATGTTGATATTGGCGAGAGTCTTTTTGAGAGGGTAGAGGGGATGGGTCGCGTAGTAGCGGGCACCGAGGAGGCCTTTTTCTTCGGCGGTGACGGCGAGGAAAAGGAGGCTGCGTTGCGGACGCGCGGCGGCGGGGAGCGAGGCGAAACCCTGGGCGATTTCGAGGAGTACGGCCGTGCCGATGGCATTGTCGGCGGCACCGTTGAAGATCTGGTCGCCGGTGAGCTTAGCATTGCGGCCGAGGTGGTCCCAGTGGGCGGTGTAGACGATGTAGTCGTCGCGCAGCAGGGGGGCGGAGCCGTCGAGTTTCGCGATGACGTTTTTCGAGGCGACTTCGCGGGTGGTGTTGGTGACGGAGAAGGACGCGTGGGCGGCGAGCGGGATGGGTTTGAAATCACGTTTCGCGGCGGCGGCTTTCAGGGCCGGGTAGTTGGGGGCGCCGGCAGCGGTGAGGAGACGCTCGAGGGCGGTGTGGGTGACCCAGCCCTCGATGGCGACGCGGCCTTCGTTTTTATCGGGGCTGATGAGATCGAAGCTTTCGGTGCCCCAGCCGCCACCGAGGACGGCGAACGGATAGCCGGCAGGTCCGGTTTCGTGAATGATGAGGCACGCGGCGGCGCCTTTGGCGGAGGCGATTTCATATTTGTAGGTCCAGCGACCGTAGTAGGTCATGGCGTTGCCCTTGAAGAAGGAGGGATCGAGTTTGCCGGTGGCGGGGTCGACCACGGGCGCGTCGTTGACGAGCATGAGGACGGTCTTGCCGCGGACATCGAGGCCTTTGTAGTCGTCCCAGCCATACTCCGGTGCGACAATGCCGTAGCCGACGAAGACGATGTCGGTGTCCTTGACTTCGATTTGCGGCACCAGACGGCGGGAGGACGCGGTGTATTCGGTGATCGGCGTGAACGAGACTTCGCTGTCACCGGCCGTGAAAGTGGATTTAGTTTTCGAGGTAATGCCCACCATGGGGACTTTTTGGATATACGTGCCGTCAGGGTTGCCGGGCTTGAGTCCGAGGGCGCGGAATTCGCGCTCGAGGTACGCGACCGTTTTTTCTTCGCCCGCGGAGGCAGGGGCGCGCCCCTCGAATTCGTCGGAGGCGAGCATGGCGGTACGGGCTTGCAGGCTCGCGGCGGTGATTTTGGGAACTGGGTCAGCGGCGGAGGCCGTGACTACGGAGAGGGAAACGGAGAGGGAAACGGAGAGGGAGAGAAGGAGGGAGCGGGAGAGGGGGAGAAGGCGAGGGATGAGCATGGGTGGAAGTCGGGAGGGGAGGGTGTGAGGAAGGACCAAGGTCGTGACTGCGGATGGATGCCGATCAGGGGCGGGGGGTGGCGCGGACGGGGGAGGAGGGAGCGCTGAGGCGGCGGTAGAGTTGGGGCGGTGATGAGCGCAGGATGATGTGGGTGACGGCACCGACGGGCGTGCGTTCGAAGGACCAGATGTCGGGTGAATCCAAGGTGAAGAATTCGTGGTCGGATTGCGGAAAAATTTCGAAGCGCGGACGGTCGCCGATCCGGATGTAGAAATGGTCGTTGAGGCGGAAGACGAGGACGGGGACGTTTTCGCGTTCGTAGCGTCCAGAAAAAGCTTGGACGGCGGAGACGGTGAGGGGGATCGCGGTCTTTTCGATGACGCGGTAGTCGGGCCAGTCGTACTCTCGAGCGATGGCGCGGAGGATTTCTGGGATGACTGCGCCGCCGGTGTCGGAGTTGGTCATGACGATGGCGCCGCGGCCGGTGCGGGGATAAAAGACGAAGGAGCAGCGAAACCCCTCGTTGGAGCCGGAGTGAGCGAGTTGGAGAGCGTCGCCGGTGCCCTGGACGCCGAGGCCGAGGCCGTAGTGGGAGTCGGCGAGCGGCGGGGTGATCATCGCGGTGGCAGTGGCGCGCGTGAGAAAGGAAGGCTGGCCGTCGAGCGCGGCGCGGAGGGTGAGTGCGAAGCGGGCAAGGTCGCTGGGAGTGGTCCAGAGACCGGCGGCGGCCTGCTCGGGATAGACGTGAGCACGGCCGGGGACGAGCGAGCCGTCGGCGCGGTGGCCGGCGGCGGCGAGAGGAGCGAGGATGGCGGGGAGGGGTTGCTCAAACGTGGAGGTGGTCATGCCGGCCGGGGCGAGGACGCGAGTGCGCAGGAGTGAGTGAAAGGTTTCTCCGGATACATCGACGGCGAGCTGTTGAGCGACCGTGTAGCCGCCGCCCGAGTAGCGCCAATTGGAGCCGGGCGGAAGATCGAGGCGGATCGGGCTGGAAGTGGCGGGGGCGGTGCCGTCGAGAATTTGGAGGAGTGAGGGGCGAGGGGAGTCGGGGGCGTAGCCATCGAAATGGGCGACGCTGAGGCCGGCGGTGTGGCTGAGGAGGCGACGGAGTGTGACGGGTTCGGCGGCGACGCTGGGCGAGGACGCAGCGGGAGGAAGGGAAGTGGGAGGAATTTTCCAGGATTTGAGGGTGGTGTTGACGTTGGCGTCGAGGGTGAGCTGGCCGGAATCGACGAGGGAGAGGAGGCCGACGGCGGCGACGGCTTTGCTGATGGCGGCGGCTTGGAAAAGCGTGTCGGGGGTGACGAGTGCAGAATCGCCGGAGCGGGCGACGCCGTAGGCGCGGGCCCAAGAGATTTTTCCGTCGGCGATGACGGCAACACTGACGCCTGGAACACGATGAACGACGAGGCGCCGGGCGATGGTCCAAGGTTCGGAGGGAGCGCCCGTGAGTCGGGCCGGCGGAAGAAGGCCGGACTCGACGCGGGCGATACGGGCGGCGAGTGCGGGGTCGGCGTTGGAGTCAGCGGAGCGGGCAGCGAGAGCGGTGAGGGCGAGGCAGGCGAACAGGAGACGCATGAAAAACTGCAGGTTGAATTCAGCGGGGCGGCGTGGCTACAAAAACCTTACGTGGGCGGTGATCGGCGGAGTTATTTGCCGAGAAATTTTAGGCCGATTACGCCGGTGATGATGAGAGCGATGCAGGCGAGGCGGGCGGGGGCGGCGCTTTCGTTGAAGAGAAAAATGCCGGCGATGGCGGTGCCGACGGCGCCGATGCCGGTCCACACGGCGTAGGCGGTACCGATGGGAAGTCCGCGGGCGGCGAAGGCGAGCAGCGTCATACTCGCGGCCATCGCAGCGCCGACGCCGAGGCTCGGCCAGAGCCGCGTGAAGCCATCGGTGAATTTCAGGCCGGCGGCCCAGACGATTTCGAGGGCGGCGGCGAGGAACAGAAGCGTCCAGTGCATGGCCGCGAGCGTGGGGCGGCGGGCGGGCGGGTCAACGCGGGGGGAGCGTCGTGAGGGCGCAAGAGCGAGTCGGGGAACGCCACCAGCGCAGATTTTTGACCGCTAATGAGTTTCTCCAAGGGGCGAAACTATGAAATCCCCTCCGGCTCATCGCCTCTGGAATAAGGGGTGGTGGCCGCTGATCGCAGCCAACGGATAATCAATCAAGCGATGAAAAACGGCCAGCGCCCCATCACGGATGCGGCAATCCTTCACCGCACGCCGCCCATGAGTTTTTTGACCCAAGGGACGAGGGCGAGGAGAGCGAGCGTCGCGACGCCGCCCCAGATGGCTTGCTTCAGGAAAAAGTTCGCGAGGTCGTCGGCGTTGGTGGACTCGAAGTGGCCGGCGAGGACGCCCGCGAGTTTGTTGCCGAGGGCGGCGGCGAGGAACCAAATGCCCATCACGAGGCCGAGGAGGCGTTGGGGGGCGAGCTTCGTCATCGTCGAGAGGCCGACGGGGCTGAGGAGCATTTCGCCGATGGTCTGGAGGAAGAAAAGGCCGACCAGCCACAGGGGGCCGACCTTACCGTCGGCGGTGAGTTTCGAGGCGGGAACCATCAGCACAAACGAGAGGCTCACGAAGAGGAGGCCGAGCATGAACTTCAGCGGGCTCGACGGTTGTTTGTGGCCGAGGATGATCCAGAGGTAGGCGAAAATGGGGGCGAGGAGGATAACCCAGATCGAGTTCACCGATTGCCACCACGAGGACGGGAAGGCTTGGCCGAAGGCGACGTTGTTCGTGAGTTTGTCGGCGAAGAGGGAAATGGAGGA
>CANIJN010000153.1 GCA_947467625.1 Opitutia bacterium | reverse complement strand
TGAATCAACAGCAGCGGCGCCCGCACGTTTACCGCCATCATGCGGTCGAAATTTGCCGCGCTCGTCGTCGCCAAGTTGCTGCGCGCCACAATGGCCGCGTTGTTCACCACCGCGTCGATGCGCCCAAACGCGGCCAGCGCCGCCGCCACCATCCGCGCGGGACTCGCCGGATCGAGCAAGTCATCCAAATGCAGCGCCGCCGCCGCACCCAATTTTCCCACGACCGCCTCACCATCCGCGCGCTCGATCCCATGCACCAGCACCCGCGCCCCCTCCGCCACCGCGCGCTCCGCAATCGCTTGCCCAATCCCGGAGGTACCGCCCGTGACGATGATCACTTTATTTCTGAGTCTCATTTTCTAAAAGTAGCCGCGAGCGTAAGCGAGTGGGCCCGCTCACACCGGTTTCAACACAGCCTTCACAATCTCCCCCGAATGCATCTTCTCGAATGCTTCGTGCCAATTTTCCAACGCCCACACGCCTCCGAGCACCGGCCGCACGTCGAGCTGACCCGACGCCAGCAACGCGAGCACGCGCTCCCAAATCGGCCAGTTGTGGCTGAAGCTGCCTTGCAGCGTGATGTTTTTCTGCACGAGCGGATCGAGCGAAAAATTCAACGGCTGCGGGCCCCAACCCACCTTGCTGATCCACCCCACCGGTCGCACGAGTTCGAGCGCGATCTTCAACGCCGCCGACGATCCCGCCGCGTCGATCACCCCATCCACACCGAGCCCGTCGCGCGCCAACGCCCACGCCGTCGCATCCCCGATGATCGTCTGACAACCATAGACCTTCGCCACATCGAGCCGCGCCTTGTCGCGCTCAAGTCCCACCAGCGCGACTTCCGCGCCCGCGAGCCGCGCCATCGCCGCACACAAAATCCCGATTGGCCCCGGCCCAAGCACGATCACGCGGTCACCCGGCCGGATCTTCGCGTTATTGATGACGGCATTATACGCCACACAGCAGGGCTCGGTCAGCGCCGCGTGCTCGATCGCCAAACCCGCCGGTACACGGTGCAGGCAACGCGCCGGCACTCGCACAAAGCGCGTCATCGCACCGTCGACACCGTAGCCAAAGCCCTTGCGCGTCGGATCAAGATTGTAGAGCCCGGCGCGGCTCAGCGGATTGTTCACGTCGATCACCGCCGCCGTCTCGCTGACGACCAGATCGCCCTCGCTCCACGTTTTCACACCCGTACCCAGCGCCGCGATACGCCCGCCAAATTCATGGCCGAGCACGACCGGATAGTTGACCTTCCAACTGTGCGACGCCGTCCACTGGTGCAGGTCGCTCCCACACACGCCGACGGCCTCGACCGCGAGGATCACATCGTCAGGGCCCGGCTCGGGACGGGCAAATTCACGTATCTCCACGCTGTGCGGCGCGGACGAAAAATTAACAACAGCAGGACTTTTCATTGGAAAATATAACGCACGATTCCCTCACCACATAGCACGCCCTCAACGCCCAGTGCGGCCGCGCCCCACCGGCACATCGCCATACCCATGCACCCGGTCACAGATGATCCGCAGCGTGCCCTCGAGATTGCCGTCCGCCGTGCGGAACGAATCGGAGTCCACGGCGAGCGGCGCACCAATCACGACGAGCGGCGCACCAAACTCCGGCGCACGCACCGCCTGTTCCAACGTGAGTCCGCCCACCGCCTGCACCGGCACGTTCACCGCCGCCACGATCTCGCGCAAGAGATCCAGCGGACTCGGCATCCGCCGCCCCGCCGCCGCAATGCCCCGCCGTTCATCGTAGCCGATATGGTGAATCACAAAATCGCAGCCGAAGTCCTCGATCAGCTTCGCCCCCGCCACCATGTCCGGACAGCCCAGATTGTCGCCCATCACCTTGATTCCGTAATCGCGCCCCGCCTTCACGACGCACTTCAACGTTTCCTCGTGCGCCCGCGCCATCACGACGACATGCGTCGCACCCGCCTTCGCCATCATCTCGGCCTCGAGATAACCGCCGTCCATCGTCTTCAAATCCGCCACGATCGGCACGCCGGGAAACCGCTCGCGCAACGCCCGCACTCCGTGCAGTCCTTCCGCCAAAATCAGCGGCGTCCCCGCCTCCAACCAGTCCACGCCTGCGCGCCTGGCGAGCGCGGCCGTAACCAACGCTTCTTCGAGATTTGTGAGGTCGAGCGAAATCTGGACGATCGGCAACATGAGGTAAAATTTCCTGCACACTGCATGGCGCATCCCCGCTCCGTCAACGCGCGACCGCCCCTCGTCCCAACATAAGACCATGGTCGCACCGCTCCGACGGAAAAGCGCTTTCCCAAGCGCCCTCTTCAAAGCGACGACGTGCACCCGATAAAAAACTCCCCTTCTTCCGCCGCCCTCCGCCCCCACCCGTCCGCCTTCTTGTCCTATAGTTCGTGAGTTTCGCAACTAACCCGTCCGCTCTCATCCCCTGCACCTCACCCACCTCGCCTGCACCCTCTGCGGAAAAGACCACGACGACGACGCCCCGCACGTCACATCGTGCCCCCCCCAAAAAAAACCACGGCATCACCGCCGGATCACCCAGCGACGAGCGCTCGTGCTCCCCTCGCCGCACACCGAGAGAGGCCACGGCCCTCTGCTCATCCGCCGCCGCCGGCGATTTCTTCAAGCAGCTTGCCCGCCGGCGCTCACCGCACCTGGAGCGTTTCGCCGCCAAACGTGAGGCCGAGCGAAGGCACCGTGACCGCCTTGCGCGTGCCGTCCTTCTGCACGTTCCCAGCCAGCCATGCATCGTAGCCCGTGTCCTTCGCGGCCGCCAAGACGGCGACCACGTTTTCCGGCGCGACATACGCCGCGAAGCCGACGCCTTGGTTGAACGTCGCATACATTTCCCGTTGCTCAATCGGCCCGGCTTCCTGGAGAAATTGAAACAACGCCGGAGCCGGCCGCGGGTCCGTGATCTCATAAACAAACGGCTCGTCGAGCCGCATGAGCTTCCGCCAACCGTGACCGGTCACATGCGCGACGTAATTGAGCTTCAGTCCGCGCCGCTGACACTCCCGCACAAACGCCACGTAAATCACTGACGGCGCCAAGAGCGCTTCACCAAACGTGCGGAGATCACCGTGACCGATCGGCGTCTGATAACCCTGCGGCAACTGCGCCGCAACCTTCCGACACAGCGAAAGGCCGTTGGTCTGCACGCCCGAACTCGCGAGGAAAATAATCTGATCGCCGTCCCGCACGTCACCGGTGATGCGCAGGTTTTTCGGGAAAATTTTTCCGATCGCGGAACCGGCCAGCACAATGGCTTCGGGCTCCACAATCCCACCGAGCGTCGGCGTCTCGCCCCCGCCCCACACCGCCCCAGCCTCGCGGCAGCCTTCGGCGAAACCCGCCACCAGCGCATTCGTGCGCGTCTCGTCCGCAAACCAGCTCGAATCGCCGACCGCCGCGTGCATGGCCACCGAGATGGGCAACGCCCCGCAGGTCACCAAATCGTTCACCATCGTCGCGACAGTATCGATGGAGATTTCGCGATAGAAGCACGTGCCCGTCGCCGCATACACCGCATCCGCCACGAGGTTCTTCGTGCCGAGCCCTTCCTCGACGTGCGCGAGAAAATGATCCGCCGCCTCAATCAGATAGGCGCTCTCACCCCGCGTCGTCGCGGGTTCGCTATAACCGTGGCCCGCGAGCACTCCCGCCGTGGTGCGCGCGGCCTGCTGGCACGCGCGCTTAAACGCATCGAGCTGATCGTAACGGACCCCGGATGATTCGTAGCTGAGCGCCATAGTTTAGTAAGCCCGCCCGTCGGCCTTTTCGTGATAGTTCAAAAACGCCTGGTTCACCACGCGGTACCCGCCCGGCGTCGGATATTTCCCCGTGAAATACCAGTCACCCGAGTGCTGGGGCACCGCCGCATGCAGATTCTCGATCGTCTGAAAGATGATCTCGATCTCCCCTTGCCACTCAATGCCCTTGGGCCGCACCCGCTCGACGATCTTCGCTGAAATCTCTGCGGGCGAAAACGGTTCGTAGATCCGCCGCACGTGATTCACGGAGCCGCCGTGCGCGACCTCATCGAGACACGCCTTGTAAACATCATCCAGCAACGCCAACTGCCCACGCTCACGCAGCAACTCAATGGCCGCTTCAAACGCGATAAATTTCCCCAGCTCCGACATGTCGATGCCGTAGCAATCGGGATAACGGACCTGCGGCGCCGTCGAAATGATAATGATCTTCTTCGGCTGCAACCGCGCAAGAATCCGCAAAATCGATTTTCGCAGCGTCGTCCCGCGCACAATCGAATCATCCACGCAGACCAAGTTGTCCCCCGGCTTCACCGAGCCGTAGGTGATGTCGTAGACGTGGCTCGCCAGCTGGTTCCGCAGACTTTCCTGTCCGAGAAATGTCCGCAATTTGATGTCTTTGCTCACGACTTTCTCGCCGCGCGGCCAATTGCGCAAAATGAGATCGTCGAGCACCGCCTCGGTGAGTTCCCCAGCGGCGGACGCTTTCAGAATCGCGGCTTTAACTTCGTCGCGGCGCTTGGCGCGCAACGTCGACATCAGGCCGTAGTAGGCCACTTCCGCAGTATTAGGTATAAAACTGAACACTGTGTTCGCCCAGTCGTGTCCGATCGCGGTGATGACCTGGTCCGCGAGTCCGCCACCCAGGGCCTGACGTTCACGATAAATATCCAAGTCGTTGCCGCGGGAAAAATAAATCCGCTCAAACGAACATGCCGTTTTCGGCAGCGGTGCCGTAAACTGCACGGACTGCACCGTGCCGCGTTTCTTCAGTACCACCACATGGCCCGGCTCGACTTCCTTGACGTCCTCGACCGCCACATCAAACACCGTCATCAGCGGCGCCCGCTCTGAGGCGAACGCCACCACTTCCTCGTTCTGAATATAAAAAGCCGGCCGGATGCCCGATGGATCGCGCGCTACAAACGCGTCGCCATTACCGATCAATCCGGCAATCGCGTATCCGCCGTCCCACATTTGCGAGGCCCGCGTCAGCACGCGGGCCACATCGAGATCCTCGCCAATACGCCGCGAAAGTTCCGCACCACCCATCTCGCGCGTGCGCAGATAGCGATAGATGTCTTCGTGTTCTTCATCGAGGAAGAACCCAATTTTCTCCAGCACCGCCTGCGTGTCCGATGCAAAAATGGGATGTTGCCCGATCGCGATGAGGCTGGCGTTCAGCTCCCGCGTATTCGTCATGTTGAAGTTCCCGCACAGCGCCAGATTGCGCGTCGGCCACGAACTCCGCCGGAAATACGGATGACACGCGCTCACGCCATAGCCGCCGCTGGTGCCGTAGCGCAGGTGGCCGAGCAACAGTTCACCGCCAAAGTCAAAGTGCCGCTTCACGGTGTCCGGAAATTCGGGATGCACCTGCCCCTTCGCCGTCAGCTCACGGTATTGCTCCAGCAGCGCGCCAAACACCTTGTCGAGCGGGTTCGGCGTGATGTTGCGCTCCCGAAACATGTAGGGCTCGCCCGCCGGCATATCCAGTTTCACGCACGCCACCCCGGCGCCGTCCTGCCCGCGATTGTGCTGCTTCTCCATCAACAGAAAAAGTTTTTCAAACCCCCACAGCGGCGAGTGGTATTTCTCGGCGTAGTAGGCCAGCGGCTTCAGCATCCGCACGAGCGCGATGCCACATTCATGGCCGATGTGTTCGCTCATGACCGAGTCCTCCGGGGACGAACACTCATGGTCGCAATACGCTGGTGGGATTCAGTCGGCATTCAGCAATAAAAGAACCCATCTCGGGGACACGCGGTGAATCGTCAATGGCTTTCTCCGTCCGTCGCGTCTTATGGAGCTTCCCCTTCCTTGACGCCCCGTGGATGTTGGAAACCATCGCCCTTTCTTGACCATGCTGATTCTCCCCGGCTCACCCGCCCTCTCTCCTTTCCGGATCCAAAAACTTCTCGACGACTTGGTCGCCACCGGCCTCCCCGCCCGCGCCGTGAGCGCCGACTTCGTACACGTCGCCGAACTCTCCGCCGCACTCTCCGCCGACCAACAACGCGTCCTTGAAAAACTCCTCACCTACGGCCCGCGCCGCGCCGCGACACCCGTCACTGGACTCGTGCAATTCGTCGCCCCCCGCCCCGGCACGATTTCGCCTTGGTCCTCGAAGGCCACCGATATCGCCCACATCTGCGGGCTCACGTCTGTCCAACGCATCGAACGCGTCGTCGCTTACACCATCGATCTCGGCTCAGCCGTTCCGAGCACTCAACACTCAACCTTCCACCCTCAACTCACCGCAAAGCTGAGCGACCGCATGACGCAGGTCGTCTTCGGTGATCTCGAAGCCTGCGCCGCACTCTTCCGCCACGAACAGCCACGTGCGATGCAGAGCGTGCCCGTCCTCACCGCCGGCCGCGCCGCGCTCGTCGCCGCCAACACCTCCCTCGGCCTCGCTCTCGCCGACGACGAGATCGACTACCTCGTCGCGGCCTTCACCACCCTCGGCCGCGACCCCCATGACATCGAGTTGATGATGTTCGCGCAGGCCAACTCCGAACACTGCCGCCACAAAATTTTCAACGCCACGTGGGACATCGACGGCGCCACGCGCGACCACTCGCTGTTCCAGATGATCAAGAACACCTACACGCTGCACAGCGCAGGCATCCTCTCCGCCTACAAGGACAACGCCGCCGTCCTCGCCGGCACGCGCGGCGGGCGCTTCTACGTCGACCCGCGCACCCAGGAATACGCAGCGCACGACGAGGAGATTCACATTCTCTGCAAGGTCGAAACCCACAATCACCCCACCGCCATCTCGCCCTTCCCCGGCGCTGCCACCGGCTCCGGCGGCGAGATCCGCGACGAAGGAGCGACGGGCCGCGGGTCAAAACCGAAAGCCGGCCTCGTCGGCTTCACCGTCTCCAACCTCCGCCTGCCCGGTGCCATCCAACCGTGGGAAAAGGAAAACGGTAAACCCCACCGCATCGTCTCCGCCCTCGATATTATGCTTGAGGGCCCGCTCGGCGGAGCCGCCTTCAACAACGAATTCGGCCGCCCTGCCATCAACGGCTACTTCCGCACCTTCGAACAAGCCGTGCCTGCCGCCGTCGGCAGCGAGCTTGCCCGCGCTTCATCAGCCTCCCCGACCAAAGAAATCCGCGGCTACCACAAGCCCATTATGCTCGCCGGCGGTCTCGGTAATATCAAAGCCGAGCACGTCAAAAAAGGCGCGATCAACCCCGGCGACCAACTCATCGTCCTCGGCGGGCCCACCATGCTGATCGGCCTCGGGGGCGGCGCCGCCAGCTCGATGGCCAGCGGTCACGGCAACGAGGACCTCGATTTCGCCAGCGTCCAACGCGACAACGCCGAGATGGAGCGCCGCTGCCAGGAAGTGATCGACCGCTGCTGGGCCCTCGGCGACGACAACCCCATTTCGTTCATCCACGATGTCGGCGCCGGCGGCGTTTCCAACGCCCTCCCTGAACTCGTCAACGACGGCGGCCGCGGCGGCAAATTCAACCTCCGCGCAGTCCCCAACGACGAGCCCGGCATGTCCCCTCTCGAAATCTGGTGCAACGAATCCCAAGAACGCTACGTCATGGCCGTCCCGGTCGCTCACCTCGCGACCTTCCGCGCCCTCTGCGAACGCGAACGCTGCCCTTTCGCCGTCGTCGGCGAGGCCACTGAGGAAAAACAACTCGTCCTCGAGGACCCTCATTTCAAGAACCGCCCCATCGACCTCCCGCTCGACGTGCTCCTCGGCAAACCGCCGCGTATGCACCGCAGCGATACCACGCAAAAACGCCCGCAGCACCCCCTCGACCTCTCGACCCTCACCTCCGGCTTGTCATTGCGAGGAGCCACCGGCGACGCAGCCAGCCCTCCCGCTAAACCCGGCGCGTCACGCGCCTCCTCCCCGCGCTCCGGCGCTCAGCCTTCAGCTCTCCACGCTCAACTTCAGGTCGCCACCGAACGCGCCGCTCTCGCCGAAGCCATCCGCCGTGTGCTCTCGCACCCGACTGTATCCGACAAAACATTCCTCATCTCCATCGGCGACCGCACGCTCGGCGGCCTCATCGCCCGCGACCAAATGGTCGGTCCGTGGCAGGTCCCCGTCGCCGACTGCGCCGTCACCGCCGCCGCCTTCGACGTTTACACGGGCGAGGCCATGTCGATGGGCGAACGCACACCCGTCGCCGTCAACAACGCCCCTGCTTCCGCCCGCCTCGCCGTCGGCGAAGCCCTCACCAATCTGGCCGCCGCGCAAATCGGCGACCTCGGCAAAGTGAATCTTTCCGCCAACTGGATGGCCGCCCCCGCGATCCCCGGCGACGGCGCCGATCTCTACGCCGCCGTCCAAGCCGTCGGCCTGGAACTCTGTCCCGCGCTCGGCATCACCATCCCGGTCGGCAAAGACAGCATGAGCATGAGCACGGTCTGGAACGATGCCGCCACCGGTGAGAAAAAACGTATCACCGCCCCCGTCTCGCTCATCGTCTCTGCCTTCGCCCCCGTCGCCGACATCCGCCTGACCCTCACGCCGCAACTCCAGCGCCCCGCCTTGGAGCCCGTTGAATTTGGAAATCTAAATGCAAGTCCCGCGGCCAACGCTGCGCCGTCAACTCCCCCCTTAAACACCGATCAGGAGCAGGACACCGTCTTGCTCCTGATCGATCTCGGCCGCGGCAAGAACCGCCTCGGCGGCTCCATCCTCGCGCAGACGGTTTCGCAAATGGGCGAAGCCACACCTGACGTCGACAACCCCACCGACCTCAAAAAATTCTGGAACGTGATCCAGCTCCTCGGTCGCCAGAAAAAAATTCTCGCCTACCACGACCGCTCCGACGGCGGCCTCCTCGCCACCGTCGTCGAAATGGCCTTCGCCGGCCACACCGGCGTCGACCTCGAGATTCCGCAAGGCCACGAGGTGTTCTCGTCGCTCTTCGCCGAAGAACTCGGCGCGGTCATCCAAATCCGCGCCGATGACCTCGATGACGTTTCACTCACGCTCCGCGAGCACGGCTTCAAAGCCTGCACGACGCGCGTCGGCACCCTCAACCGCACGCACACGTTCCGCATCACGCGCGGCGGAAAAACGCTCTTCGAAGAAAATCTCTTTAATCTCCGCGCGATCTGGTCCGACGTCACCCGCCGCATCGCGCAGCTCCGCGACAACCCCGCCGCCGCCGAATCCGAACACCGTCTCCGCCTCGACCCGAAAAATCCCGGCATCACGCCAAAGATAACCTTCGATCTCGGAAGGGCGCCCACGGAACACACAGAAAACACGGAAGCCAAACCCACGGATTCCGCGCCTGTATCCGCCTCATCGGCGAAATCCACGGTCAAAACCCCGACCTCAGCCTCCTCCGATTCTTCCGTGTCTTCCGTGGGCAACTCCCCCTCCCGCCCCCCCATCGCGATTCTCCGCGAGCAGGGCGTGAACGGTGAAGTCGAGATGGCCGCCGCGTTCACCCGCGCCGGCTTCACGGCCATCGACGTCCACATGACCGACATCCTCAGCGGTCGCGTCAGTCTCCGCGACTTCCGCGGCCTCGCCGCCTGCGGTGGCTTCAGCTACGGCGACGTCCTCGGCGCCGGCGAAGGCTGGGCCAAGAGCATTCTCTTCAATCCCCGCGCCCGCGCCGAATTCGCCGCCTTCTTCGCCCGCGAAGACACCTTCGCACTCGGCGTCTGCAACGGCTGCCAAATGATGAGCAACCTCCACAGCATCATCCCCGGCTCCGACCACTGGCCACGCTTCGTGCAAAACCAAAGCGAGCGCTACGAAGGCCGCTACGTTTCCGTCCGCATCGAACCCTCGCCCAGCATCCTCTTCGCCGGCATGGCGGGTAGCGTGCTCCCGATCGCCGTCGCCCACGGCGAAGGCTACGCCGAATTCGCCGACCCCGCCGCGATGCAGCGCTGCAGCACCTCCGGCCTCGTCGCCGGCCGCTTCGTGGACAACCACCACCACGTCACCGAGCAGTATCCACTTAACCCGAACGGCTCACCCCAAGGCATGACCGCCCTCACGACGACTAACGGCCGGGTGACGATCATGATGCCCCACCCTGAACGCGTCTTCCGCAGCGCCTGCATGAGCTGGAGCCCCGCCGACTGGCCCGAAGACTCCCCCTGGATGAAACTCTTCCGCAACGCGCGCGCGTGGGTGGGGTGAGTCCCCGCGAGCCCGACGATGAGTAAACGTGCTCATGTTAGCAGGGAAATCGTTTCGCTCCGTGCGCCGGCACGCGCGCACACGCTGCGGCGCTCCCCTCGCTCAACCTCACTGCCCTTCGCCATGTCCGCCCTCTCCCTCGCTCGCGCGGCCATTCTTGGCCTCCTCATTTTATTAGTCGTCACCGCTCGCGCCCACGCCACGACACCCGCCACCGTCTTCGACGACATCAAGGCCCGCGCCACGCCCGACGAGCTCTACCGCCTCCTCTTCGCCCTCCCCAAGGGCGGCGATTTGCACCATCACAGCGGCGGCGGCGTCCCGATGGACTACGTCGTCGAGTATTACACCAACCCCGCGCGCAATCGCGGTCAGAAATTCTACCTGCGCACCACCATCACCCACGTGCCCGGAGCACCCGCTCCCGCTCTGCCCGCGGTCCTCTTCCACGTCGTCCGCGAGTCTACGTGGAAAACCTATTCCCCCGCCCTCCGCGCACAGTGGACGCTCGTGACCGCTCTTAGTGCCGAAGAGAAAGCCGCGTGGCTCTCCGGCCTAAAACTCGATCTGCCCGGCGAAGGTCGCGACGAGTTTTTTGAAAAAACCTGGCTCCGCCTCGGCCCGATCTTCGGCGACATCACCCTCGGCCCCGACCTGCTCGTCGAAAACATGAAGGCCTTCGGCCGCGAAGGCGTCCGCTACCTTGAAATGCAGGTCAGCCCGTGGGGCGCGACCGACGCCGAGGGCCGCCCAGTCTCCCCCGAAGACTACGCTCGCGCCTACCAAGCGCGCCTCGCCCAACCCGACGCCCTCGCCACCGGCGTCACGGTGCGTCTCCAAATCGTCGTGATCCGCTTCCTCCCGGGCGCCGAAGACAAAATTCGCGACGCCCACGCGTTCATCGACGCCCACCGCGATCTGTTTGTCGGCATCAACCTCGCCGGTCGCGAGGACAACGGCAAAGGCCAGGCCGCCCGCTTCACGAATGTCTTTCGCGAGATGCAGCGCAAATACCCACGCATCCCTCTCGCCATCCACGCTGGCGAATCCGACGAGGCCAACGCCAACATCCGCGACACCCTCCTCCTCGGCGCCGATCGGATCGGCCACGGCGTGAATATCCTCAGCGACCCCGCGACCTACCTCCTCCTCCGCAATAACCGCTACCTCGTCGAAATTAATTTGGTTAGCAACCGCCTCCTCGACTACGTCACCGATCCCATGCAACACCCGTTCCCCGTGCTCCTGCGCACCGGCGTCCCCGTTTGCCTCAACACCGACGATCGCGGCATGTGGGACTCCACCTTCACCGACGAATATTTCACCGCCGTGAAGAACTATAACCTGAGCTGGGCCGAGACCGTCTCCCTCGCCCGCAATAGCCTCCTCCACGCCTTTCTCGACGAACCCACCAAGGCGCGCCTCCTCGCCGACTACGAAAAGGCACTCGCCGTTTACGAGGCCCGCTACCTCACAGCCGATTGGCGCGCGGCCTCCACGGGCATCACGCCCATCGTCTCGAATTACGGCAACAAAGCCTTCCGCCTCACCGCGCCGGCCAACCTGGGTGAACTACGCTGACCGCCACGGTTGCGTTCACGCCCGCCGACTTCATGGATGAACATCTGAAAACGTCGTCGTCTCCTTCCCGCTCCACTCCACTGCGCCCCACGATCCTCACGGTCGACGACGCCAAGGCCGTCCGCCTCCTCACCCAGCGGGCTCTCGCCGCCTTCGACTGCGACCTGTCCGAAGCCCCCAACGGCTACAATGCCCTCTTCGCCATGGAGCGGGCGCTACCTGACCTGATTTTGCTGGACGTTAATATGCCGACCATGGGCGGCGTCGAAATGCTCACCATGCTGCGCTCCAATCCCACCCTCGCCGCGATCCCCGTGATTATGCTCACCTCGCCCGCGGACCATGGTGTGATGGCCCAACTCACCGCGCTCGGCACCAACGGCCACCTCATGAAGCCGTTCACCGCGGCCGCGCTCATCGAAAAAATCCGCGCCGTTATCAATTTAGCGCCGGCCCCTGCCCACCCGGCCTAAACGCGCGCAGTCGCGTCCGACGGACGCGGCAGTTTCCCCACCGCCGTCAGCCCCGCCGGCCCACGGGCACTTGGGAAAGCATCCCTCCCACCGGCAGTCACCTCGCCCGCGCCGAACCTTCGCGCCCAACCTTCCTGTTGCACTCGGCCCCAGCGCGCCGCACGGTTTCCGACCCGGTCGCTCCGCGCACTGGAATTCCATGCCTTTCCACACTCTGCGGCGCCTTGGCGTCCGCATCTCCTCCGCAGTCCGCTGCCTCTTCGGCCGGGTCGAGTCGCCAGAGGAGCGTTACCGCGACTTCAACGGCCGCTACTTTTCCGGGTTCTACGAACAGGAACGGATGCTCGCGGATAAACCGCGCATGGAATTTTACCGTGCCGCGATCCAGCGCCACATCCAGCCCGGCGACCGCGTCATCGACCTCGGCACCGGCACCGGCATCCTCGCCGCCCTCGCCTCCCGCCGCGGTGCCGCGAAAGTCTATGCGATCGACCATTCCTCCATCCTCGAAACCGCCCGCACCCTCGCCACGGCCAACGGAATCGAGCGCGTCGAATTCGTCTCCACCCACAGCACCGAATTTCGCCTTCCCGAGCGCGTCGACGTCATCCTTCACGAACAGATGGGCGACTGCCTCTTCGACGAAGCGATGGTCGCCAACGTGAGCGATCTCCGCGACCGGTTATTAAAGCCCGGCGGGCTCATCCTCCCGAGCCTTTTCGAATTTTTCTGCGAGCCGATCAAAATCCGTAACGAGCGGCACGTCCCGTTCATCTGGGAACTCGCGGTGCATGGCTACGACTACTCCGTGCTCGAGCGTCAACGCCCGCAAGACCCCGACTACTACCAGGTCCGCAGCAGCGACCTCGCCCTCGTCGAGCACTTCCTCGGCGAACCCGCACCCGTGCTCACGCTCGACCTCCACACCGTCGATGAAGCCGCCCTCCCGCACACCCTCACCTTCAACCGCACCGTCGTGAATGCCGGACGGCTCGACGGCTACGCCGTCTATTTTCGCACCCACGTGGACACCGATCTCAGTCTCGGCTCCGGTCCGCTCGATCCTGGACGCGCACCGCACTGGGGCTTCCGCGTATTGCGGACCGACCGCGACGACTTCGCGGCGGGCGATGTAATCGAGGTCCAACTCACCGTCGGACGTTGGGCAGAATTGGATACGTGGCGCTGGAAACATGTGAAACACGCCCGCGCAGACGATCCCGCCCCCAGTGCGACGGCGTGATGTCGATCGTTGCGTCGGCTGATGGCTCCTCGGTTTCCAGAGAAAAATTGCCCGTAACGGACATCACCGAAGAAGTGAAAAATCGCACCGCCCGCGCAACGCTACGGGAATCGTTTCGGAAACAACCGTGCCCTAAACCTGTGCAACCACCCGCCTCGACCTGCCTTCCCTCAGGCTCAGGACACCCAGCGTTTTCGGCCGCGGCGTTGCAATCTGCCGAACCCTGAACCTGCGTGAAAAATCATCGCTGCGCAGGAGTTCCCAGCAGCACTGAAGACAGGCAGATCGACGAAATGAAGGCCATGGAGTCGCTGCGGTATTTCTCCGCGTGGCGGCACTCTTCCTGAAACCACGCTTTCTTTTCTCGCCCGTTCCGCCCACCCTTCGATCACCCGCCCATGAAGACACCCCCGATCACGCTCCCCCGCACGAATTCCCCCGAACTCCAAGATTCCAGTTTCCGTTTGGCACCCGGCGCGCCCGCGCGACCCGACCGCCGGGCGTTTCTCGGCGGCGCGGCGGCGGCGTTGGCCGTGGCGGCGCTGCCGTC
>CANIJN010000152.1 GCA_947467625.1 Opitutia bacterium | reverse complement strand
CGTGAGGCTGACCGGAAATATTACGACCGGCTCGGTTTCACCGCTCGGGAGTTTGTTTACGGCGATGCGATTGAGCGCCGGGTGAAGGCAGCGGAACCCGCGGGCGTCGTTGCCCATTTTGTCAAACCCAGCAGCCCCGCGGCCATCGCCGGACTGCGGCAAGAGGACTGGATCAAGGAAATCGACGGTGCCGTAGCCACGAGTTTTGCCGCGGTCGCGGCGAAGCTGGCAGAAATCGAAGCCGATCAGGCACGCGCCGAGTTTGTCCTCCTCGTGAGCCGCAGTGGCGAGACCGCCGTGCTCCGGATCAAACTCAAATAATCATTCCCATGTTCACGGGCATTGTCGAAGAAGCAGGCCGCGTCGTCTCATTTGCGCAGGGAGCCGCGTCATGGCGGCTGCAGATCGCGGCGGGCACGACCCTCGCGGGTGCCGCCTTGGGCGACAGTATTGCGGTGAATGGTTGCTGCCTCACCGTGACCCATTTTGACGCCGGGAACTTTTATTTCGACGTGCTGGAGGAGACGCGCCGTCTGACTAATTTCTCCGCGCTCGCCCCCGGGACTCCGGTTAATCTGGAACGGAGCCTGCGCTTCGACGGAAAGGTCGGCGGCCACTTTGTCTCGGGCCACATCGACGGGCTGGGGGTGGTCGAGGTCTTCGAGCAACGCGGCAATGACTATTTTCTGAGGGTGCGTGGGCCGGCCGGAAGCGGGCGACACGTGATCCACAAGGGCAGCATTGCGATCGACGGCATTTCTTTGACGGTCGCGGAAGTCGCGGGCGACAGCCTGGCGGTGTGGCTGATTCCGACGACGATTGCGGTGACGAATCTGCGCGGGCGACGCGCGGGCGAGAGCGTCAATTTGGAATTCGATCTGCTCGGCAAGTATGTCGAGAAGCTGCTGGCGCAGCGCTCCCCGTAATCTGCTGCCATGCGCACCGCGCTCCATGCATTGACCGACGAGCTTCGTCGCTTGAAAACGGCCGGGGTGAAGACGGTGGCGGTGTCGGACGAGAGTGTCGCGGCGCTGCGCCGCATCGTGCAAGCCCGCGCCCGCGGAGGATCGGCGGCTGCACTCCTAGACACCCCGGAGCCGGCCGCCTCGGTCTTGGAACCGCGCGCGGCAGCCGTTCCCCTCAAGCCCTACGAGCCACCGGTGCCGGTTTACACTCCGAAGCCCGCGCCGAAACCCGTGGGTGAAATGCTCCCGCCACCGCCGACCGTGAGCCTGCCGCCGGGTGACAAGCAGACGCGTTGGAATATGCTGCTTGAACTCGTGCGCAACGATGCCACGTGCAAGGCGCACGTGCGCCCCGGCAAGAAAGTCGTGCTCGGCGCTGGCAGCGTCGAGGCCAAGATCATGTTTGTCGGCGAGGCGCCGGGAGCAGAAGAGGAGATTCAAGGCGAACCGTTTGTCGGTCCGGCGGGAGAACTACTCACCAAAATGATTCAGGCCATGGGGCTGAAACGGACGGAGATTTACATTGGAAACGTCATGAACTGGCGGCCCGAGATGCCCACTCCGGCCGGCGAAGCGCAGATCGGCAACCGGCCACCGACCGAGAGCGAGCTCCGCTACTGCCTGCCTTATCTCCGTGCGCAGATCGACGTGGTGAATCCGGAGGTGATCGTCGCGCTCGGCGCCACGGCGGCGCACGGACTGCTCGGCTTGGCTGCGTTCAAAACCTTGGGCGATGTGCGCGGGCGCTGGCATGAGTTTGGGGGGAAACCGCTGATGATCACCTACCACCCGAGTTATCTGCTGCGTCCGCCCGTCGACAACCGCAAGAAGCGGCTCGTGTGGGAAGACCTGTTGAAAGTGATGGAGCGCGTCGCGCTGCCCATTGCGGACAAGCAACGAAGCTATTTCTTGGACAAATGAAATTCCGTGCACTGCTCCTACTGTGTTTTGCTCTGTGCGCGTCATCCGCGTCCGGTCGCGCGTCCGACGAGATGTTCGATTTTGAGACGCTGCGCTACCGCGCGAAGATGCTCGCGGCGCGGCCCTATACACCCCGGGCCACGACGGTGCCGGCAGCGCTGCGCAAACTGAGCTACGACGAGTATCGGCTGATCACGTTCAGTGGTGACCAAGCGTGGTGGCGCCGCGACGGCCTGCCGTACCAGCTGCAATTTTTTCATCCCGGCTTCGTACACCAGAAGTCAGTCCAAGTCTTCGAGCTCAATGGTCCCACGGTGAAGCCGATTAAATTCTCCCGTGATATGTTCAACTATGGGGGCCTCAAGATCGGCGGGGGTCTGCCTGACACGGTCGGCTTCGCGGGTTTTAAGGTGTTGGGCCGTCTCAATCTGCCGGCGGATGAGTTGGTGTCGTTTGTCGGGGCGAGCTACTTTCGGGCGCTCTGCCTGAAGACGGTTTACGGGCTGTCGGCGCGCGGCCTGGCGATCAACACCGCGGAACCGGAGGGCGAGGAGTTTCCTGTCTTCGAGGAGTTTTGGATCGAGCGACCGGTGGCGGGCGCGAAGCAATGTGTGATCTACGCGCTCATGGACAGTGCGAGTGTCGCCGGGGCCTATCGCTTCACCGTTACGCCCGGTGCCGATACGGTGATGCAGGTGAAGGCCGTGGTTTATTGCCGGAAAAACCCGAAGGTCCTCGGTCTCGCGCCACTCACGAGTATGTTTTGGCATGGGGAAAACTCCGGCACGAACCACGGGGATTTTCGTCCCGAGGTGCACGACTCCGACGGGCTAATGGTTTTCAACCGTGCGAACGAGTGGTTGTGGCGGCCGTTGTCGAATCCGAAGGCGACGCGAGTGTCGGCGTTTTCGGATGACAATCCGCGCGGCTTCGGCCTGATCCAGCGCGACCGCAACTATGAATCCTATCAGGATCTCGAGGCGCATTATCACCTGCGGCCGAGCGCTTGGGTCGAGCCCGTGGGGAATTGGGGGCGCGGGTCCGTGCGTCTGGCCGAGCTGTCGGCAGCGGACGAAACCAACGACAACATCGTTGCGTTTTGGGTGCCTGAACGGCTGCCGGAGGCGGGTCAGGCGATCGAGTTCGAATACAAGTTGCACTGGTATTCCGACCAGATCCGGCCGCCGGCGGGGTTTGTGGCGTCGACCCGGACTGGTCACTCGCAAACCCATGAGCCCGAATTGCGGCGATTTGTGGTCGATTTCGATGGGCCGTATTTGCGGCAGCAGAAACCCGATCCGGCGATCGTGCCTGAAGTGAGCGTGGGCGATGGCGCGAAGCTGGCTTACATGACCGTGCAGAAAAATCCCTACAACGGAATGTGGCGGCTGGGCTTTGGCATCAAGCCGGACGCCAGCGGACGTCCAGTGGAACTGCGTTGTTTCCTGAAAAAGCCTCCCCATGTTCTCACGGAAACATGGACATATCTCTGGAGTCCCTGAGTGCATTTCGCCCGCGCACGGGCACGATGGAGGCGTGGAACGCCGCCTACGTGCGCGTCGAGGACTATCTGCGTGCCCACCGGATCCACAACCGGCTGCATCAAAGCCGGCTCATCTTGCAGATCCTCGAGCGCGCCGCGCGGCGCCACGAAGCGCAGCCGGCCAGCGAGCCGACCACGCTGGCGGCCGAGGAGACCGAGGCGATGATGGACCTGTGGTTCGCGGACGTGCTCGACGTCCGTGGTCAGCCGCATGAGCGCATTGCGGTGGACGGGCGGGTGGCACTGTTGCTGTCCGACGGACCGGAAAAATGGCCCTACGCCTTCCTCGACGAGCAAAATGTCCCGGTGGATTTCGCGCAGGCGATGCGCCGCGGTGGGCTCCAAGCTGGACCGGACATGGCGGTCTCGAACATGGCACCTCAGCCGATTGATCTCGGGTTAATCCCTCAGGCGGCGGGCGAGACCCTGGAGCAGTTTGAGAAGTGGCCGATCTTACGCGCGCTGTTGTTGTGGTTGCTGTTTGCCGCCGTGTTGGCGGGGCTTTTTTACGCGACGCGCTGAACCATGCGACTCTATCTGACTGAACACATGGACAAGCGGCGGCTGGGGCGTCGTCGGTTCTTTTTCTTTTCGGTGATCTTTGGACTCACGAGTCTCGCGACTTGGTTCATGGCTGATTTGCTGTGGCGCGAGGGCATCAGCGTGCTTGAGGGATTGATCCTCTCTCTGTTCGTGATCTTGTTTGCGCACATCGCCGCGGGATTTTGCACGGCTTTGGTGGGCTTCTATGTGATCAACCGCGGTGGTGACAGTTCCCGGATTACGGCGACGTTGCCGGACGGCGGAGAGCCGCTGCTGGCCAAGACGGCCATTGTCATGCCGGCGTTCAATGAGGACGTGAGCCGCGTCTTTGAAGGTCTGCGGGTGGTTTTCCGCTCGGTGCAGGAGACCAAGCAACTGGAGCACTTCGATTTTTTCGTGCTCAGCGATTCTAACCAGCCCAATCAGTGGATCCAGGAGGAGGTTGCTTGGGCTGAGTTGTGTAAACAGGTCGGCGGCTTCGGAAAGATTTTCTACCGGAAACGCCGACAGTCGATCAACAAGAAGGCCGGCAACGTCGCGGACTTCCTCCGGCGTTGGGGTCGGCGTTACCGCTACATGATCGTGCTCGACGCAGATTCGATCATGACAGGGAAAGCGGTCGTGCAACTCGTGGCGCTGATGGAGAAAAATCCTCATGTCGGGCTCATCCAAACGGCGCCGCGGATCGTGAACGGGGAGACGCTGTTTGCGCGGATCCAATCGTTCGCGAGCCGTCTTTACAGTCCGCTGTTTCTGGCGGGGCTGAACTACTGGCAGCAACACGAGGGGAATTTTTGGGGCCACAACGCCGTCGTGCGGGTCCAGCCGTTCATCGATCACTGTTCGCTGCCGGAGCTCCCGGGTAGTGAGCCCTTCGGTGGGCGTATTTTGTCGCACGATTTCGTCGAGGCGGCGCTGATGCGCAAAGCAGGCTGGGCCGTGTGGCTCGCGGGTGACATCGACGGCAGCTACGAGGAGGGGCCGCCGACGTTGATCGAGTCGGCGAAGCGCGACCGACGCTGGTGTCAGGGCAATCTTCAACACGCGTGGTTGCTCACGACGCGCGGCTTCCGACCGGCGAGCCGGTTTCATTTGCTGATGGGCGTGATGGGCTATGTATCCTCGCCCCTCTGGTTGCTCTTCATGATTCTCAGCACGATTCATGTTTTCTCCTCGCCGGCGTCGTCGATTGCGGCGGTGCCCAGTTGGGTGACTGATACGACGTCGTTGTTCGGTTTTGCTCTCAACGTGCCGCCGGCGCTCACGCTCTTTGCGTTGACGATGCTGCTGATTTTCGTGCCGAAGATTGTGAGTGTGGTGGTGACGTTGGGTGATCGGGCGGAGGCCGACAAATTCGGGGGAAAAGTGCCGCTCGTGCTGAGTGCGCTGCTCGAGACCGTGGTGTCCGCATTGCTCGCGCCGATCAACATGGCGTTCAACTCGAAGTTTGTGCTCTTCACGCTGCTCGGGCAAGGCGTCGGCTGGGTCACGCAGAAGCGCGGCAGTGACGACGATGGTACGGATTGGCGCGAGGCGATCATCACGCACGGTGGGCAAACGGTCTTTGGACTGGTGTGGGGCGTGTCGGCGTTTGTGGTGTCGCCCGCATTTTTCTGGTGGCTCAGTCCAGTACTTGCGGGGCTGGTTTTGGCGGTGCCGGTCTCGATCTTGCTCAGCAAGGCGGGGGTGGGGCGGGCGGTGCGACGGTGGGGAGCTTTTTTGACGCCCGAGGAGACGGCTCCGCCCTACGAGCTGAAGCGGCTACAGCAGAACCTAGCCGAGTGTTACCGGCATTTGCCGCCCTTCGAGCCGTTGCGGGCTGACTACGGACTGTTGCAGGCGGTCCTTGATCCTTACGTGAACGCGCTGCATGTGGCCTTGCTGCGGCAGCGACGGCCGAGTGAGGAGGCGCGGGAATGGTTCGTGCAGCTGCGCGAGCGACTGCTGCGGGACGGGCCGGCGAAGTTTGCGACCAAGGAAAAAATGGCGCTGCTCATGGATGCCGATTCGATGATCTGGTTGCACCGGGAATTATGGAGCTGTCCGGCGGGATCATTGGCGGAGTGGTGGCGGCTCGCGATGCGCCAGTACAACGTCATGACCTACGCGCCGACGACGGCACTTTATAGGTAGCGGGCACCGAATTGGGCGTGGCCACTGCCTTCGCGCGCGAGCGGGACGACCGGTTTTTTGCACAAAAAAGCCGCGCACCTCAGAGGGTGCGCGGCTCGCAAATTCAGGCGAGGGACCAATTATTTCTTGGCCGCGATGGCGCCCGCGCCACCGCACTTCGTGCAATTATTCTTTTCTTTGGCAGCTGCCACGCAGCACGGGTGGGCGCAGGCCTTGCTGTCGGCAGCGGCTTTGACGCAGCAACCGGCGACCTTGGAAGCAGCAGCGTCTTTCTTGGCATCAGCCGCGTGGGCGAAGCCGAAGGCGAGGGCGGAACCGATGATAACAGCGAGCAGGGCTTTTTGGATTTTCATAGTAGGATTTATCTGAGTTGAGGTTTCACATTCTGCGACGTCGGAATTGAGTCACAGCGAATTTTTCCGGAGAAAAAGGGTGGGGGGCTGACTGAAGTAGAGGGGGCGGTCTGAAGGTGTACTTGGGGATAGGAGACACTGTCAGCCGAGGGCGGCAAGAAAAAAGTTAGTGGGCAAAATAGTAGGGGGAAGGCCGATTTTCATGGTCGTGACGGGACCTCCTGTCGCTTGGCCGCAGCCCGTCTATGCGATGAATCAGCGCATAGACGGGCGCAGTTCGCGCCGGAGTTCACCGGCGAGACTGACCTGCTGGCGGCACGCGGCGTGGATGGTTTCGGGCGAGGTTTCGGGCAGGACCTCTGCTTTAAACGCAACGACGAGCGACGCGAGGGACGGTAGTTTGGCGGTTTCCAGCCGCCGAGCGCATTCGCCGCGGAGGGCGGTGGCACGGGATTCGATCACGAGAAAAATCTTTTCGGAGGTTTCTGCGGTGGCCGGCGTGTAGATGACCGCGACGCCGAGGGCGGTCGCCGCAATCGCCGCCGCTGTGGTGGAGGCGGGGCAGATCATGAGGCCGTGTCGTTCCTGCCAAGTGTCGGTTTTTGTTTCCATCTAGGAGGCTCGCCTGACGGTTAGCACACTACAACACGTTTGTGTTTTTCCGAACACGGTGGCCGAGCGGTCACGCGTTCCAGTCGATGGCCTTCTTGGGCCACGCGCTCTTTCGCGTCCAGGGCCCGCTGATGTCATCCATTTCGATCGCGATGCGCTGAGCCTCGCCGGAGGGATCCATTTTGATGAAATAGACCGCTTCCACCTTGCCGGTGCCGTCATCGATCTGACCGCAGGAAATCGTCATCAACAGATGCACGGTTTCCTTCAGGTGTTTGGCGAGACTCGGCGTCAGATCATTTTCAAAGGTGCCGTTGGTTTCAGACCAGAGGGCGGAGAGGGTCACTTTGCCCTCCACGGGTTTCGAAACCACGATGCCGTTCTTTTTGGCGTAGGCTTTCAGGGCGGTGAGCTTTTTTGGAGCGACCGGCGAACTTTGCATGACAATCGAGTAGTTGGACATAAAAGAAGGCGTGGGATGAACGGGAGCGAACGGTGTGGTGAGGCAGCGGTAGAGCGAAGCGGAGCCGCCGAATCCAAAGTGAATCCGAGCAGCGGGCGAACCTTGGTGGGTTCTTGGCCGAATACCAGCTTCGGTTCCACGCGGGACCATTTACGCGAGCTCGCGCTAAAAAGAATCATCGGTGGGCTCAAGTTTGGTCACAGGTCGGATCCGCTCTGTCGGTCGCTCCTGGCGGGGGAAACGGCCGCCCCGTGGTCGTCGCCGGGCAGCCTCCGAGCAGTTCATCCCCTGCGAGGAAAGCGGGCGGAGGTCCGATGGCGCGCAACCCCAGCCTCACCGAGCGGGACGTGTTCCAGCCGTCGTCTATCAGAGGACTTGCTTGCCATCGAAGACGATGCGGCCGTCGACGATCGTGGTCTTAACGCGCCCGGTCAGGGTTTGGCCGGACCACGGAGAGTTGCTCGATTTGCTGAAGCCTTTTTTCGCGTGGTAGAGCCATTTTTCATTTGGGTCGAACAGACAGATGTCGGCGGCGGCTCCCGGCGCGAGCGTGCCGGCGGGGAGTTTCATCAGGTCGGCGGGACGGCGCGTCAGGAGGTCGATGACGAAGGGCAGCTTAAATTTATTTTGTCGGAAAAGAATTTCGAGGGTCACTGGGAGCGATGTCTCCAGGCCCAGGATACCATTGGGCGCGTAGTCGAATTCTTTGTCTTTCTCGTAGTCGGTGTGGGGCGCGTGATCGGTACAGACGCAGTCGAGCGTGCCGTCGCGGAGGCCGGCGATCAGTTCGAGGCGGTCCTCCTCGGTGCGCAGCGGCGGGTTCATTTTGAAATTGGTGTCGTAGCCGGAGAGCAGGTCGTCGGTTAACGCGATGTGATGGGGGGTCGCTTCGGCAGAGATGCGGGCACCGCGCTCTTTGGCGCGGCGGATGATACCGACGGAGTGGCGGGACGAAATGTGCTGGAGGTGGATGTGGGCTCCGGTGGACTCCGAGAGGATCACGTTGCGGGCCACGATGATGTCTTCGGCGGCGTGCGGCCAGCCGCGGAGCCCGAGTCGCGTGGAGACTTTGCCCTCGTTCATGACGGCACCCTGCGTGAGCGAGGCGTCCTGACAGTGATCCATGATCGGGAGGTCGAACATCGCCGCGTATTCGCAGGCGCGACGCATGAGTTCGTTGGACTGGACGCAATCGCCGTCGTCGGTGATGGCGACGACGCCCATGCGTTTGAGCGAGCCGATGGGGGCGAGGGCCTGACCCTTCATGCCGACGGTAATGCAGCCGGTGGGGAGGACTTTGATAACGGAGTCACGGCGGACGGCGTCGTTGATGAATTGGATGGTGCCGGCGTTGTCGGCGACGGGGGACGTGTTGGGCATGCACACGACGGTGGTGAAGCCGCCGGCGGCGGCGGCGCGGGAGCCGGTGCCAATGGTCTCCTTGTGCGTCTGGCCGGGTTCGCGGAAGTGGACGTGGATATCGACGAGGCCGGGGCAGGCGACGAGCCCGTCGGCGTCGATTTTTTTCGCGCGTTTTTTTTGCGCGGAGGAGAGCGACGGGACGAGTTTTCCGTCGACAGCGAAGAGGTCGCCACGGGCGTCGCGTTTGGCGGCGGGGTCGATGACGCGGGCGTTTTGGATCCAGAGGTTAGGCATGGCTGGGAAGTCTTTCTCTTGCTGCTTTCTCGGGGAGACGGTGCTGCGGGCGGACGAAAGCGAACGATGAAGAGGAAAGCGAACGATGAAGAGGAACGGGAAAGATCGTTATTCCGTGGGCATCACGAGTTCGGGTTGACCGCCGGCGCAGAGGTAGAGGACGGCCATGCGGACGGCGATGCCGTTGGTGACTTGTTCGAGGATCACGCTGCGGTCGCCGTCGGCGAGTTCGCTGTCGATTTCCACGCCGCGATTGATCGGGCCGGGGTGCATGATGATGGCTTTGGGATTCAGCCAGCTCGCGCGGGTTTTGTTGAGTCCGAACATGCCGGTGTATTCGCCGAGTGATGGGAAGTGACCACTCAACTGACGTTCGTGTTGGATGCGCAAGAGCATGACGACTTCGGCGTCGGCTAGGGCGCTGCGGAGATCGTAGGAAACTTTCACGCCAAGATCGGTGAACCAAAGTGGCACGAGCGTGCTCGGGCCAACGAGGGTAACGGCGGCGCCCATTTTTACGAGCGCATGGATATTGGAGCGGGCGACGCGGCTGAAGAGAATATCGCCGAGGATGACGACCTTGCGGCCGTGGAGTGATCCGAGGCGTTCCTTCATGGTGAAGGTATCGAGCAGGCCCTGCGTCGGGTGTTCGTGTGCGCCGTCGCCGGCGTTGATGACGGGGATGTCGAGGATGCGCGAAATATAGAGCGCGGAGCCAGCGGCGGCGTGGCGGAGGACGATCATGTCGGCCTGGAGGGCCTGGATGTTTTGGGCGGTGTCGCGGAGGGTTTCGCCCTTGGTCGTGCTGCTGCTGGCGCCGTCCAAGGAAATCACGTCTGCGCTCAGGCGCTTGGCGGCCATGTCAAAGGCCATGCGCGTGCGGGTACTGGGCTCGAGGAAGAGATTGACGATGGTTTTTCCGCGGAGGGCGGGGACTTTTTTCACGCTGCGCGAGAGGGTGCGTTTAAAGGCAACCGCAGTCGCGTGGATCTGATCGATCTCGGTGAGGGAAAGTTCCTCGAGTGTAATAAGGTGTTTGCGCGTCCAGGACATGGGAGGAGGGCGGGAATGACCAATGTCTAATGGCTAAGATTTACTGACTGTGGTCGGAGATTGGATGCGGATGGAGTCGCGGTTGGGGGAGTTGGCGTCAAGGGTGACGACGACTTTTTCATCAGCGGCAGGGGTGAGGGTGAGGCCGGTGTAGTCGGCGGCGACGGGCATGAGGCGACCGCCGCGGTCAACGAGGACGGCGAGTTCGACTTTGGCGGGGCGACCGTGGTCAAAGAGTTCGTCGAGGGCCGCTTTCAGGGTGCGGCCGGAGAAGAGGACGTCGTCGACGAGGATAATGGTGGCGCCGTGGACGTCAGCAGGGATGTGCGTCGGGGCGAATTCCTTGGGGATAGGGTGGCGGCCGATATCGTCGCGGTGAAAGGAGATGTCGACGGTGCCCGTCACGGTGGCGAGCTGAGGGGTTAGCGTTGCGAGTCTCGAAGCGAGGCGTTGGGCGAGGGTGACGCCGCCGTTGGCGATGCCAAGGAGGAGGAGTTTTTTGGCGGTGCCGTGCCGGGCGGAAATGGCGGTCGCGAGCTGCGTGATGGCAGCGTGAATTTCCTGGGAGCCGATGGTCTGAATGGTGGCCACGAGTCGCGAGTCAGGCGGGTCGGGCGGGGAGAGGGAAGGTTTTTCTGCGCAGATCCCCCCCCCCGAAATCCGCCACGGAGCGAACAGGAAAAATTGCCGTTCTCGCTGTATGATTGCGAAGAGTGATTGCGAAGAGAACAGCGTGCTTCCGTTCTCCATGCACTAAGGACCGGTCTGCCCGTTGCGGAGCAAATCATGTTCGCTGTGCGGAAGGCGGTTGTGACGAGGCAGCTGCGGCCAAGAGACAAGTTTCCTTCGGTGCGTGTGTTGAGTCAGGAGCTCAAAGTGAATCCGAACACGGCGCACAAGGTCGTCGCGGCACTTGTGACCGAGGGCGTGTTGGTAACGACGCCGGCGGTGGGGAGTATTGTGGCTGAGCGGGAACTCGGCGGAAAAAAGGAGCGGGCGGAGCTGCCGGGGGGTGGAAGTCGAATGGCTCGTGGTGGAGGCGAAGAAACTCGGGCTCGATCTTGACGATGTGCAAGCCTCAGTGAAGGCGCATTGGAAAAAACTCGGCGGGCGATCAAGACGACGACGAACCACGAAAAGAAATGACTCCGGGGCGGCGCGCCGGAAAGGCCGAAGGCTCGGTATAATGTATTGCGGTAAACTCTTATGGAAAGTGTATTACGGACTATTGTCACGTAATACGTGACAAGTGGGCTAGGGCGGATCGAGGAGGGATTTTCTCCGTGAACAGCATTGAAACGACGGGGCTCAGGCGGCGGTTCGGGAAGGAGGAGGCGGTGCACGGGCTCACCCGCGCGGACGGGGCGGCCATTCTTGGACGATCGTCGACCGTTCTATCCGTCGTGGGATCCGGTGCCGGAGAACCCGCTGCTCGCGTCGTCGTCGCTGCTTGAGCAAGGTGAGCTCGTTTTACCAATGGCCTGAGCCTCGGTGCCGTCGTCGTTCGGGGGATCCTGATGAACAACGACAGGAGGCGTGGCGGGGCCGCTGGGAGTTGGCGGGGGCATTCCGATGCGGTTGAGGGGATGAATGGGCCATCCGCGGGATTCGCGGGAGGTGCACATTGCAGAATTGAAAATTGCTGAATTCGCGCTTGCCAGCCAACACCGCGCTCGGTCTTTTGGACAGCTCTGTCAGTTAGTCCGTTCACGTCAGTCACAACAACCATCAACCTGCGATCGCAAGGCGGCCCTCCGGTCGACCTGTGTTTCTCAACATCCATCAGATCACTATGAGCCTCAGCATTACACCCAAAGACCTGCTCGACGCAGGCGTTCACTTCGGGCACCAGACCAAGCGCTGGAACCCACGTTCCAAGCCGTTTATTTTCGATCACCGCCAAGGCGTTTCGATCATCGACCTCGGTAAGACCCACGAAGCCCTCACGAAGGCTTGTGCGTTCCTCGAGGACACCGTCGCAAACGGTGGTAACGTTCTTTTCGTCGGCACCAAGCGCCAAGCGAAAGAAATCGTCCGCGAAGCGGCTACTTCGGTAAATATGCCGATGTGCGTTGATCGTTGGCTCGGTGGTACGTTGACCAATTACGAGACCGTCAAGAAATCAGTGGCCAAGTTTAAGAAATACCAGGCCATGGAGACGAACGGCGAGATGGCTAAGCTCCCACGCAAGGAAGAGTCTGCCATCAAGCGCGAGATGACGCGTATGCAAAAGAACTTCAACGGCATCTCCGATATGGGTGGCCTGCCCTCGGCGATGTTTGCCGTCGATGTGAATCACCACAAAATCGCTGTCGCCGAGGCGTCCCGCGCGGGCATCCCGTGCGTCGGTCTCGTAGATACCAATTCCGATCCGACCACGGTCTCGCACCCGATCCCGGGCAACGATGACGCGGTGAAATCGATTCGGATCATTGTCGAGGCTGTGACCGCGGCGATCCAGAGCGGGCTCGCGCTGCGCGACACCCGTCGGGCCCAACGTGGTGCCGCCGATTTGAAGGGCGCGCAAGTTGCGGCCCCCGTCGTGATCAGCGCGGAGTCGATCGACCTTTCAAAGGTTGAGATTCCTTCTGCGATCGCGGCGGCCGTTGAGGGCGCTATCGAGCCCGCTGTCGTTACGCAGAAACCACTTCGTGCCAAGAAGGCTGCCGTCAAGGCCGAGTAAATCTCTAGAAAATCTTACTGAATGAGCACCATCATTTCCGCTCAAATGGTCAATGAGCTGCGCACCGCTACCGGGGCCGGCTTGCTTGATTGTAAAAAGGCTCTAACCGAATCCAACGGCGACGTTGCGGCCGCCGTCACGATTCTGCGCAAAAAACTCGGCAGCAAGCTCGACAAGCTTTCGACCCGCGCGACGAAGGAAGGGTTAGTCGAAAGTTACATCCACGTCGGCGGTAAAGTCGGCGTGCTCGTCGAGGTCAACTGCGAGACGGATTTCGTTGCCCGGAATGATGCCTTCAGAGCGTTCGTCAAGGACCTCTGCCTGCAGATCGCTGCGGCCAATCCGCTTTACGTTTCCCGTGATCAGGTGCCGGAGGCCGATCTGGCCAAAGAGCGCGAGATCGCGGCGGCGTCGGTCTTGGGCAAGCCGCCTGCAGTCGTTCAAAAGATCGTGGATGGAAAGTTGGAGAACTATTATTCGACGGTGTGTCTCCTCGATCAGCCCTTCGTGAAGCAAAATGACAAGTCGATCAAAGACTTGGTCGCTAGCCAAATCGCGCACATTGGCGAGAACATCCAAATTCGCCGGTTTACGCGCTATCAGTTGGGCGCGTGAGGTTTTGTTGAATTCTTTTTAATGCAGGCGCTTCACTTTTTCGGTGAAGCGCCTTTTTTTGATCAGATGAAAGTCTCGCGTATCCAAATTGTGTGTCGGGGTTTGACTAACCGGTGCAGTAACTGTGGGGGGCGAACTCTGTTTGTTCCGAATTCGTTTTTTAAAGTGAATAAGGAGTGTGTCGCCTGTGGATTCACGATTGAGCGCGCCAATGACGAAGGGTTTTTCATCGGCTCGATGTCCCTCAATTACGGTATGACAGTCATGCTCTACCTCATGCCGGTGCTGCTGCTCGCCTACTACAAGGTGATCGGGGTTTCCGCCGCGATGGCACTCGCGGGTGTGGGGTCCATTGGATTTCCGGTGCTGTTCTACCGCTCGTCGCGCAGTTGGTGGCTGATGAATTACTATCTCCTCTTTCCTCATCATCTTCCGGCCAACGGCGGCAAGGGACGCGAGGGTGAGGACGACAACGTCTGATCCAACCGCGGGTAGATTTTTCTGGAGAAGCCCCAGCGCCGAGCCGCGGCGGTGGGAGCCGACGTTACGCTGGGAGACCGGG
>CANIJN010000151.1 GCA_947467625.1 Opitutia bacterium | reverse complement strand
TGTGGTGCGCCGCGCCGCTCACTGATATCGCCCAGGCCCTCGTCCTCGAGCCGCGTTTGCCCGAGCTCGTGCGCGAGCTGCACTTTATGGGCGGTTCGTTTCACCCGATGACGGCCGCGCGCGAGTTTCGGCACACGCCGCGTCGGGAGTTCAATATTCGCTTCGACGCCGAGGCCGCGCACGCCGTCCTCCGCGCCGCGTGGCTGCGCGTGACCTGCTCGCCCATCGACGTCTCCAACCACACGCGCGCTACGCCGGAGCTCTTCATGCGCATCGCGCGCGCCGATACGCCCCTCGCGCGCTACCTCGACCGCTTTGGCCAACGCAACCGCCCCATGTGGGACGAGGTTGCCGCCGCCACGTGGCTCGACGAGTCGCTGGTCACGCGTTCCGACGATTACTTTATCGACGTGAATCTTCACCGCGGTGCGAGCTACGGCGACATGCTGAGTTGGGACCCCGGCCACGAACCCGGCCACGGCGAGCGCCGCGCTCGCATTCAAAAGGACCTCGCCGATGCACGTTTTTATGAGGCTTTCGTCGCACTCTGCTCCGTGCAAACATAGCTCTCCGCTCACCCTCTCCATGCGCTTCCTATCGTCCGTCTTGATCGTCGCCACGCTCATTTTGCCGTGCGCGGTGTTTGCTCAGCCTACGCCCCCACCAGCCGACCTCATCATCACGCACGCCCACGTTGTGACGATGAACGAGCGCCGTGAAATCATCGAGGATGGTGCCGTGATCATCCGCGGCTCACGGATTATTGCCGTGGGCCCAGCCGCGCTCGCCACGCAATTCACCGCCCTCAAAACCATCGACGCCCGCGGCGCCCTCGTGCTCCCGGGTATGATCAACACCCATACGCACGCCGCGATGACCGTCTTCCGCGGCCTCGGCGACGATGTGCCGGACCGGCTGCGGCGGTTTATTTTCCCGCTCGAGAAAAATCTCATGAACCGCGAGTTCGTCCACTGGGGCGGGCTCCACGGCGTCGTCGAAATGATCGAGGGCGGCGTCACCACGATGGTGAACAGCTACTACTTTGAGGAGGAGTTCGCCGCCGTCGTGAAAAAGGCCGGGATGCGCGCCGTGCTCGGCCAGACCGTGATTAACTTCCCCGCGCCCGACGCGTCCGAGCCCTACGGCGGTCTCGCGCTCGCCAAGAAATTCGCCTCCGCCTGGCGCGGCGATCCGCTCATCACGCCGGCCATCTCGCCGCACGCGCCCTACACCGTCGATGTCGAGCATTTGCGGTTGGTCGCCACACTCTCCGCCGAGCTCGAGTTGCCCGTCCTCATCCACCTCGCGGAGATGACCGAGGAGATGACGCTGCTGCGTAAAGAACACGCCATGACGCCGGTCGAGTTCCTCGACTCCGTCGGTCTGCTCAATCGTCGGCTCGTCGCCGCGCACTGCATCTTCGTCACCGACTCCGATATCGCGCTGATGAAGTCCCGCGACGCCGGCATCGCGCACAACATGGTTGCCAATATCAAGTCCGCGAAGGGCGTCGCGCCCGCGCTGAAGATGTTCGACGAAGGCCTGCGCGTCGGCCTCGGCACCGATGGCCCGATGAGCGGCAACACCCTCGATCTCATCGGCCAGTTCGGCTACGTCGCCAAGGTCCACAAGCTCGACCGTAAGGACCGCAACGTCATGCCCGCGATCAAGGTCGTCGAAATGGCGACACTCGGGGGAGCTCGTGCAATCCACCGCGAGGCCGACCTCGGTTCGCTCGAACCGGGCAAGCTCGCGGACGTGATCATCATCGATCACGAAAGCACCGCGATGGTGCCGCTGTTCGACGTCTATTCCGCGCTGGTTTATGCCGCCAGCCCCCGCGACGTGCGGACGACGATCATCCATGGCCGAGTGGTGATGGAAGATCGTAAACTGCTCACCGTCGACACCGCGGAGGTGCGCGCGAAAATGCGGGACATCACGCGGCGGATCAACGCCGCGGTGGCAGCAGGGTTGAAGTGAAGCTCAGCCGCGCGGTTTGCTCCGTGCGGGTTTCTTTGCGGCCTGAGCTTTCGGCGCTAATTGCTCAATCTGATGCCGGCCGGTTTCGAGGAACGTCCGGAGGTTTGCCACCGAAGGCAGCTTGGTCAGGTAGCGGGAGACGAAGAGTTTTTGATCCATCCCGGCGGTGGCAAACTCGACCTCGGTGCGGTCTTTGTCGCTGCACAGTAAAATCCCCACGGGTGGCGTGTCGCCCGGCGCCATCATGTGCGCTTTGAACCAGTTCACGTAAAAATTCATCTGTCCCGCATCCGCTGGGCGGAATGCGCGCACCTTCAGGTCGAACAGCACATGGCAACGCAGCAGGCGGTGATAGAAGACGAGATCTACGCGATGATGTTTACGTCCCTCCGTCATGCGGAATTGCCGCGCCTCGAAACAAAACCCGCGGCCCAACTCCAAGAGGAAACTTTGGAGATGGTTTAGCAGCACCGTCTCCACTTGCTCCTCCGAGTATTCCGCGCGGTCGGCGAGTGCGGTGAATTCGAGCACGTAGGGGTCGCGCAGCAGGTCGGCGATGCTCTCCTCCGGCTCCTGCCGCCGCGCCCGCTCGATGACCGCGCGCTTGTTGGTGGAAAGCCCGGTGCGTTCGTAAAGTAGGCTCTCGATTTGGCGCTGCAGCTGGCGTTTCGACCACCGGTTTTTGAGGCATTCGTTTTCGTAGAACGCACGCTTCCACGGATCGTCGATGCGGATGAGATCGAGGAGATGCGACCATGATAACTGCAGCAGTAGCGAAGCCGCCACCGGCGTCGGCAGCCGGTCGGTGACGGTCACGGCAATTCCGTGACCACTGGTCACGGAATTCGATTTCTTCGAGGTGGCGGCAATTCCGTGACCACTGGTCACGGAATTTACGGCTCGGCGGATTGGCCTTTCTAAATCCACCAACAGTGGTTGCGGCATCGCCGCGCCGAGCTGCGGATAGCATAGGTAAAGGCGCCTCATACCTTCGAGCATCGACACACCGAGCCCACGTTGTCCCTTCGCCGCCAAATCCTTCGCCAATCGCGGCAACAGTTCCGCTCCATATTTCGCTCGGTCCGACCCCTTCTGCTCATATTCGACGACGTAGGCGCCTACCATCCAGTTGCGAATGACGAGTGCCTGATTGACCGCCGTTGCGGCCCGGCCTTGAAGCTCGGTGGTGGCGGAGCTGATCGCTTTGACGAGTCTGGCGTAGTTCATGGGTCAATAGGGGAGGGTAGTCCGATAAGAAATGCGGCCAATTTGGACGGGAGTCCATTGCTTGTTCGCAATTCAACAGCGCCACCGTACCGCATAAACTCCATTTGCGTATCCCTTGGTTTCACTTTTCCTCTCCGGCCTCCGGTCTGACCGACCAACCAACCATGAACCACTCCCTCCGCTCCTTCCTCGTCGCCGCTGCGCTGCCCGCGCTCGCGTTCGCCCAAACTCCGCCGGCCGCCGAAGCCGTTAAGCTCGAAGCCTTCACTGTCACCGGCTCTAATCTCCGCGCCGGCGAGTCGCTCGGTGGGGCCAATCTCCGCGTCGTCACCACGGCCGAGATCGAACAGGCCGGCACCGGCTCCCTCTACACGTTCATCAAAAAAATCCCCGAGGCGGGCGCCAACGGCTTCGGTGAAAACCGCGTCAACACGTCCTCGCCCGGCACCGCCTCCGTCTCGCTCCGCGGGCTCGGCGCCAATTCCACGCTCGTCCTTCTCAATGGCCGCCGCCTCACCGCCGCGCCGTTTGCTCAAGGTGGCAGCGCCGCGACGCTCGGCACGATCCAGTTCGTCGATCTGAACATGATCCCCGTCGACGCCATCGCGCGCGTCGAAGTGCTCAAGGACGGCGCCTCTGCCATCTATGGTGCCGACGCCGTCGCCGGCGTCGTCAACTTCATCCTCAAGGACAACGTCCAAGGCTCCACCGTCCGCGCCTACTATGGCGACTTCCCCGGTGGCATTGCGGCCAACACCTTCAAGGGTAGCGTCTACGCCGGAGCCACCAGCGGAAAATTGAAGGTCTTCGCTCTCGCGAACTTCATGCACCAGGCGAAAATCCAATATCCGGAGTTCTCGCAGAAAAGCATCTCGCTCTCCACGACGCAAAATCCGGGTACGTTCATCATCCCCGTCGGCGGCACAAATCCGATCACGGGCGCGGTGATCCCTGCCGGCACCGCCGCCGCCGCCCGCACGTTTGCCGTTTCGTCAACCTCGACGGCGTTTCCGCCGAGCTTCATTTCGACGACGAACACCACGACGCCCAATCGCCACAACATCAACGAGGTCCTCACGCCTCAGCCGCGCGTCACGCGCTACGGTGCCCTCGCCACCGCGAGCTATGAGCTCTCGAACTCCGCGTTGGCGTATGCCGAAATCAACTACCAGAAAAACGTCAATCTCGAGTATCTGTCAGCGAGCCCGATCACGAATCTCAACACCGTGGTCATCCCCGCCAATGCAGCCTACAATCCCTTCGGCGTCACGGTGACCAACGACCCCGTGGTCGGCGCCACGCTCCTTTATCGCTTCACCGAACTCGGGCCGCGCGCCACCGAAACCACCAATGAATTTAAACGCGTCGTCGCCGGGCTGAAGGGTAAGCTCACCGACACCTGGACCTACGACGCGTCCGTGCTCTACAACCGCTCGACTTCGCACAACGTGCTCGTCTCCGGTTGGGTTTCGCAGGCCGCCGTCAACGCCGCACTGGCCGACACCAACCGTGCCACGGCACTGAATCTTTTTAACAACGGCAGCACGCCCGCCAACAATCCCGCGACGCTCGCGAAGCTCGTCTCCAACGGCACCCGCGACGCCTTTACCGAACTCACCTCGCTCAACGCGATGGCGACCGGTTCCGTTTACAAACTGGCCGCCGGCGATCTGAAACTCGCCACCGGTGGTGAGTGGCGCGACGAGAGCTTCCGTGACCGTCGCACGCAAGATCAGCTCCTCAATCAATCGACGCCCGTCCCGCAGTCCAAGGGTTCCCGCCGCGTGTCGGCCGCTTACGTGGAGTTCAGTCTCCCGCTCGCTGCTCCGGCGCAAAAAATCCCGCTCCTCGCGACCTTGGACCTCAACGCCGCCGGTCGCGCCGAGCACTACAATGACGCCGGCTTCAGCAACACCGCCGTGCCGAAGCTGGGCCTCCGCTGGCAGCCGTTCGACGCGCAGGTCACCTTCCGTGGCTCGTGGGGTAAGGGCTACCGCGCTCCTTCGCTCGCCGAGCTTTACCAGCCCGTGAGCACCAGTGTCGTGTTCAACATCGCCGATCCGCTCCGCGCCGGGCGCCCCGGTTCCAATTCCAACGACACGACCACTGGCCAGCGCCAAGTCGTCTCCGGCGGTAATCCGCTGCTCAGCCCCGAAAAATCCGAGTCGTTTAACACCGGCGTCCAGTTCCAGCCGCGCGCCTTGCCCGGCCTTTCCCTCGGCCTCGATTACTACAAGGTCGACGTGCGCGACCGTATCGGCGCTTCCGCGACGCCGGCGATCATGCTCGCCAATCCGACGCTTTTCCCGGGTTTCGTGGACCGCGCCGCCCCTACCACGAGCGACGCTGCCAACAACCTCCCCGGCGAACTCATCCGCATTCGTCAAGTCATCGGCAATTTCGGCACCGCCGTCACCAAGGGCCTCGACCTCAGCGCCGAGTATCGCGTTACGACGAAGCATCTCGGCAAGTTCAGCGCCCGCGCGGTCGGCAGCACGATCTACCACGCGATCATCAAGACGCGCCCCGATCTCGCCGCCGTCGAGACGGTCCGCACCTTCGAAGTCCCGCACTTCCGCGGCAACGGCAGCCTCGCGTGGAACTACCAGAAGTTTGGCGCCGCCCTTACCGCCGACTACATCGCTGGCTTCCCCGACGCCGCCCCGAGCACGCTGCGCGTGAAGCAGCAGACCGTCACCGGCCTCCAGGTCAGCTACGATCTGCCCGCCGCCACAAAGGTGACGCTCGGCGCCAATAATCTCTTCGATAAAAACCCGCCGCGCACGGCGTCCTCGACCGGCTACGCCGAGCAGACCGCCTACTTCCTGCCGCGTTTCCTCTACGTGGACATCACGAAAAAATTCTAAGCGACCTAGGAGCGCGGCCGTCCTCGGCCGCATTTTCTCCTTTTCCCACTCCACGCGCCACCCTCACCGGTGGCGCGTTTTTCTTTTCCGCCCCGCCGCCTGTAGCCGCGAGCGCCAGCGAGTGGTTCGAACACGCCGCGGCGCGCTGAACCACTAAGCCTAATTATTTGGACGAAAAAGAACGTACAAGAGGAACGCGCAAGCTTGGGAAAACGACGGTGATTCTAGCGTGAGGTGATCGCTGGACTTTTCTTGCCACCAGATCCGAACACAGGGAGGGGCGATCGGCAGACGGCAGGACGCTGATTGATACCCACGTCTGATTGGTTGCGGACTTTCATCGGCCGTCCGCTGGCGGACGCCCGGAGGGCCTGCGTTCGGTGGCCTGCAATCAATGGTCAAAATCTCACGTGACGTCGGTACCATGTCGCGCTTGTAACCGTCTCGTTCGCCTTGCAGCGTTCGCTGCCTCCGCCCCTTCTCTTTTTCCTTTACCGTTCGGAATTTGCACAGACTTACCCTGACCTCCATGCACCCAAATCACCTCCGCACCCTCCTCGCCCTCGTCGTCGCCGCGCTTCTCACCGCGCTGCCGGCCTTCGCCCAAGCGACCACCGGCACCATCGTCGGCCAAGTCTTCAATCCCTCCACCGGCCAGTATCTGCGCAACGCCCAAGTGCGCATCGTCGAGAGTGGCGATGCCACCATCTCTGCCGACGAGGGTCTCTTCCGCCTCTCCCCCGTCCCTGCCGGCCGCGTGACGCTCGAAGTCACTTACACCGGTTACCGCCAAGTCACCGCCACGGTCGATGTCATCGCCGGCGCCACCGCCACGAAAAACTTCGAGCTCGTCAGCACACTCCAAGACCCCGCCAAGACCACGACCGCTCCCGATGGCACCGTGAAGCTCCAAGCGTTCACCGTCTCGTCCGAGCGCGAGGGCAATGCCAAAGCCATCATGGAACAGCGTAATTCCATGAACATCACGAACACCGTCGCCTCCGACGCGTTTGGCGACAACGCCGAGGGCAACGTCGGCGAATTCCTCAAGCATCTCCCTGGCGTGGAACTGGATCTTAACTATGGCGAGGTCCGCACCGTCCGCCTCGGTGGACTCGGTTCCGAATACACGTCCGTCACCATGGACGGCATCGCCCTCGCTAGCACCGATGCCAACAACTCCGGCTCGGGTGCCGCCCGTTCGTTCACCATGGAAATGGCCTCCCTCAATAGCATGGAGTCGATCGAGGTTTCCAAGACGGTCTCCGCCGATGTCGATGCCAACGCGCCCGCGGGCAGTATCAATCTTCGCACCAAGCGCGCCTTCGACCGCAATGGCCGCCGCGTTTCCTGGCAGGCCAACGTCGTCGGCCACTCCTCCGCCTTTAAACTCGGCCAATCCCTCGGGCCCGACGAAGATCGCACCAGCCAAAAAATCACTCCCGGCGGGATTTTCGAATACTCCGATGTCTTCCTCAACAAGCGCCTCGGCATCGTCCTCAACCTCAGCGAATCCAACGTCTACCAGGAAGCGCTGATTACCTCGTCCGCCTACAGCACCGCCGTTACCGCGGCCGACACGCGTCCCCTCGTCCCCACTACGCTGAATTTCCAGTGGGCCCCGCGCACCAACAAGCGCTTCGCCACCACGCTCACCACCGACTTCAAGTTCAACCGCGAACTCAACTTCGGCCTCGGCGTCGTCTACAATTACGCCGACCTCTGGACGCCCCAACGCACGGTCATCTTCAACTCTAGTGTCGGCAACCGCACCCTCGTCACCGGTGCCGACCCGCTGCTGAGCTTCACGTCTGCCCCCACCGGCACCGTGCAGGTGAACCCGGTCGCCGTTTCCAAAATGGGCGAGACCTTCACGCTGATTCCCCGCGCCGAATTCAAACGCGGCAACTTCGAGCTGGAAGCCAAGGGAGCCTACTCCGACTCCACGAGCTGGTATGATCCGCTCGGCCGCCGCAACTCGATCCGCGACACCAACTCGCCCATCGCCAACGGCATCACCTACCGCGCGGAACGCTCCTCGCTGCTCTCCACCGATTGGAAATTCACGCAGGTCGCCGGGCCCGACCTTGGTAGTGGTGCCAGTTACACCGCCCCGGCGGTCTCCATCAACGACGGCCGCTTCGGCCGCACCGTCCTCTTCAGCGGCGAGCTCATCGGCACGCTCAAGACGGCGAAGTGGCTCCCGATCATTTGGAAAAGCGGCCTGAAGACGCGCCAGCAGATTCAGAAATTCGAGGACGACCAGTTGTCCAAGCGCTTCGATTACGCACCCGGCGGCGTCACCGCGACGACCGGTGCCTGGGCCAACTATCCCTCCCCGTGGGAATACAGCCTCGGGATGAACGACGGCAGCATCACCTCCTCCTCCGGCGCGAATGTTTTTATGCCGAGCCTCCGCGGCATCACCGAACTCTACCGCAGCAACCCCGCGGCCTTCCGGCAAAATTGGGGTGCCAACGCCGACAATTACTACGAGTCCTACGTCGCCCGCCGCCGCCGCTACTACGAGCAGATCGATGCGAGTTACCTCATGGGCACCACGAAATATCTGGGCGCCACTCTCCGCGCCGGCCTCCGCTGGGAAAAGACCGCCACCGAGGCGAGCGAAGCCGATACCCGCACGCCCGCCGAGATGCGCGCGGCCGGCTTCGGCGCACAAATCAACGCTGCCGGCCGCGCCATCACGATCCCCGCGATCGACTACCAGTTTCTGGCGCAGCCCCGCGTGAAACGCATCGGCGAATACGCCAACCTGTTCCCCAGTGCCTCCCTGAAATACAACCTCCTGCGCAACCTCGACGTCCACCTCGGCTTCAGCTCCACCATCCGCCGCCCCTCTTACGTGAACCTCTCGGGCGTCTGGATCATCGACGACGTCCCGCCCACCGTGACCGCGCCCAATCCCCGCCTGAAGCCCGAGACCTCCGACAACTACGCCGCCCGTCTGGCCTATTATTTCGAGCCCGTCGGCCAGCTCGCGGCGACCTTCACCGAGCGCAGTGTGAAGGATATTTTCTTCACCGACCGGCTGACCGCGCAGGAGTTTGGCTACACCGGCAACGACGAGCTGCAAACCTACGAATTCATCACTACCAGCAACGGCCCCGACCGTATCAAGATCCGCAGCATGGAGCTCGAATATAACCAGAGCCTCTCGTTCCTCGGTCAGCTGTTTCGCCGCCTCTCGGTGCGCGGCAGCTACACCCGCCTCTACGCCGAGGTGACACGGGCCAACCTCACGCCCCACCTCGCGTCGGGAGGAATCAATTACACGCTCAATAAGCTCAATATTTACGGAAATTGGAATTGGTCCGACGACGTGAATACCAACCTCGCCGGGACCACTTACCGCCGTCACCGCACGAGCCTCGACGCCGGCGGCAGCTGGCGCCTGAACAATACCTATAGCCTCTCGGTCAGTGTGCGCAATATTCTGGATACGCCCTACATCAACATGCAGCGCTTCGTCACCGGCCCGACCGCGATCACGCGCAGCGAAACTGTCGGTCAATCGTGGACCTTCGCCATCAAGGGTGCCTATTGATCGAACGGAGCGACGCTCTCCCAGCCGCCGTATTGCCGCGCAGCCCGGCTCGTGAGAGCCGGGATCGTGAGCAGATCCAACGGAGCGACGGTTTCGCAGCCGCCGTATTTCCGTGTAGCCCGGCTCGTGAGAGCCGGGATCGTGAGCAGATCCAACGGAGCGACGGTTTCCCGACCGCCGTATTTCCGCGTAGCCCGGCTCGTGAGAGCCGGGATCGTGAGCAGATCCAACGGAGCGACGGTTTCCCAGCCGCCGTATGTCCGCGTAGCCCGGCTCGTGAGAGCCGGGATCGTGAGCAGAATTCGAAACCCTCCCGCCTCTCGCGAGGCGAGCTACCTTTATGAGCCTCCCCACCCGCCGCACCTTCCTCAAACGCGCCGGACTCTTCGTCCCCGCCGCGCTCGCCGCGCAATCCGTGCCGAAGGGAGCAGGGCCTGCACGCCCCGATTCAGCCCCAGCCCGCGCGCTGACCGCCCCCAAAGAACGCTCTGTCGATCTCGTCATCATCGGCGGCGGTATGGGTGGCATCGCCGCCGCGCTCGCGGCGTCCCGTGCCGGTCTCCGCGTCATCATGACCGAAGAAACCGATTGGATCGGCGGCCAGCTCACTTCGCAAGCCGTCCCGCCCGACGAACACGCGCAGATCGAAACCTTCGGCGGCACGAAGAGCTACCAAGCCTTCCGCCGCGGCGTGCGCGATTACTACGTGCGAAACTTTCCGCTGACCGACGCCGCGCGCGCCCACCCGCTCCTCAACCCTGGCAACGGCTCCGTCTCCAAACTCTGCCACGAGCCCCGCGTTGCTCTCGCCGTCCTCAACGAGTTGCTCGCGCCCCACGTCGCGACCGGTCGCCTGCAAATTTTACTCCATCACACCGCCTTATCCGCCGCGACCACCGGCGACCGCGTCGACGCGGTCTTCGTCCGCAGCGCCGAGTCCGGCCGCGAGCTCGTCCTCCGCGCACCGATGTTCATCGATGCGAGTGAGACGGGCGAACTGCTGCCGCTCACGCGCACCGAGTACGTCACCGGTTCCGAGTCGCAGCGCGTCACCGGCGAGCCGCACGCCGTCCCCGAGGCGCGCCCGCACAACATGCAGGCCTTCACGTGCTGCTTCGCCATGGATTACGTCGCCGGCGAAGATCACACCATCGACCGTCCGCGTGACTACGCGTTGTGGCGCGACCACGTTCCGCCACTCACGCCTGCTTGGTCCGGCAAACTTCTCAGTCACTATTATTCCGCGCCGCGCGGACTCAAACCCTTCGCCATGGGCTTCGATGCCGCGAAGAGCACCGGCCTCTTTAAATATCGCCGCATCGTTGATCGCACGAATTTCGTTCCCGGCACCTACGCTGGCGATACCACGCTCGTGAACTGGCCGCAGAACGACTACATGCTGGGCAATTTGTTTGAGGTTCCCGCGCCCGAAGCCGCGCGCCACCTCGCTGCGGGCAAACAGCTCAGTCTCTCGTTGCTCTACTGGCTGCAAACCGAAGCTCCGCGCGCCGACGGCGGTACGGGTTGGCAAGGCCTCCGCCTCCGCCCCGATATCGTCGGCACCGAAGACGGTCTCGCGAAATATCCCTACATCCGCGAGAGCCGCCGCATTCAAGCTGAGTTCACGATTACCGAACTCCACGTCGGCACCGACGCACGTCGGAAAACGCCCGCGACGCCTGACTCCGAAGTCACCGCCGAAGCTTTTCCTGACAGCGTGGGCATCGGCAGCTACGCGATCGATCTCCACCCGAGTAGCGGCGGCGACAACTACATCGATTTCCTCACGCGCCCGTTTCAGATCCCGCTCGGAGCGCTCTTGCCGCGGCGCTTGGAAAACCTCCTGCCCGCCTGCAAAAATATCGGCACGACGCACCTCACCAACGGCTGCTACCGCCTGCACCCCGTCGAGTGGAACATCGGTGAATCTGTCGGTGCCCTCGCGGTTTTTTGTCGCGCGAAAAAGACCTCCCCGCGCGCCGTCCGCGCTACCCCCGCGCTCCTGGCCGAATTCCAATCCGCCCTCACCGCCCAAGGCATCCCCCTCGCGTGGCCGAAAAAGTAGGGCGCGGTCTCCGACCCGCCCCGCGGCCCCTCGCGCTGGCCCCCGGTAGCCCGCCTCGTGAGAGGCGGTAGGAATCGCCCATCAGTTTCCGAACCCCGGCAGCACCCGAATCCCGCCTCTCACGAGGCGGGCCACGATGGAGCGGACACGGTGATTCGTCTCCGAGGCGAACGTTTCGTGATTCCGCACCGGCCGCGCTCGTGAACGCGTTCCTACCTCCGCCAGACCCCCGGCTCGGGCAGGATACGATCGTTCGCACCGCACTCGCTGTTTCAAACCGCCGTCCGGCGATTTATGATCCTTTCCGAAACGTAGCCCGGGCGTCCCTGCCTGTGGTTTCAATAGATCGGGGAAATTTTGAGCGACGGATCGGTTTTATGACCGTCGATGATCGCGTTGTAGCGGGAGATGGCCTGCTTGAATTTGCTCAGTCAACGTCCCGAACAAACTAGCGCAAAGAAGAAGCCCGATCGTTCGTGTAGCGCGCAAACGCAGCAGGGTCTCGGTGGGCAAACGGGGTTCAACGAGAACCGACGCATAGAGGACGGAGGTTTTGGCCGAGGTCCCTCGCTTCTTGCCGCAGGGTGCGCCTCAAGCTGTGCACAGCCCCAGGCCCGCCTGTTCGGCATGGTAGCGGACGAGGTCACGAGGCCGGCCCCGCCCGGAACCGTGACGGCCCCGGCCTCCTCACGTCGTCCGCTACCCGTTTCTGAAAATGCGTGGGTCCACGTTTTGGGACACCGGTGGCAAAAGTTTTTTTATTTTTCATGTCTCTTCCTGCTTTTTTGTGGCCAACTTCTTTCCCGATGCTCGCTGTCACCGATCTCACCAAATCTTTTGTATCACCCGAAGGGACGCGGGTTCAGATTGTCGGCTTCAAAGCATTCGCGCTCGACGGCGGAGCATTCTGACCAGTTGAGCATGGCTCCCGGTGGCCAAGGATACGTCACAACGCAAGTCGCCGCGCAATCTGACTCCGCTCAACCTCCCTTGGGCTCCCCGTTCTGGCGCCGCAACCGCCTGACCGGGCTCCCCGCGCAATTCAGCGAAGTCGCGGCCGGGTGGCGAAATTTTTTCGAGCCGGTGCTGCGGTCAAGGTGAGGCTGCGTTCGCGCTTTGGTTTGCGGTGGCGCCGCTGCACGAAAGCCCTGATGCACCGTCGAGGAAGATGTGTCGTTACTTGGAGGAGAGTGAGTCTGCGCCGATCTCACTTGCGCGCGGCCATCACTCCTCGACGCGGCTTCACGCAAAATGGGTAACAGATTTTTTTCAGTCTTTTCGTCGAGTCTCGTTCTTCCTGACTTCCCTCGTCGGCCGGCGGTGGTAACAGTTACAGCACCCGACGGAAACCCCCGACCGATGTCCCCTCCTGAAGAACTCCAATGGTTTGCCCAGCACGTGCAGCCGCACGAACCGGCCGTCCGAGCCTACTTGGCGTCGCGCTTTCCGTCGCTGCAGGATCAGGACGACGTCGTGCAGGAGTCTTTCTCCCGCATGTTGCGGGCGCAGACCAAAGGCGATGGGATCAGGCACGCGCGGGCATTTTTCTTTTCGACCGCGCACAATGTCGCCGTGGATCTGTTCCGCCGCCGGGCCAGAAATCAGCATGTCGAAATGACTGATCTGCACGAACTGCCGGCGTTGGAGGAGGCACGCGGGGTCGGCGATCTCTTGGATGAACGCCAACGGCACGAGACGCTGGCGGAAGCCCTCGCCAGTCTCCCGGAGCGCTGCCGTGAAGTGGTGCAACTGCGGTTTCAGGAAAACCTCAGCTACAAGGAGATTGCCGCGCGCCTTGGGGTCACGACCGACACCGTCAAGGTGCAACTGGGCCGCGGCGTTCGGCGCTGTGCCAAATTCTGCGCCTCGCGCGATCTGCTGCAGAGCGGAAAAACCATGAAAAAGGCCGCGTCATGAACTCCCATGAAAGCGATCTGTTCGACGACCATGATCCCGTCGAGGAGGCGGCGGTGGCCTGGCTCATCGAACGCGACGAAGGCTTTGCCCCAAGCCGCGCGAAGGAATTCGAGCGCTGGCGGACGGCGAACCCGCAGCACGCCGCCGCCGTCGAACGATTGGAGGAGACTTGGAGCATCCTCAAGGAACTGCCACCGGTTGCCGCCGGCGCCACTCGTCAGAGTCATCAATCCGCCGCGAAGGTGATGGGGTCCCGAGCGGCGGTCGTCTGGTCGCTTGCGGCGGCGGCTGCGCTCATGCTCGGCTTTTTCTGGTGGCGAAACGATCTCCGAAATCCGAATGAAGGCTATGCGACGGCGGCAGGAATACTGCGGAAAATCGACTTGCCGGATGGCTCCACCGTGACGCTGAACGCCAACAGCGACGCAACGGTGCAGTATTCTTCCGGTGCACGTCGCGTGCTGCTGGACGCGGGCGAGGCGCATTTCGAGGTGGCGCACGATGAGGCGCGCCCGTTTCTGGTGACCGCCGGTGGCGTCACCGTTCGCGC
>CANIJN010000150.1 GCA_947467625.1 Opitutia bacterium | reverse complement strand
GCCCGGATTACCCCGGGGGCTTTACACGCTTCACCTCTGCGGGGCTCCCAGTCGCCAGCAGCCACCCCCTGAAAATAACGGGGGGACGGTAAGTCCGGTTTGATATCAATCGCCCAAAAGATTCAGAGTTTGATTTGCTAGGTAGCCGCGAGCGCCAGCGCGTGGTGATCCGTCCCCTCGCTGGCGCTCGCCGCTACCGAAAAGTCCAGAGCTCAAAGGACATTGGTCTGACGAGCTGTGCGCGCAGCGCGAGGTCGCGACAATTCACCAGCTGCCGGGCCCGACTTCATGCGCCGGCGTCGTCCTTCGCGTTTGATCCCGGTAAGTTTCGCCCGCCGCTACCTCCCTGCCGTCCGCGCCGCCGCGCCCCACGTATCGAACATCGTCGCACGCTTCGCCGTCTCCCGCTCCGCCTTCGAAAATACACTCAACTCCTCGCGCGCAATACCCGGCACGTCGCCACCCACCGCGCGGGTGCCACCCTCGCATTCCTCTATCGCATAGAGTTTGCCATGGGAAAATACCCGACTCCCTCTCATCCGCGATCGGCTTCGCCGCCGGGCTCATCGCTGCGGGATCACCTGAACACTCCCTCGCGTTGCCTTTCGGCCCCGGCCTCGTTTTTTTCGCACCGTGAGCCCGCTCATCTTCCTCGCACCCGTGTTCCTCATTTTCGAGGTCGCACAACTTGTGCTGGGAGAGCGCTACCTCGGCATTAAACAAATCGCCCGCAACGCCGACCCGCGCGCACTCAGGCTAAGCGAAGTCACCGCGTTCTTCTGGACCGTGGCGATTTTCAGTTACTGGCTTTGGATGCTCGGACTCCTCTTCACCCCGCTTGGCCGCGCCGATGCACTCGGCCTCCTCATCGTCTCGTCCACCGGATTCTCGATTCGTCGCGGCACTCCGCTAAAATGGACCCTCGTAACCCTCACGCTCGAGGGCGCCGTACGCATCGGGTTTCTCCTCTCACTCTGCGGGCTCATCTGGCGGACGTGGTAGCCGGAAATCCCCTCGGCCCAGATCTACACCTACCGACGCGGGGATTACCCCCCGCAGTCCGTGGTTGAAAAGTCCGCTTTCGCGGCGCAAAAACATTCCGCCGCCCGCGCATCGCGCCACTCAAACCTATCGACGCGCGGCCGCCATCGCCGCACCACATGACGCCCTCCGATCAGACCCCTAAACTGCCCACGTGGATCTTCATCGTCACCGACCTCGCCCTGCTCGGCGCCGCCGGCCTCATCGCCTGGAGCAGTCCCCGCCCGTTCACGGATGGCACGACCTTCTCCATCGTCCTCTGCCTGATCATCGGCGCGATCACCGGCCTCGTGCCGATCGTCGCTCATTATGAGCGCGTGAAAAACGAAACGCTCGATGATCGCCAGCGGGCTCTCGAAGCCCTCTCCCGCACGATCTCCTCGTCCGCCGAACAAATCAGCATCGCTGCCACCGGCCTGCACGCTATTGCCGAACTCTCCCTCAAGAACCTCCGCCACGCCGAACACCTCCCGCAGAAACTCCAAGAAAAGATCGCCGAGTTCCAGGCCGCGCTCACCGCGTCCAACGACACGGAAAAAGAGGAACTCGAAAAGGAACTCGTCGCCCTCCGCTCCACCGAGAGCGAACGACTCGAGTCCGTTTCGGATAAAATTTCAAAAGCCGCCGCCGACTTAACCACACTCGAAGCCGCCTCCCAAAAAAATCTCACCGCCTCGAGCGAAGTCATCGCCCACGCCTCCGCCGCAGCGCTCACGCAATTTTCCTCCGCGACCTCCGCTGCCGTCGCCCAAGCGGTCACGACCGCCACGGCCGCCCTGACGGCCGCCGCCGCTTCCGCCAGCGATACGATCACGGCGGCGACCCTCGCCGCTGAGCACACGCTAGCCAAGTCCCACCTCCACGCCACCAGTGAGCTTGATGCGAAATTATCCACCATCAGCGCAGCGATCTCGACGGCCACGACGGCCGCACTCGCCACCTTCGAGGCCCAAGTCACCGCGAGCTCCGAGCGCATCGAACGCGCCGTCGACGCCGCCGTCGCAGCCATAAAAACCGTTCCCGCCCCCGTCATCAGCTACGCTCCGCCCGCAGCTCCCGTCGCCGTGCCCGAGGAAAATACACCCGCTGCCACCGCGACGGACTCCCCAAGTATTTCGCCCATCGTGACCGAAGGTACGGCCCACCCACCGAAACGCCCCCGCAAGCCACGCCGCGAAACGCCCGCGTCCGAAGAGCCCACCGCACCAGCCCCCATTGAGGAAATGCCCGCCCCCGTCGTGCTCTCTCCCGCCGACGAACGGTCGCCCCTTCCCACCCCAATCATTCTTGAGGACGTCCCCGTCACACCGGAAACGGCCGAACCGTTCACGGCCCACGCGGTCGAACCTCCGGCCGCCGAGCCTGCGCCCACTCCCGCCAACGTGGCGGCAGCACCCGTCAGCGCATCCGCACCCGTCAGCGAACCCGCACCCGTCAGCGAACCCGCACCCGTCAGCGAACCCGCAGGTCCCACCGAACTCGCGCCCGTCAGTGAACCCCCGAGCGTCGCGCCCGCCCCGCCGATCCCCGCCAGCACCTCCGAAACACCCCCAGCTCCGCCCGCACCAGCCAGCGTCACCCCCGAACCCGCACCGGTGGCCACTCATTCCGCAGTCGTCGCTCCCGAGCCAGCAACCGCAGCCGACGCCCCCGCATCCGACGCCCCCGCACCCGACGCGCCCGCACCCGACGCGCCCGCCGCCGTCGCCGACGAGGCCGCCTCAGACGACGCGCCCAAATCTCCGCGCAAACGTGCCGCGCAGAAAGCCGCGCCCGCCGATGATGATGAGCCCGCCCTCGGTCTCGAAATTGACGATACGCCGGCCCCACAATCGGCAGAACTCACCGAGCGGGTCCTCACCTCCGACGGCGCCACGCGGCTCATCGCTACCGCTTACATCGGCATCGGCAACCGGCTCTTCATTCGCGGCGAGGGCCCCGGCTTAAGCTGGGAAAAAGGCGTACCGTTACAGTTCGTCTCCATCGGAAAATGGCGCTGGGAAACGCCTGACGCCACGGGTCCCGTGAGTTTCAAACTCTACAAGAACGACAGCATCGAGTGCACCGCTCTCGGTAAGCAGAACCTCGACCCAGGTCACCAACAGGAACTCACCGCGTCGTTCTGACCGCGCGTAACGAGGCTCATTCCCACGTCCTTTGAGTTTTTGACTTCGGGTAGCCGCGAGCGCCAGCAAGGGGTGTTTCGACTATCGTCCAAATATCACGAGACGTCGATATCAGTAATGCGGGGGCCGTTCGTCCGGCATCGCTTCCTCGCCGCCACCGCCCGGCGCATCTTGGCCCGTACGCTCCCGCAGCGCATTCAGTTCACGGCTCAAGCGAATGATGTCGTCAGACATCTCCAGCATCGCCTTGTCCTGCTCCGTCACGTGGCGCTCGAGATACGCAATCTTCTCCTCGAGCCGCTGGATGCTGTCAGCGATTGGGTTCATCGCCAAACGGCCACCGACGCCGCCTCGCCCTCCGCGGCCGCGATCGCGTCGTCATCCAGTCGCTGAAGTGCCTTGCGCACTATCGCGCGCTCCACGGGTTCGTCTGCAAGGGCGAGAATTTTCACGGGTCAGTGTTAATACCAATGTCTGATCGGTTGGGGTCTTTGGTCGGCCGACCGCGGGTGGGCGCTCAGCGCGTCTACCAACCTGCAGCCTACCTTAAATGGTCAAAATCTCATGGGTCGTTCGTGGAAGGGAAGGCCTTCAACTCCGAGGCTTATTTCAAACACGTCAAGGTTTCCGCATCGATTCAACCGTGGATCTCGCGAATCGCTCCGCTGGTGCAAGCTGGCGTTCCCTTTATCGACGAAACCTGCGAAATCCGCATTCAAAACGTGGCTGGCTCCACCTCAGCCTTACCGCAACAAACGCCGCAAATCCTCAGGCTCTGTTACCGGCGCCTGACAGGCAAACTCCGCGCACACATAGGCCGTCGCGCGTCCACCGATCGCCACCATATCCGTCATCCACGGCGCCCGCTCCGCCCACCACCTGCGGTCCGTGTCATTCGTCACCGCCAGTAACGTCCGTCGCGGCCCGAGCTGCTCGTGCAACCCCGCCGCCAGCGCGCGAAAATCACCCGCCTCCGGATCGCCGACTAACACCACGTGCCGCGGCGCTTCGAGCGCCAGCTCCAGCGCACACACCATCTGTGGCATCCCCTGCGGCGTCCGCGACCACTGCGCCCGAAACGCCTCGATGCACCGCACCCCGCGCCCGCGGTACGTTTGGCGATGCGGCGCCCCCGCCGCGTCTTGATCGGGCAACAGCGTCGCCAGCCGCAACACGTTCATCGCCGCCACCGAACTCGGCGCCGGCTCCGCGCCATCGTAATCCTCCTTCAATCGCAGCACGATGCTCGCATCGCCCGCCGCCGAGTTAAAATACCCGCCCCGCGTCTCATCCCAAAAAAGCTCGTCCATCTTTTCCTGCAGCGACTCCGCCCAAATCAACCACCGCAGCGCGAACGATCCCTCATATAAATCGAGCAGCCCTTGGATAAAATACGCATAATCCTCGGCAAACCCTTCATGCACCCCGCGCCCATCGCGCCAGCAGCGAAACAACACGCCCCGCGCCGCATCATACAACTCCCTTTCGACAAATGCCGCCGCCCGCTCCGCCGCGCGCAAAAATCGTTCTCGTTCCGCGTTCTCTCCCCCCAGCACCTGCGCCGCTTTCGCCAACGCCGAAATCATCAGCCCATTGTTCGCCGTCACAATCTTGTCATCGAGCAAAGGCCGCGGCCGCCCCGCCCGCGCCTCCTTCAATGTCGCCAACGCCGCCCCGATCCGTTCATTCGCTGCGTCGGGCTCGAGCGAAAACAGCTTCGCCGTTTCCACTAGCGCGCGCCGCTGCACGAGAATGTTTTTGCCGCGAAACTCGCCGTGCGGGTCCAGTGGCCCCGTCACGTTGCCCGTATCCAACACGCCAAAATGCGCGGCGATCAGCCCCGCGTCTTCGCCGAGCACGGCGCGCAGGTCCGCCGCACTCCACACATAAAACGCCCCTTCCGCATGCGCCGGTTCCCCCGCGACACGAGCGTCGCGCCCGTCTCCCGACTCGCTCACGGGCGGGACGCTCGTGCCACTGCCGCCCACCGCCGAATCCGCGTCTTCCGCCGTAAAAAAACCGCCCTGCGGGCTCGTCAGCTCCGCCCACACGTAGTCGAAGATATCCCGTGCCATCCACGCGAACCGTTCGTCGCCCGTCGCCTGCTTTGCCTCAAGGCAGTTGATCGCGATCTGCGCCTGATCGTAGAGCATCTTCTCAAAGTGCGGCACGAACCACGTCTCATCCACCGCATAGCGATGATACCCACCACCCACGTGATCATGGATGCCGCCGCGCGCCATCGCCCGCAGCGTCGACGTCGCCAGCCGCACCGCCTGCGCACCCATCTCACTCGCGACGCCTTGGATCGCCGCGACGCGAAACAAAAAATTTAAGTTCGCGGCCCGCGGAAATTTTGGCGCCCCGCCGAAGCCCCCGTTGGCCCCATCGAACGCCTCGTAGTAGTATTGAAAACACTGCTCGAAGGCCTCCCCTCCGGCGACCGCCAGCGGCCCGTCCGCGGGCCCCTGTGCCGCCTGAGAGTCTCGCAGCGTGCCGAGCACGCGTTCGCTCTCAGCGACGAGTGTGTCCCGTTCGCTTTTCCAGCCCCCCGCGATGGCCCGCAGAATCGCCGGAAACCCCGCACGCCCGTGGCGATCCTCGGGCGGAAAATAAGTACCACCGAAAAAGGGTTTGAGCTCCGGCGTGAGCCACGCACTGAGCGGCCACCCACCATGGCCGGTGAGCGCCTGCACGTAGGCCATGTAAACCTTGTCCACGTCGGGCCGCTCCTCGCGGTCCACTTTGATCGCGACGAAGTGCTCGTTCAAAATCGCCGCCACCGCCTCATGCTCAAACGACTCGTGCGCCATCACGTGGCACCAGTGACACGTCGAATAACCGATGCTCAGGAAAATCGGCTTTTCCTCCGCCCTCGCCCGCGCAAACGCCGCTTCGCCCCACGGCAGCCACGCCACCGGATTCTCCGCATGCTGGAGCAGATAGGGCGATTTTTCCGAGTGGAGCGCATTGGCCATCCGGCGATCACCGCAGGCCCGGGCCCCAGCGCAAGCCCACAGGTATCCCACGCTGGTCCGTCCGCTCGCGGACACTTCGCGCGCCTGCGAGCCGGCGGCCGACCATGAAGGATCAAACGCTCCGGTGATACTGGTCGTCACAGTTGCCCGCCGATTTCGCAGTCGGCACACATCGTTACGGAAAATCTTCCTGCCCCTCCTCCACGCTCCGCCCCCGAGCCCGACTGCGCATCACGATCCGCTGGGCAGGAAGATGCTGGCGGCAGGAAAATTCCCCAAACTCCCAGCGACGCGGCCTACTCCGGCGGTAGGCCCACGGTTATCCGCAATATCCGCAGCATCCGCGGTCCAAATGGTTGTGTTCGTCGTCGGGGTTGCGGCTCCGCCGCCCCGGGGTTCCCCCCGGGCATCGGCGCTATCCGCGGGCCCTTAATTCCCCAGCACCCAATTAAAAATCAACGGCGCCACGATCGTCGCGTCGCTCTCAACAATAAACTTCGGCGTCGAGCCCGCGAGCTTCCCCCACGTGATCTTCTCATTCGGCACCGCGCCTGAGTAACTGCCGTAGCTCGTCGTCGAGTCGCTGATCTGCGCGAAATAACCCCAGAGCGGCACGCCCGTGCGGCCGAGATCCTGATGCAACATCGGCACGACGCAGATGGGGAAATCACCGGCGATGCCACCGCCGATCTGGAAAAAACCGATCGAGCCCTCGCCGTTCTTCAGCTTCTTCGCGGTCTTGGTATACCACTCCGCCAGCCACGTCATGTATTCGATTCCGGTGCGCACCGTGTGCACGTGCTTGATTTCACCCGTCACGCAGCGGCCCGCATACATATTGCCCAACGTCGCATCCTCCCAGCCAGGGACGATAATCGGCAGGTCCTTCTCACACGCGGCCAGCATCCACGAATTCTTCGGATCGATCTGGTAGCTCTTCTTCAGTTTTCCGCTGCGCAGAATCTTGTACATGAACTCATGCGGGAAATACCGCTCACCCGCCTGGTCCGCTTTCGTCCACTCGTCCGCGACCACCGCCTCGATCCGGCGCATCGCTTCCATCTCCGGGATACACGTGTCCGTCACGCGATTCATGTGCCGCTTCACCAACTCCACTTCATCCTCCGCAGTCAGGTGCCGGTAGTGCGGCACGCGCTCATAATAATCATGGGCGACGAGATTGAAAATATCCTCCTCCAAATTCGCACCCGTGCACACGATCGCGTGGACCTTGTCCGCCCGAATCATCTCGGCGAGCGAGATCCCGAGCTCCGCCGTCGACATCGCGCCTGCGAGCGTGACCAGCATTTTGCCCCCGGCTGCGAGGTGCGCCTCGTAACCCTTCGCGGTATCGACCAGCGCCGCGGCATTAAAATGCCGGTAGTGATGGGCAATAAATTTTGAGATCGGCCCTTTTTTCGCGGCGAGCGCAGCGTTGACGGCTTCGGGTTTTACTCTGGCTTTCTTGGCTTTCATGGAGACGCCCAGAATTGCTCGGCGCTGTGTCACTCGGCGACACAAAACCTTCGCACCCTGCAAATCCGTGCGCTCTCGTCCTTACCGCCACCTCCCTTAAACTTAAACCTCCTCTTCCGTCTTCAACTGGCGCCGCTGCGGCGCCCACCATGCTCGCCTCGTTTCTCGCCGCCTTTTTCTTCGCCCTCAGCGCCACCTACGCAAGCAAGAGCGTGCGCGCCAACGGCTCTATGCGCGCCAACGTCGGCCGCCTCCTCGTCGCCGCCGCCTTCCTCGGCCTCTTCGCCCATACCCTCGGCCACGGATTCGGCAGCGCCAGTGTCGGCTGGTTTTTCCTCAGCGGCGTCATCGGCATGGGCCTCGGCGACCTCGGCGTCTATGCCGCCCTCCCGCTGCTCGGCTCCCGCCTCACGGTCCTGATGACGCAATGCTTGGCCGCGCCCCTCGCCGCCCTCGGCGAGTGGCTCTGGCTCGGCACCCGCCTCACCGCGACGCAGATCCTCTGGGGCCTGGTCATTCTCATCGGCGTCGGCGTCGCCCTGCTACCCAGCAAAGCGAGCCCGCCCCGCGTGACGGTGCGTCCCATCGGTTTCCTCTTCGGCCTCGTCGCCGCGTGTGGTCAAGGTTTCGGCGCTCTCGTCAGCCGCAAGGGCGTCAACGTCGCCGAAGCTGCCGGCGAAGCCGTGCACAACGCCACCTTCGGCATCAACGCCGCCTACCACCGTATTTTCGCCGGACTCATCTTCACCGCGTTGTGGTTCCTCATCCTCCACTTCCTCCGCCGCACCCCGGCCCCCGCCGCCCCCCTCGCCACCCCAGCCGAGCAGTGTCACGTAATCCGTGACACTTCATTTCTACCCACTTCTGCCCGTGGTCGCTGGCTCATTTTCGCCTCCGGTCTCGCCGGCCCGGTCGCCGGGGTGAGTTGCTACCAATGGGCCCTCGCCACGTCGCCCAGCGGCATCGTCCTCCCCATCGCCGCCACCACTCCCCTGTTCGCCATACCCATCGCCTACTGGCTCGAAGGCGACCGACCGACCCGACGCGCCATCGCGGGCAGTGTCATCGCCGTCGCGGGTTGCATCGCGTTGACCCTCGCCCGCTAATTTTCGGTCGAGCAAGCGCGCCATTGACGCCACGCCCCCGCTTCGTGTTTGTTATTTGGTTCCGATGCTTACCATCGCCGATGTTTCCAAGTCCTATGGCACCCGAGAACTCTTCTCGGAGGTCTCCCTCTTCATTGCCCGCACCGATCGCCTCGGATTGATCGGCCCGAACGGCGCAGGTAAATCCACGCTGTTCGGCCTCATCCTCGGCGAGGAAAAACCCGACACCGGCACCATCGAGTGGGAACGCGGTGCCGACTTCGGCTATCTCCCGCAAGAGAGCGCCCCCGCCGGCGACGAAACTATTCTCCACATCGCCACCAGCGGCAAAAAACTCGAGCCCGACGAGGACGACTACGATATCGACTACACGCTCGAACCCCGCGCGAAAAAAATCCTCGCCGGCCTCGGCTTCAAAGAGGGCGACGCCCTCAAGCTCGCGAAAACGTTTTCCGGCGGCTGGGTCATGCGCGCCCACCTCGCCCGCCTCCTCGTCGCCGAGCCCGCCCTGCTCCTCCTCGACGAGCCGACCAACCATCTCGATCTCGAAGCGCTCCTCTGGTTTCAAGACTACCTGATCCGCTACCCCGGCGGCCTCGTCGTCATCTCGCACGACCGCGCCTTCCTCAACGCCCTGTGCACCGGCATGCTCGAGCTCCGCGCCGGCTCACTCCACTATTACCACGGCAACTACGATAATTTCCTCACCGAAAAAGAGGCCCGCAAATCCCAGCAAGCCGCCGCCTTCAAGACCCAGCAGCGCGAGATCGCCCACCTCCAAGTCTTCGTCGATCGCTTCGGCGCCAAGGCCTCGATGGCCTCCCGCGCAAAATCAAAAGAGAAACAAATCGAGCGTCTGAAAGAAGCTGCCGTCGAGGAACCGACCGAGGAACTGCGGAAGATGAACTTCAAGTTCCCCCAGCCTCCGCGCTCCGGCCTCAAGGTCATCACCCTCGAGCACATCAAACAGGCCTACGGCACCCACGTCGTCTACAAGGACCTCAACTTCACCTGCGAACGCGGCCAACGCATCGTGCTCGTCGGCCCCAACGGCGCCGGCAAATCCACGCTCCTCAAGATTCTCGCCGACGTCATCCCCACGCAGGGCGGCACCCGCGAGCTCGGCACCAACGTCGTGGCCGGCTACTTTGCCCAAAATCGTCTCGATAATCTCGATACCAGCATGAGCGTTTTCGAAAACGTCATGTCGCTGCGCACGGTTGAAAACCAGCTCACCGAGCAACAGGCCCGCGCCATCCTCGGCGCTTTTCTTTTCCGCAAAGACGATGTCCACAAACCCATCGCGGTGCTCTCCGGTGGTGAAAAATCTCGCCTCGCCCTCGCCCGCATTCTCGTCAAACCGCCGAACTTCCTCCTCATGGATGAGCCGACGACCCACTTGGACATCCAGTCGATCGACGCGCTCGTGCATGCCTTGAAGAATTACGAAGGCACCCTGATCTTCATCAGCCACGACGTGCATTTCATCCGGGCGCTCGCCCAAACGGTCCTCCACGTCCACAGCGGCCGCCTCACCCCCTATGCCGGGGATTACGATTACTACCTAGATAAATCCAAACTCACCGACGCCCGCTTCGCGCTCACTGCCGGCTTCACCGACGCCCGTCCGAAGCAAGCTCCCGCTGGAGGCGCGACGCCCCCTTCGCGGCCGTCCGCCGCTGCCGCCGCGAAAAAACCCACTCCGAACGAAATCCGCAAATTCCGCGAGGAAGTCGGCCAGTTGGAGAAAAAAGTTTCAGAGTTGGAAGCTAAACAGTCCGACATCACCGCCTCGCTTGAGGATCCCGCCTCCTATGCGGACAAAGGAAAATTTCACCATCTCAACCGCGAGCTGAGCACCGTCGTCGACCAGATCGCGACCGCCACCGCCGCTTGGGAAACCGCCGTTACAAAGTTAGCTGAAATGGAAGCGTAGGCCGCGGCTTCAGCCCGCCCCCTCGCCGACGATCTCCTCAATCAGCTGCGGTGCCTCGGTCTGCGTGTCGCTCACGCTGACTGACTTTGCCAGCATCCCCTGCGCCTCCGACAAAGCGCCCTCGTCGTTTGCGTGGATTACCCCCAGCACACTGCCGGCGGCGACTCGTTCACCGATCTTCACCAGCCCGCTCACGCCCACCGCGTGATCGACCGCATCCGCCGCCTTCGCACGCCCCGCCCCGAGCCGTAGGGCCGCAAGCGCTACGCCCAGCGCATCGACGTCCGTCACAAATCCGGCGCGCGTTGCTCTGAGTTCGAATAGTAACCGCGCTCGCGGCAACCGCCACCCGTCATCGACCACCCGCGCATCGCCGCCCTGTGCCACGATCATCTCTCGAAATTTATCTAGCGCCGCGCCACTCGCAATACTCGCCTCCAATTGCGCGCGCGCTTCCGCCTTCGTCGTCACGACTTTCGTCAGCAGCAGCATCTGCTCACCGAGCGTATAGGTGACGTCCATCACATCCGCCGGACCTTCGCCGCGCAGACACTCAATCGATTCCCCCACCTCTAAAGCGTTACCCACTGTCCGCCCCAAAGGCTCGTCCATCGCCGTCAGCACCGCGCGCGTCGGCTTCCCCATCGCCGTCGCTACCGACACCAGCGCCCGCGCCAACTCCCGCGCCTTTACCTGGTCTTTCATGAATGCGCCCCGACCAAACTTTACGTCGAGCACCAGCACATCGATGCCTTCGGCCAGTTTCTTCGACAGGATACTGCCGCAGATCAGCGGAATGCTCTCCACCGTCGCCGTCACGTCGCGCAGCGCGTAAAGTTTCTTGTCCGCCGGCGCGAGGTCCGCCGTCTGGCCGATCAACGCGAGGCCAATGTTCTCCAACTGCGCGCGATAAGCCGCGAGCGAAAGGTTCACGTTAAACCCCGGAATCGATTCCAACTTGTCGAGCGTGCCTCCAGTGTGCCCAAGCCCACGCCCCGAAATCATCGGCACCACCACCCCACACGCCGCAATCATCGGCGCGAGATGCAGGGAAATTTTGTCGCCAACGCCACCCGTCGAATGTTTGTCCGCCTTGGGCTGCACGATGCTCGCCAGATCCGCCACCACGCCGGAGTGCATCATCGCCTCTGTGTAGTGCGCCGTCTCCTGCGGCGTCATGCCCCGCCACACGATCGCCATGAGCATCGCGCTCAGCTGGTAGTCCGCCCACGACCCATCGGCCGCACCGCGGACGAAGGCTCCGATCTCCTCGCGAGTGAGCGCGTGCCCGTCGCGCTTGCGGGCGATGATGTGTTGCGGAAACGCCATGTCGTACCCCAAAGCCTGTCCGCCGAAAATGCAACGGCCCGCTCGCGCGCGACCCAACCGCAGCCCCGTTATTTCAACGCCGCGCTTTCGGTGCCGCCTCCGGAATCCCACCACCACCAAGACCCGGCTGCTCGCGTCGCCCCGCCGCGCGTGCGTCGCCAGCACAGTGAGCGTGCTCCCGTTACGCACGTCCGTCCCCGCCCTCCTCACGCGCGGAAAATCACGTCTTCGCGATTGAACATCTTCACAGCCAACCCCAGCGCCACCACCGCATAAACGCACGACGAACCAAAAATAATCGCGATGTAGTTCCAGTGCCACACGCCCGAGAGCATCTCCTTGCAGACGAGCGAAAGATTGAGGAGCGGCACCAGCGCGAGCCGAGCATTGAGATCGATCCCCGGCAACATGCCGATCACCGCCGGCATAATAATCACGATCATCAGCGGCGCGAGGTAGCTTTGAGCTTCCTTGGAGCTCTTCGCAAAGAGCGAAATCGTCAACGCCAGCGCCGCGAACAACACCGCGACGGGAAAAACCATCGCCAACACACCCACCAGCCCAAACGGATCAATCAGCGGAATCACACTGCCCGCCGGTACGCCGGCCACCGCCGCTGCTCCCGCCTTCGCCATCGAGCCCCCGCCCATCAGGAGTGATCCGGCCACCCACGCAGTGACCCCCATCGACAAGAGCATAAAGCCCATCGCCGACAGCGAACCGGTGAGCACCATCAAGAATTTCCCCAATACGATATCGACCCGCGCCACCGGACTGCACAGCAGCGTTTCCATCGTCCCCCGCTCCTTCTCCCCCGCCGTCAGATCCATCGCCGGATACATCGCCCCCGTGAAACATAAGATGATAATCAGATAGGGTACCACACCGCCAAACAGGTTGCCGCCGACCTTCTCGGGCGGCGCGACGTTCTCTCGTTTGAAATCAAACGGTTTGGCCAGGGTCGCCGGGAGCGAGCGCTCCGCCAGACGATCCGCCGTCGTTTGCTCTCGCAGCTCCCGTAAAAATTTCTCCAATTCACCCGCCCCAAAAGACGATTTCATCTCCCCTTCGTAGTGATAGATCACTACCGCCGCCGCCGCCCCGGCCGTGAGTCCGGCCTCGAATTTTTCCGGCAACTGCACCGCCGCACGGACCTTCTTCTCCGTGATGTCCTCCTTCCAATCCACACTCGTCGGCACGACCTTGATTTTCTTCGACGCCTTGAGCCGGGCCACGACTCCCGGAGAATCCTCGCCACCGAGAATCATGACGGTCGGCGTCTCGCTGCGCGCCTTGCCGATCACCCCCGATGCCACCTTGCCCACGCCGAACGTGAGCAACGGCATCACGAGCGTCGGAATAATAATCGTCGAAAGCAGCGTGCGTCGGTCGCGGAGCGAATCTTTCAACTCTTTGAGATAAATCGTGAGAATATTGGTCCAGTTCATTTCGCATCCTCCGCCCCGACGATCTTCACAAAAATCTCTTCCATGTCCTGTTCGCCATAGGTGGCGCGCAAGCCGGCCAGCGTCCCTTCGGCCATTAACTTTCCGCCATGGATGATACCGATCGTGTCGCAGAGTTTTTCCACTTCGCTCATCACGTGCGTCGAATAGATCACCGTCTTGCCGCGGTTCCGGCACTCCCGCACAAATTTCACGATCGCCCGCGCCGTCATCACATCGAGCCCGAGCGTGGGCTCGTCGAAAATCATCACCGCCGGATCATGGATCAGCGTGCGGGCGATCGACGTTTTCTGCTTCATGCCCGTCGAAAACGTGTCGCAGCGTCGGTCGAGAAAGTCGTGCATGCCGAGTTCGTCCGCAATGCGCTGCGTGCGCGCGCGAATCTCCGCATCGGCGAGTCCGTTGAGCTTTCCGAAATAAGCGATCATCTCCCGCGCCGTCAGCCGTCCGTAGAGCGCGGTGCTGGCAGCGAGAAAGCCGACCTGGGCCCGGACCTTCTCCGGTTCGCGCGCGACGTCGAAGCCGCCCACCGTCGCACTCCCACCCGTCGGTTTGAGCAGCGTGGCCAGCAGCCGGAGGGTCGTCGTCTTGCCCGCACCATTGGCCCCGAGAAGGCCGTAAATCTGCCCCGGAGAAACCCGGAACGAAATATCGTCGGCGGCGCGGATCTCCCCGCGCTTCTTGTCGCGAAAGGTTTTGGTCAGATGCAGGGCTTCGATCATGGGAAAATTCTCACCGGCTCAGCTGGTCGATCCACACGG
>CANIJN010000149.1 GCA_947467625.1 Opitutia bacterium | reverse complement strand
GGCGGAATCTTTTGGGCGATTGAGCTCACTCGCGCGAAGCCACCGCGACAGCGAAGATTTGCGTGAAGACTCCACCGCCATGCGCCACACTCCGCATGAAGGCAATGTGCCGCCCATCCGGCGAAAACACACAGGCAAGCGGCAGCGCCGGCGCGGCGTTGGCCGACGTCAATCGCCGCGTCGCGCCGCTCGCCACGTCGGTCACGCACACGCCGCCGTCCATGACGTGCGCAATCATGTGCCCATCCGGGCTCCACGTGAACGCCGAGGCGATCCCAGATGGATTGCGCGTAATCTGGCGCAGCGCACCGCCTCGCGCAGCGACAAGCCAAAGCTGTACCACCCCGGCCTCGTCCATCATCAGAAATGCGATCTGCGTGCCGTCGGGCGATGCCCGCAACCAGTGACGCGGCGTCGCGCCCACGCCTCGAAATTTCCGTTCTTCAGTAAACGTGAGACGCCGCTGCCCGACACCGGCCGGTGGCGCGGGCCGCCGCGTCGCCGTTCCCTCGAGCGGAGCCGCACCCCTGCGCGTGAGGTCCGCGGGCAGCTCGGCGAGAAAGACCTCGGCGTGCTCGCGTCCATCGCGCGCGGTCACGTTACCCAAAAACGCGAGCGAGCGACGCCCCTCGGCCGAGACACCACCGACCCAACCTTCTTCAAACGCGCGGCTGATCTCATCCGAGCCGGGCTTCGGCCGGTTCACCGTCCGCGTGACAACGACCGAAAATAATTCGCCGTCGTGACTGCGCGGGTGGCTGCCCACCACGCGGACACCGCTCGCGGCTGGCGCGGGCACGGACACGGCAATATTGCGCTGATTGAAATCGCGATCGCCCCCCTCGCCCGTCGCCGCTCCGAGGCGAGCGAGCACCTCGTCTTCATAGGTATTGCTCACCCACGCGCCGTCGGGACTGAACACGTGCACGTGCGATCCTCCACGCAGCGCGCCCGGAGTGAACGGTGGCGCGTAGTTCATCGCATCGAGCGACCGCGCTGCGCCGGGCCGGCGCACGTCGACGATTGCGCCGCGCCGCCGCGTCATCCCGTAGCTCCACTCGGGCGTCGGATGCTCCGGGCCGTGAATGAACACGATTTTCGGTTCCCTCGGATGATACGTGACGACACCGCACGCGGCGCCGTTCTTCGCTTCGTAGAGCGTCTGCACTTTTCCCGTAGCCACCTCGACCTGCTCGATTCGCGTGCCGTCGAACACGCTATCAACCGTGCGAACATCGTAGACGATCCAGCGACTGTCGGGCGACCACACGTTCACATTCGTCAACACATGGCCGTACGGCGCATGCGTGAGCTGGCGCTCAGCGGCGCCGCCAGAGAGCTCAAACGAAGCGATTGCACCCGACATAGCTACCGTCAATCGACGCATGACAAGGAAACCACCGCACAGCGAAACGTTAGAGTTTCGCCGGATCGATCACCGCGTGGCGGATGCGCTCCCGTTTCCACGTGTAGGTGATGTGTACGAGGCCGTCGCTCGTCTGCACGACGGCAGGATAAGAATACTCGCCGGGTTGGTCTTCGAGCGTGACGACATCCTGCCACTCGCGGCCGTCGCGCGAGAGGGCGACGTTCAGCGGCGTGCGACCTCTCGCCACGGGGTTGTAGACGATGAGGTGACGGCCGTCCTTGAGCGTCACGGCATCGGTACCGGAGCTGGGATTCGCGAGCGAGAGTAGCGACATCTCGCCCCAAGTTTTACCGGAATTTTCGGACGAAACGGTGAAGACCTTGCCCTGCCGCGTGCGGCCGACGGCTTGGAGTTTCGCTCCGCCAATGCTGTCGTGAAATAGGATGCTCGGCTGAATCGCGCCGACGGCGAGGCCGTCGTTGAGAAACGGGGTCTTCGCCCACGTCGCGCCGCCGTCGGTGCTGCGCTCGAAATACACGCGCCACTTGCTCGGCTTCTCGTCGGTCTCGTCGCTCGTGGGGGCGAGGATCGTGCCGTCGGCGAGCTGGACGGGTTTGTTTTTTATCGGACCGTAAATGCCAGCGGGCAGGCGGCGCGCGGCGCCCCACTTGCGGCCGCCATCGGTGGACGTGCGGAGTTCGCCCCACCAGGTCTGCGGCGAGGGTCCGACTTTGTAGAAGAGCATGAGCGGCACGTTGCCCTGCGGCTGAAACAGGACGGGATTCCAAGTCGGGTGGCGTTTGCCATCGGGCTGCACGCCGTTCGCGACCTCCACGCTGGGCGTCCACGCTTTCTTGGCCGCGTCATAGTGCGAAACCCAAATCCCCACGTCGGGATTTTTTTCCGCCGTGCCGCCGAACCACGCGGCGACCAACCCACCCTGCCCGCTCTCGACAATCGTGGAGGCGTGGCACGAGGGATAGGATGCTTTTTCGTAGATGAACTCGTGGGTGACCAGCGCGGGCGAGGCGGCGAAACCGGCGAGGGCGGTGCCGGCAAAGAGAGCGAGAGCGGGGAGGAGTTTCATGGGGAGAGGGAGCGCGGTTAGGCCGGAACGGGGGAAGCCGACTCTTCTTTGGGTCTGATGAGCAGCACGATGAAAATCGAGAATAGCGCGACCCCGGCAAACGCGCCGAAGATCAGGTTGAGCGGCACGTGACGATCCCGCAGTGCCCCAAAGGCCCAGTCGCCGAAGCCGCCGCAACTGATGCTCACGAGGTTCATGATGCCATAGCCTGTCGCGCGCCACTCAGGCCGCGCGATCTGGCAGAGGATCGGCATGTTGTTGCAGTCGAAGAAACCCCAGCCGAGGCCGAAGACAATCAGGCCGATGATGGCGAAGGTGAGTGTCGGGGCGTTGCCCACGCCGAAGAGCGCCGGGAGAAACAGCGCCATGCCGATCGCGCTCGTGAAGATGCGTCCGCGGTTGGTCGTTTTCATCCAACGATCCGCGAGCGTGCCGCCGATGAGGGCGCCGATGAGCGAGGCTATTTGCACATAAAGGATGGCACTCACGCCGGCCTTGCCCTGGCCGAGTGAAAATTTCTCGCGGAGAATCTCTGGCATCCAGTCGCGCACCACCCAACCCGCGATGGCCGGTAACGTAAAATAGGCTACAAGGAGAAGGAAATTCCGGTTACCCAACAGCCCGCGAATGACGCCGGTTTTGGCGGCCTCAGTGTCAGCCGCGGTCGGCACCGCGCGGACGGGATCACGCATCGCGGCGATGAGTGGGAGGGCGTAAATCACGCCGATCATGCCGCAGGTCGTAAACATCCAACGCCAACCGTGGTCCGGCGAATCCGCCATGTAACCGGCGAAACCGCCGAGGATCTGGCCGACGTAAATGCCCGCCTGATGCAGCCCGACCGCCCGCGAGCGCGTGGGCCCCAAGTGGTATTCAGAAATCAAGGCCAGTGCGGCCGGTATGTAGAACGCTTCGCTGATGCCCATGAGGGCGCGCGCGGTCATGAGTTCGTGAAACGTGGAGACATGCCCCGTCCACCACGTGACCATCGACCACACGAGGAGACTGCCGCCGATTACGTAGCGTTTGCTGAACCGATCCGCAATGTAGCCACCGAACGGGCTCAGGACGGCGTAGGTCCATTTGAAGCACCCGAGCACGAGCCCCCAGTCCGCGCGGTTCGCGATACTCGGGATGTCGTGCACCATCGAGGCCTTCATCGTGGCCATCATTTGGCGATCGAGGTAATTCAGGAGGGCGACCGGGAAGAGCAGCGCGACGACGAACCAAGCGTAGCGCAGAGCATTTTGGGCAGGGGGCATGGGCAGAGAGTGGGGAAACGAAAGGCAGCCTTACAAGAAGGAGCGGGTGGCTGTAAAAACAGACCACCCGCGAACCAGCTGGGCCGAACAAAGGCCCGTTGTCGAAGTCACACTGCGGCCGAGACCGGGCCCAGCGCGAGGCCCCATTGCAGAAACAGGGCGCGCAGCTCGGCTTCGATCTTCACGGCGAGCGCCCGCGACGCCGGCGAAAGGATCGACTTCGAGGCGCCCGGGGCAAAGCCACGCGCGGCGAGCCCGGCCCCGACATTGGGCGGGAACGCGAGTTGATCAATCACGCGGCCCAACTCGACCATCCGCGCGGCGGAAACGGCGGCATCGACCGGACGACCCGCGACCGAACAGCGATAAATATCGACCATGAGTTCGGGCACGATGTTCACGAGTCCGCCCGTGCAGCCGGCGGCGCCCATCGCAAAAACTTCCGCGAGCCGCGTGTCGGCACCGGACATGACGACATAGTTCTTCTCGCGACCCAGCGCGATCAGCTCGCGGTGATAGGCGAACTCGCCGCCGCTCTGCTTGATCGCGCACATCGGCGCGCGGTCGGCAAACGCAGCGATGGTGGCGAGGTCGATACGTTTGCCGGTCAGCTCGGGAAAATTGTAGAGCATGACCGGCAGAGCGACGGCCTCGGCGACGTGGAGGAAGAACGCGAGGATGTCGGCCTGCGACAGCGGGAAAAACGGCGGCGGCATCAGCGCGACAGCAGGGAGGCCCAGCGACTTCGCGAACCGGCCGAGCTCGATCGCGACCTTCGGGCGCAGGTCGGTGATGTTCGCAATCACCGGCAGTGGCGCGGCGATTTCGGCGACGGCAGCGAGCGCAACTTTGCGTTCGTCAGGCGAAAAATGCGGAAACTCGCCGGTGCTGCCGAGGCCGAGCACGCCGGCGATCCCGGCGTTTTTCTCGAACGTGATGTGCGTGGCGAGAGCAGCGCGGTCGAGCGCGCCGGCGGAATCGATGGGCAGCCACTGGGCGGAATAGATGCCGCTGGGGCGAAAGGGTGCTGGTGATGACATGAAGTGGAGGGAGACGGGAGAAGGCGGCGGCGAGATGTTACTTCGGGGCTGGCTGTTTCGAGCGGTAGAAGAACCCGTCTTCCGCTCCGATAAGGAGTTCGCGCGTGGTGGCGAAGTAGGTCGGCTTCGTCGCGTGGCCGGCGAGGACGTGCGTGCTCACCGGACCCTCGTCGCGGAAGGCCCACTGGCCGGCGGCGTTTTTGCCGAGGTTGCGGAAAAAATTCACGTTGGGCGAACTGTTCATCAAAATGTCGACCTTGCCGTCGCCATCCCAATCGACGGTGCAGAACGTGCGGCGGCCACCGCGACCGTAGACGCCATCGTTGAGACGGAGCAGACCGGACGTGCTGTTCGTCGGCTTCCCGTTGCTGTCGAAACTGCTCGCGCCTTCGCTCCAAAAAACGCGCTGCGGCGGCGCCAGCGCCAGCGAACCGCCGGCGGCGCGAGTGCGCTCATAGAGCGCAAGGTAGCCATCGCCGTCGGACATCACGAGGTCCATGAGGCCGTCGCCATTCCAGTCGATCATCTGCGGCGTAGTCCGCCATTGCGAAACGAGCTCGCGGCCTTGCGGGCTCCACCAGTTCCACGGGGCTTTCTGCGCCGGAGAGCCGGGCGCGAGTTCCACGGGACGGCCGGCGGCGAGCTTGGGTGCCGTGCGCGTACCGATGTTTTTATACCAAACGACTTTTCCCCAGATACCGTTGGTCATGATGTCGGGCAGGCCATCGCCGTCCCAATCCGCAACACTCAGAACGGAGTAGCCCCACTTCGCCTCTGCCGGGCCTTGGATCGAGCCGTTCGGGCCGGCCTGCTCGCGGATGAGCCGGCCACCGGCACTGAGATAACGCGGGGCCGCCCAACGCGTGGGTGTGCCGCCGAGATTTTCGATGAACGCAATGTACCCGGCGCTGTTGCCGCTGATGAGATCCTCGTCGCCATCGCCGTCCCAATCAAACGCGTAAGGTGTCGCGAGGGCGCCGAATTTCACATCGGCCGCGAACTGCCGGAAGTAACGCGGCGGGAGAAACTGCGGCATGCCGTCGACGGTCTTGCCGGTATTTTCAATAAAGGCCACGCGCCCGTCCTCGTCGCCGCAGACGATGTCCAAAAAACCGTCGCCGTTAAAATCAACCGCCGTTGGCGTGATCATGCACAGATCCATTTTAACCGCGATACCTGCGCTCTGCAGCGCGCGGCCGGCGGCGTAGACCGGTTTCGTGCGCGTGCCGGTGTTTTCGTAGAAGGTAAAGCCGTCGCGGAACTCGCCGCAGATGAGGTCGAGTTTCCCGGTGCCGCGGAAATCGCCCCACATCGGCGACGGCATGCCGTAGGGATCGACGTCTTTTCCGCCGGCCTGCAGGCGCACGGGCGCGGCGTAGGTCGGCTGGGCGTTCGTACCGGCATTGCGAATCACGTAGACGTAGCCGCGCAACTTGCCGCGCGTCCACTCGCCCTTGGGATTGAACGCGCCCTCGCCGCCGTTGAGCGGACCAAAGTCGCCCCAGAAATCGATGCCGACGGACACGTCGAGCGCGCCATCGCCGTCGAAGTCGACGAGTTGCCACTGGTTCTGCCGGATGTTGCCGGGCTCGGTGAGGATTTTTTCCGGGACTGCGAGCTTAGTGGGTTTCGTGAATTGCGACTTCAGGAAATCCGGAAACGTACTGCCGCGGTAGTTGTAGATCTCGGCGCCTGCGGGTTTGGCCGAAGCGGTAGCCGTGATGACCGGTTTGCCCGTGACATACGAGATGCCGACGGACGGAGCGGATTTTCCGATGAGCACGGCGGGCTTGAAGATCGGGAGCTTGAGCTGTGAGTCCACCTGGCCGCTGTTCTCAAAAAACCACGTGCCATTGTAGGGTTTGTCAGTGCAGACGACGACAAGGTCCATGAGGCCGTCGCCGTTGTAGTCCATCGGCAGCGGCCAGGCCCAGAGCCCCACGCCGAGATCGGTGAGGAGGCCGGGATTGTTATGCGCGAGGCGCGGCATCACCTCGGGCGCTGCGGCGGCGTGTAGAAGAACACCCGAGGTGCACGCAAGCGAGAGGATCGGTAGCCCTGATCGTGAGAACAGGGAGCGCCAGGAAGTCGCGCATCGGACAGTCCCGCCTCTCACGAGGCGGGCTACCATGGACAGAGTTTTTGCGAGGAGCATGGATTATTTCGATTAGAACCGGCCGCTGATGCCAAACGTGACGCCGGTGCCGTTGAGCAACACGCGCTCCGTCTGCGTGGTGACGAAGCGATAGAATTTCTGCGGTTCGTTCGTCAGATTCGAAATATCGCAGAACAGCTGCGTGCTCGCGCTCAACTGATAGGAGAAACTCAGATCGGTGACCGTGCGGGCAAAACGATACTGGCTGCGCTGGGGCGCAGTGATGCCACCGAAAGTATTGAGATAACGCCCGTGGTAATTCGCGCGGGCGCGCACCCCAAAGGATTGGTAGCGCCACGAGAGATTCACGTTGCCGGTTTGCGGAATGAATCCGGCCACTTGGTTGGACACGAGGTAAGTGGTGCCAGCAAAGACGCCGTGCGTGCGCAGGTAAGTGTAGTTGGCGCCAAACCCGATCGTCCGGAGGAGGCCGGGGAGAAAGGTGAACTGTTGCTGGTAGGATAGCTCCCAACCGTTGACGGTCGCACTGCCTGCGTTGGCGGTTTGCAGAATCTGGTAGTCGGCATAATCGCCGTTGTAGCCATTGCTCGCGCCCGTTCCGACGCGGCCGCCATCGATATTGCTCACGATGTAGTCGCGGATATCTTTGCGAAACCAGCCGATAGAAAATTGCCCAACAGGTTCGAAATAATATTCAATCGTCGCATCCCACTCCTTGTTAAACTGCGGCTTGAGCGCCGGGTTATTGATCGTGATGCGGCGGTTGGCATCGTCGGGCGTTTCACTGGGAAAGAGGTTGGAGAACGGAGCGCGACCGAAGCTCGTGGACCACGATGTGCGGGCCTTCAGGCTAGGTGTCAGATCGTAGCTCAAGTGCACGCTCGGGGAGTTCTGGTCGAACTGCCCGGTAATCCTGCGGCCGTTGTCAGCGTAGTCGCGTTTGGCCGAGCCGGCGGGATCGGCCGCCTGTTGGGCAGCTGAGCTGAGCACGCGGGCGCGGACATAGCCGAACGCATCGACCTCGGTGCGCTCGCGGCGCACACCGGCCAGATAGCCCACGTGGCCAAATTTTCCCTGCACCATCGCATAGGCCGCGGACGCTGTCTCGGTGAGGTCTTTGGTATTAATAAATTTCTGCGACTCGCGGAAATAGTTGTCCTCGGACCAGATCGTCGGATCGGCGACTTTATTGGACTGGATCATCGACGCAGTCTCGAACATCGGAGCCGTGAAGCCACCCTCTCGGCTCATCTGGGTGACGATGCTGGGGTCTGCCTTGAACGGCGTAACCCCGGTCATACCGGGGCCCGAATAGGCCCAACGCCGATCGTTGCTGCTGACCGCCGACACCTGCTCGCGGCGCTCCAGACCCGTTTTGAACTTGAGGGGCTGTGCAATCGGCAGGGCGTAGCTGAGGTTGCCGCGGAAGCCAGTGACCTCGGAGGTGCGGGTGCTGTTGCGGGCGTTGAGCTGACCATTCGGCCGATAGTTGGCGATGTTCCGGTAGTCTGGTCCGTCGATCTGAGTGAAGGTCGGATAGAGATCGGACGGTGTGCGGTCGAGTTTCCACCCGACGCCCGGCGCATCCATCGTCAACGAGCCGCCCTCGCCCACTCCGAGATGCGGATGGGCCTGGCTGTAGGACGCCGTCCAGTCGCCGTGCCAACGATCCACGTCGTGCTGGCCGGTGAGGTTCAGCGCGCGGGTGCGGTTCATGAAGGAGTACATCGTCTCGTTCACTCGCACGATCGAGGCCGGCAGCGCGCGGGCTTGCGTGACCGTGGGGGTAAAGTTTGGGAGGATCGCGCCGGTGCCAGTGGGATTGCCCGCAGCGTCAAGCGTGGCGACCGTCTGCGCGGTCAATGCGGTGACCTCGTAGAGCCGGTTGAACGGCTCGAACGCGTCATTGTAGATCGTATTGAAGGAGATTTTCGTCGCGGCCGAGAGACGGAAATCGAATTTCACGTTCACACTAGCCTGCTTGCGGTTGTTAAAATAATCCTGCGTTGCCCACGTGTAGAGATATGCAGGTTGAGCCGCCGTATTCTGGTAGTCACGGATCGAGCGAAACCCAGCTTGCACGTTTTCGCTGTAGAAAAGGTTCACGGCCACGCCGAGGTTTCGCTGTCCACCAAAGATATCAAACACCTCCTGATAGGATCCGTTGATGAGCGGATGCGCCCGATGGCCTTCACGCAGCGGCACCTGATCCGTGAACGAAGGCGCCGTCTTGATTGAAAAACTATAAGTGAGGCGCCGTTTCTCTTTCATCGAGAGCGGCGAACGCGTGACGAGATTAACCGTGCCGCCGGTTGAGTCGGTCGGCTTGTCCGGAGTGTGACCCTTGATGACTTCAAGTTGATCAAACATCGCGCCCGTCAACGAGTGGGTTTGAAACTGCCGGCTCTGCCCCGCCACCGTCGCCAGCAAATCGCCATCCACCGTCACGCGATTGTTGATCGCACCCTGGCCACGGATGATGAGTCCGGTGACGTTGCCTTCATCATCGAGCCCTGCCGCCACGCCGGGTAGCCGGATAGCAAGTTCACCGGCGCTCATGTTGGGCAGATTGCCGAAAGAATCCATGGCGACCACGTTCTTCACATTGTCCGCATTCCGCTGCGCCGTAATTGCGGCGGCGTGTCCCTCGCGCGGCCCGGAAACGACAAACTTATCCAGTTTGTAGAGACCAGAGTTCAGTTCGAAGTCCCGCACGGTGCGCTGGCCAACCGCGGTCGTCACGGAACGTTTGCCGACATCAAGCCCCGTGTAGGACGCCACGAGTTCGTGCGTGCCAGCCGGCACGTCGCTGAGGACGTAGCGGCCCGTATTGTCGGCGAGCGCCGACAGTCCCAGCGCTGGAATCTCGACCCGCGCACCTGGAAGGAGATTGCCGGTGGCGGAGTTATTTACGGTGCCGCTGATCGTCGCGCCGTCGGCGGCGACGGAAGCCGACACCACGTCAAGCGACGCGAGCACCGAGAACAGGAACACCGGCAGACACCACCGGCGGGAAGAAGCGCGTGGGAAACGCAGAGATAATGACATGTGAATAAGGGGGTTGGGAACGGACCGGTCCGAGGGTTTTGCTAAATCGTTTTAGTATCAATCGAAAAAAACCGAAAAAGAGTTTTTGGCGCATCACTCAGGCCGAGGCCCGCATCACCACCGACGGCGGCACCAACGTCTCCACGGGTTTCACGCGGCGGCGGTTCATCAAGTCGAAGAGTTGCGTCACGATCTGCTCCACGATGGTCTCATTCGACGGGCCGACACAGGTCAGCGGCGGATCGAAGAAATCGGCGTGCTCGTGGTCCCCTACTCCGACGACCGCGATATCTTTGGGAATCTTCCGGCCCGCATCCTTGATCGCCTGATACGCACCGAGTGCGAGGCCGTCGGTCACCGCATAGAGCCCGTCGCAAATCCGGCCGGCGCTGAGGTGCGCACGTAGTGCCTCGGCTCCATTCGTCGGCGTAAAGCCCGCGGCCACCACCCGCGCCGCTTCACTGCCGGTCTGCGCCCGTACCGTAGCGCAAAACGCCTGGGCCCGCTCGGCCGTACTTTCTGTGAGCAACGCCGGCGTCAGCACCACCGGCCGACGACACCCGCGACCGAGAAGAATTTCCGCCGCGCGGCGCCCGCTCTCGCCCGGCGTGTCGAGCACACAGCAATAGTTCGGCAACCGCCGCCCGAGCACGACGACCGCATAGGGCAGCGTCGTTGTCGCGAGAAACGCGTCGTCCGCCGGCAGCGTGTTCGTAATCACCACGCCATTGAAGCGGCTCGCTTCGCGCAACCCTGCCATCTCACGCAACCGTCCCGCGTGAAACATCGCGATCGACACGGAAAAATTTCGTCCCGGGCCCGTGCGTGCATCCGCCATCCGTTGCACCTGCCGCAACACGCGACTCACCAAAAACAGCGGTGCCTCAAAGGATGTGAGAATCCCTAGTTCAATGTGATGGACCTCCGGATCCTGCGCCCGCAGGCGGCGCGCGGCCACATTCGGGACATAGCCAAGATCACGCACGGCCTTCCTGATTTTCTCCACTGTCGCCAGCGCGAGCCGACGCTCCTCGTGACGACCCGCGAGCACGGTCGACACCGCCGACGCCGAGACACCCACGTGCTCCGCAATCATATGCACCGTCACCGGACGTTGGTCGCTTCGGGCCATCGCTGTCATCTCGCACGAAGCGCGTAGGCGCCGCAAGTGGACACTTCGAAAACCGCGGTACTGTTGCGTTCGCTGCGAGAGCCCAGAGGCAGGCGCGAGCCCACCGAGATTCGGGCATTCGGCTGTGTTACATTTACGAAACGATCATGATTAGGTTGGTTTCGCCCACGACCGAGCTTACCGTTTTTTGGTCCAACTCGCATGGCCTCACGCACGCTCAAGACTACTCCCGCTGTTTCCGCTCCCATATATTTTAACCGAGAGTTGAGCTGGCTCGCGTTTAACCGCCGGGTCCTCGAGCAGGCCCAAACCGACCGGCACCCGCTGATCGAGCGCGTCCGCTATCTCGCCATTACGGGGAGCAACCTCGACGAGTTTTTTCAAATTCGCGTCGCTGGTTTGATTCAGCAACGCGATTCAGGCGTGACCGAACCCGGCCCGGACGGGCTCAATCCAAGCCAGCAACTCCAGCGCATCCGCGCGACCGTCGATACTTTCATCGAGGACCAATACCGCTGCTGGCGAGACCAACTGGTCCCGGCGCTCGCAATCGAAGGGATCCACTTCAAGGGTGCCCAAGACCTTACGCCCCGGGAACTGGCTTGGGTGCGGGCCTATTTTCGCGAACAGGTTTATCCCGTGCTGACACCGCTGGCTCTCGATCAGTCGCATCCATTTCCCCAACTCGGCAACAAGGAGTTGAACATCGTGGTGACGCTCGACAATCCGGCGACCGCGAAGCTTGAACACTTGGTCGCGATTTTGCCTGTTCCTCGGATATTACCCCGCCTTGTGAGCATCGCTCCCGGCGGCCGCGGTCCTCAGCGCATCATTTTTCTCAGCGAAATCATCAAGCTCTGCGCCGGAGAACTGTTCCCCGGCTACCGCTTGACCGCCGCGCACGCGTTTCGGGTCACCCGCAACAGCGAACTGTATATCGACGAAGAAGAATCAGCGAATCTCCTCGTGAAAATCGAGGCTGAGCTGCGAAACCTCCGCCGCGGTGCTGCGGTGCGTCTCGAAATCGAGGATGGCGTTAACGCAGCCCTCTTCGCGACGCTCTGCCACGAACTCGGGCTTCCGCCTGATAATGTCTTTCGGCTCAAGGGCCCCATCAACCTGATGCGGCTCCAAAGCATCGGCGATCTCGACCGGCCCGACCTCAAGTTCCCCTCGTTTACCCCCGTCAACGCCTCTCCGTTGCGTGATCCTTCGCGGATCTTCGAGGCGCTCCGCGCGCAGGACGTCCTCCTGCACCATCCCTACGATTCGTTTCAACCCGTCGTCGATTTCGTCGAGCAGGCCGCACGCGACCCGCAGGTGTTTGCGATCAAACAGACGTTCTATCGCACGAGTGGCGATTCGCCCTTAGTGCGTGCTCTAATCGAGGCCTCGCAGAATGGCAAGCAGGTGACTGCGCTCGTGGAACTGAAAGCACGCTTCGACGAGGCGAACAATATCCAGTGGGCCAAACAGCTCGAAGAGGCCGGAGTCCACGTCGTTTACGGCCTCATGGGGCACAAGACCCACTGCAAAATGTGCCTCGTCGTCCGCCGCGAGGGCCGACGCATGCGCCACTACGCCCATCTGGGCACGGGTAACTACAACCCCCGCACCGCTCGCTATTACACCGATCTTAGCCACTTCACCGCACGGGCCGACATCACCCACGACGTCGGCCAACTCTTTAACACGCTAACGGGATTTGGCCGATCGCCTAAATTCCGCCATCTCCTCGTCGCGCCCTACAGTCTGCACCGCCGGATCAACGCCCTGATCGCAACCGAAACCCGCAACGCTGCAGCCGGCCACCCCGCGCGCATCATCGCCAAGATGAATTCCTTATTGGACAAGGTGACCATCGACGCACTTTACGGAGCCTCACAGGCCGGAGTGAAGATCGACCTGATCGTCCGCGGCACGTGCAGTCTCGTACCGGGGGTGCCCGGCCTTTCTGAGAACATTCGCGTGCGCAGCCTCGTCGGGCGATTTCTCGAACACGCTCGGGCCGCTTACTTCGAAAATGCCCGAGGCGAACCCGTGATTCTCGCCGGTAGCGCCGACTGGATGCCGCGCAATTTTTTCCGCCGCGTCGAGGTCATATTTCCGATTCGCGATCCGGCCCTGCGTCGATGGGTTACTGAAGAATTTTTCGGGGATGAGCTCCGCGACACCAGCAACACCCGGCTATTGTATCCAAACGGAGCCTACTTACCGGTCCCTCGGAGGGGCAGTGAACGCACATTTTCCGTTCACGCGCACCTTATGGCCGCAGCCACGCGTCGCGCCCGGAACGTCGGATCCACCTAACGCATTTCGACTATGCCAGAGTCCACTGCACTACAAGACGCTCCTTAGCGGCCAGACTGGCGACCTGTTCATGAGCCTCATCCACACCTGCCGGCTCAATCGGATCAACCCCTTCGCTGATCCGGTGGCCAAGTCGAACCACCCCGAAGAGGTGAAGTCGCAGCCGTCGGCCTGGCTGCCGTGGAATTATCCGAACGCAGACATAGCGTCCGCGCTCGACCACAATCCACCCGGTCTGCCCGGTTAAGCTCGTTCCGTGTCGCCGCGGCTCGGCCGCCGCGCCCAGCTTCGAATCCACCGCAGCTACCGAGGGCAGACCGGATTTTTTGCCTTACGCAAAATTACCGATGCTACACCCTCAATCTGCTCGCTCGCCAAAACTGAAGCCTCCGGAATAGGGATGGAATAAATTCCGACCGGCGACCCTGCGGCGCAGTCAAAGCGGACGCGGCTGTCATGGTGATCTCCCGATCCTCGTGTCCCGCAACAGAATTACGCGAGCGTTCTGAAGCTACCGGAATCAACAAAAAAGAAGCCCGGACCTTCTTTCGAAGATCCGGGCTATAAACTTGGCAACGACCTACTCTCGCGGGACCTAACGTCCAACTACCATTGGCGGCTGAGGGCTTAACGGCCGTGTTCGGGATGGGAACGGGTGGAACCCCTCGCCTGTGGTCACCAAGAAATTTACCTCCATGTGGAGAAAGTGTAAAATTCAAACGATCAAAAAAACGAAAGTAGGTAAAATAAACGCCTAGAAATAAAATGAGAGACTGCATAAACCGGCAAGGTCATTAGTACCAGTAAGCTGAATGGGTTACCCCAATTACACCTCTGGCCTATCAACCGGGTGGTCTACCCGGACCTTGCACCCCTT
>CANIJN010000148.1 GCA_947467625.1 Opitutia bacterium | reverse complement strand
TTGGTGATCGATGCGAATTATCCCTCGGGAGCGATGATCGTGATGCCGCAAATCGCGGCGACGACGGCCAAGCCGGTGCGGTTTGTTTTCGATACGCACCACCACGGCGACCACGCCTACGGCAATCAACTGTGGGCTGAAGGAGGGGCCACGTTGGTCGCCAGCACGCGGGCGCTGGAGGAGATGAAGCAGGTCGAGACGGGGTTCTTTGGGGCGGTACCCGGACGCTGGGAGGGAGCCGCAAAAAACCGCCCGGACGTGGCGGCGACGAAACTCAAACCGCCGGTGATGTTATTTCCCAAGGATCTGTTTTTGGACGACGGGCAGCAGCGCGTGGAGCTGAAGTGGTTTGGCACGGGGCACACGAAAGGCGACGCGTATGCTTGGCTGCCGAAGGAAAAAATTCTCTTTACCGGCGACGCGTGCGTGAACGGTCCGCACAACAACGTGAACGACGGATCGATCACGGAATGGATTAAGACGCTCGAACTCGTGAAGCAATTGGGTGCGGAAAAAATCTGCCCGGGGCACGGCCCGATGGCCGGACCCGAAATTCTGGACGACCAGCAGAGCTATTTTGTCGCACTGCTCGCGCAGGCCAAAGCCCAGCTCGACCGCGGCCAGACGCCCGCCGAGATCAAAGCGGCGCTCCCGACGATCGCTGAGGCATTGAAGCAGAATCCGCGCATCGCGCGCTACGTCCCTGCCAACCTGACGGCGCATCTGACCAAGGCGTGCGTCGAACAAGGTGGGCAGCCGTTGCCAAAGTAAGTAACGGCGCGCGATTTGACATCGCCGCCCACGGGACCCGCTGCCCACACTGCACCTTGCCCTCATAGCCATGAAAAAAAACGTTGTCCTGTTCTTGCTCAGCGTCGTCGGACTTTTCGCCCAGGCGGAAACGGTCAAGCTTGGCGCGCGTGGCACCCTGACGGTTTACATCGGAGACCATTGGTCGATGGAAACGGCGGACTACGGGGACCGGCGCATCATCAAGATCAGGCCGAAGGGGACCCCTGTGAATGCGCATGGTGAGCTGACGGTCACGTTTCCGGAGACGGACCGCTTCGACACGAAAGCCCGCCTCAAAATGCGGGTGGAGATCGATGGGATGAAATTTGCGGAGCAGTCGGTCGAAGGGAAGGCGCGCGCCAAGGAGTTCTCCCTCGTCAGCGGCTACGGTTATTATTGTTCGTTTACCGATCCGGACCTGGTCGGGAAACCGCCGCAGGAAGGTAATTTCAAGACCATTATCGTCGGTACTATCCGGCTCGCGGCGGACGTCGTCGTGGAGGTTTCGATCAATGCGGACGGCTTCTCGAGCGCGCCCTACAACGAATTACTCGGCGCGATCGAGGGGATGGAGTTCAAGGCGGGAGCTGGACGCTGAGCGAGCGCGGCGCCTCCTTTTCGGTGGCCGGTGCTTTGCAGCCCTTGGAGAGGAACCGCTCAGCGCTGTAACGTCCGTATGGCGCGCGGCGGGTGAATCAGGGATTGCCCCTGGGAGATTCGAGCACGACCGTGGTTTTATGTCGCCCCCACGCCCTTGGTTTCCAGCGGTCTTTGCCATGGTTCGTACCGGCCTGTTCGTCGTGGGCGTGACGAGTGCTGCCGTGACCGCCGCGACGCGCACGATCGTGAAAGAGGGCATTGACCCATCTGGCTTTGACGATTCGCGGCATCATTGGCGCAACATTATTCAACCGGAGCGGTTCATGCAGGCGACGGGGCCGGATCAGCCCGCGTACGCGCCGGAACAGGTGCGCGAAATCGCGGCGAATATTTTGCTTTTCCAAAGGGACAACGGCGGCTGGCCGAAAGATTACGACATGCGTGCCGTGCTCACCGAGGAGCAGAAAAAACAAGTGCGGGCGACGCAGGCGAAGACCGATACGAGCTACGACAATCACAACACTCACACGCAGGTCGCCTATCTGGCGAAGGCCTTTGTGGCGACGGGCGATCCCGGGCTGCGTGACGCCTGCGTGCGTGGCGTGGACTTCATCCTGTCATCGCAATACGCGAACGGCGGCTTTCCCCAATGGTGGCCGAAGCCCGGTGCGATCGCGAAGCGAATCACGCTCAACGACGGCGTGATGATCGGCATCATGAACGTCCTGAAAGACGCGGCCGATCGCGTGCCGGACTTCGCGTGGCTCGACGAATCCCGGCGGTTGCGCTGTGCCGAAGCCGAGGCGCGCGGGACGGCGTGTCTGCTGAAGATGCAGGTGACGGCGCACGGCCGGCGCACTGGCTGGGGCCAGCAGCACGACGAAAAAACCTTCGAGACGGTGGGCGCCCGGACCTTTGAACTGCCGTGCATCGCGCCGGGCGACACGGTGGAGGTCGTTCAGTTCTTGATGCGCTACGAACGCCCCTCGATCGAGATGGTCGCGGCGGTGGAGGCAGCGGTGATCTGGTTGAAAAAAAATCAGATCAACGGATTCACGACCAAACGGGTGCCTGCCCCGCCCGCGGAGTTTGCGCGGCACAAGACCGACTTCGACGTCGTGCTCGTGGCCGACGAACAAGCCCAGCCCATGTGGGCCCGGATGGTCGAGCCCGGCAGTGACCGGCCGATTTTCGCGAGCCGCGATGGCATTAAGGTTTATTCACTTGCGGAGGTTGACCGGGAGCGTCGCACGGGCTCGGGCTGGTATGTGAATGCCCCGCGGCGGCTCCTGACCAAGGAGTACCCGGCATGGCGGGCGAAGCTCGCGGCCAAGTAGTCGGCGAGCAGAATTACGGTGCGGCGGCTTTGGGCGTGGCCGCCGTGACAATCCGAATCACGTGGTAGCTCGCGGTCGTGCCCCCGACGTTCTTCATGCCGTGCTCATCGTTCGATCCGTAGAAAAAAACTGAGCCGGGCCCGCCGAGGTTCGTCACCCCGTTGATCGTCGCTGCCATCACGCCCTCCTTGACGACGACGATCTCCTCGTCGGGATGGCGGTGGGAGGCGTGGGGCGTTTCGCCGGGATTGAGGGTGGTGACATGGCACTCGAAGTTGTGGCACGTGACGGTGGGCGCATTAACGACGTCGCGGCGGGCGCCGACCTTGGTGGGCTTGACCGCAAGGTGCTCCCAGTTGAAAACGGTCGAGGCGAGGGTGCCGGGTACGTTGGCCGCGGCGGCGCCTTGGGCTGGAGCGCTCCGCGTGGCGACGGTCTCGAAGTTGAAAACAAGATACGTGGCCGGAGTCGTGCCGGCGTTGCGGATCGCGTGCAGATCGTTGGAAGCGTAGAAGAGCAGCGAGCCAGGGCCGGCGAGCTGGGTGCGACCGTTGATGTGCACCTCGACGGTGCCGTCTTTGATGATAATGAACTCCTCACGCGCGTGCCGGTGCGGCGCGTGGGAAGCTTGGCCGACGTTCAGGGTGGTGATGTGTGACTCGAACTTTTCGAAGGTGGCCGACGGAAGATTGACGACATCGCGGAGCTGGCCGACGGCGGTGGTCTTAACCTTGAGTTGCTCCCAGCTAAAAACTTGGGATCTGAGGATGGCGGGCTGAACAGCGAGGGCAGGCGCTTGGGCCACAGCGAGCGAGACGGTGAGGAGTGAAGCGGTGGCGTAGGTAGCGAACCAAAGGCAGGAAACGTGCATACGAGGAGGTGGTGGCTGGGGGTGGGCAACGATCGCGGGCCTGACGAGGGGAACCGTCAATCGATGCGCGCGCGGCGCGACCACGGACTGGCGGACTTTCGAGGTGACATCGTGAAAGTGATGACGCACGTTCCGCGACTTCCCCGTGTCACTCATCGTTTTCTACCTCGTCGTCGTCACGCTCGGTATTCTCAGCATGGGCTTTCAAATGCTCGGCTCGCGACTGCTCAGTCCCCACTTTGGTTCAGCCATCGATGTGTGGGCGTGCCTCATCTCGACCTTTCTGGCCGCGTTTAGCATCGGCTCGATGGCGGGCGGTGTGATCAGCAATCTGCAAGGCGCGGCGCGGCGGCGCAGTCAGTTGATCTGTGCGCTGGCGGCGGTCGTCTCGCTGGCGGTCACCGCGCTGTTTGGCCGGGCGCTCGTGGGGCAGATTGAAATCGCGGTCGCCGCGGTTTTTCCGGGGGTGTTGGCGTCATGCCTCGCGCTGTTTTTCGTGCCGGTGACGGCGCTCTCGACGTTTTCGCCGCAGTGTGTGCAATTTCTTGCGCAGCGGGGCATGGCACCGGGCAAGGCCTCGGGGCTGGTTTACGGAGTGAGCACGCTGGGGAATATCGCGGGCGTGATGCTCACGACCTTTGTCTTGATTCCTCATTTTCGGGTCTCGACGCTGCTCTACGTGTGGCTCGCGGTCGCGGTGTTGAATCTGGCGGCGTTACTGCGGTTTCTCCGCACCCCTACCTCCCTATGAAAATCCTCCGGTGTGTCTTCGGTTTAGCCTTCGCGAGCACGGCCTTGGCTGCGGCCGAGGCGGGCAACTACGTCGAGAGCTTCGACACGATCTACAATAGTCTGACGATTGAGAGGACTGGCTCCGTCGTCGAGCTGCGCGCCCGCTCGCGCCGGGGGGAAGCGTTGGAATCGGCGGTCGACCTGAGCGATCCCTTGAAGCTGATGGTGGCTTATACGCGTTCACTTTACGCGGGGCTTTTTTTTGAACCGAAGCCAGCGCGGGTCTTGATGATCGGTCTGGGTGGGGCGGGTTTTCACCGCCTGTTTTCGGCCGCGTATCCCGATTCGCTGCTCCAATCCGTCGAGCTTGATCCGAAAGTGCTTGAACTCTGCGAGACGCGGATGGGCTTCAAGCCGACGGGCAAAATGCCTGTGGCGCTTACGGATGGACGGATGTTTGTGAAGCGGGACAAGACGCAGTGGGATTGGATCATCCTCGATGCGTTCCGGGGTGGGTTCGTGCCGCCGCACCTGAAGACGGAAGAGTTTTATCGGGAATGCGCCGGCCGCCTCGGCGAACGCGGTGTTTTTATCAGCAATCTTCACTCGGGCACCGAGCTTTTCCACTCCGACATCAAGACGATCAGGGCCGTGTTTCCGCAGGTCGTGCTGTTTGAGACGGAGGGCCGCGGGAACGTGATCGCGTGCGCCGTCAAGTATCGCACCCCCGACATGACCCAACCGCAGAACTGGGCCGCGGTTGAAAAAGCGGTGGCGGGCGTGTTCGAAGGACGGCTTGATTTTACGGCCCTCAAAGCCGAGCGCATGGGGATTCCGACCAAGCAGGTCGAGCGGGCGCGTTTGTTGACGGATGATTTTTCGCCCGTCGAGTTTCTCGATGCGATGAAGACCAACAATACCGGACCCAAGTGATCGGGGCGGTTGGCCCGACCGGTTCGCAGGCGTAGCCCCGGGGCAGATGCTGACGAGCGGGCCAGGGGACGAGGTGCCAACGAGCGCCGCCCTGCGGGGAAATCACTTCGGTGCGCGGAGCGACTGCCAAAGATACACGATCACCCCGACGCAGATGCCGGAGTCGGCGACGTTAAAAGTCGGGTAGATGTAACTGCCGAAATGGAGGTCGATGAAGTCGATGACGTGGCCGTGGAGGAGGCGATCGACGAGGTTGCCCAGAATACCGCCGCAGAGGAGGCCGAAGCAGATTTGGGCGAGGCGTTCGCGGAGTCCGAGGGCTTCGCGCCAGAAGAAAATCGCGAGGAGCGTGCCGAACGCGAGGAGCGCCAACATGACGCTCTGGCCCGAGAACATACTCCACGCGGCCCCGGTGTTGCCCACATGGACGAGGTAGAAAAATCCCTTGATGATGCGGATCGCGCCGGCCGCTTCGCCGTAAGTGCCCAACGGCAGACGCTGTGCGATCCACAGCTTGGTGAGCTGGTCAGCGACGAACACCGCCAGCGCCAACCCCAGCAATAGTCGGTAGCCTAAAATTTTCTGAATACGAGGCTCCCTTGGTTCGCCACTGGCTGGCGTTGAGGCGAGGGGCGACGAAGACGTGCTCGGTTCGTCGTCCATGGATCAAGGAGAGCCAAACTGAAGGAGAAATCCAAGAGACCGGCTTACTCGTCGCCCCCGTCGTCGCTGGGGATCTTGCCGCCGCTCTCCTCGCCGAGTTCGCCGAAGAGGCCGGCTTGGGTGCGGGCGCGGTGACGGTTTCGCTCAAGATCTTTTTGCGCTTCAGCGGAGTAGCGCGTGAAGGGGACGGCGAGCAATCGCTCCTTGGCGATGGGCTTCTGGTTGATCTCGCACACTCCGTAAGTGCCCGCGTGGATCCGCTTGATGGCGGAGTCGATTTCGGTGAGCGCCTCCTGTTCGGACGAAACGAGGCTCAGGGCGAAATCGCGGTCGAATGTGTCGGTGCCCGAATCGGCCATGTGTTGGCCGTAGGAAGAGAGGTCGCCCGTGTCGTCCTTCGAGGAGCGCTTGAGGGTTTCTTCGGAATGAAGCTCGATGCCTTCGGTCAAATGAGTGCGGAGGTCGATCAGCAGTTTGTAGTATCGCTTGAATTTCTCGGGGACATCCTGTTCTGCGATGGCCTCGGCCGAACGCGCCTTCTTCGGGTTAAAGCCAAGGATATCGGCGAGTGAAGCGGCTTTGACGTGACTGGGTTTGGCTGGCTTGGCCAAGGCCTCGAGCACGGCGGCTTTCGACGAGGCTACTTTGCCATCAGCCTTACTGGAGAAAGGCACGCTGCTCTTACTCGTGACGGTCTGGGCGATCGCGCGGACTTCGTCCAAGCTGAATGCAATGGGTTTGAGAGCGGCTTTGCGCTTCAGGATGCTGGCGCGCAGGGCATTTTTCTTAGAGGGCTTTTCCATAATGGGAGATTTTTTGTCAGGCTTGGCCGCGGGCGGTGCGACCTTGGCCTGAGCGACCTTCGCGTGGGCCACCTTGGCGTGAGCGACCTTGGCGTGAGCGACCTTGGCGTGAGCGACGGGCTTGGCGGCCACATGCTTTTTCGCGGGCGCAGCTTTAGGCGCGGGCTTGGGCGCGCGTTTTGGTGCGGGCTTGGGCGCACGTTTTGGTGCGGATTTTGCGGATTTTGCTGAGAGTTTCTTGGGAGCGGATTTAGCTTTCGTGGCCATGGGGATGGGGCTTTGGGTTATCAATCGACACTAGGTTGTAAGGGCGGCAGCGCAGCGCGGGCAGATGTCGCCTAGCGGAGTGGTGGTAATCGCGGGCACCCAACGCCAGCAGCGTGGGCAGCGGACAAAACCCAGTTCACTGCACGGGCGAACGGAGACGGCAACGTCGCCCGCTGCGGCCGTGAGGGAAACGAGGGAAACGATAAATAATTCAGGGAGAAAACTGAGGTGTTTTTCGAGCACCCGATACTCAGCGGAATCAGCCGGGGCGGTCAGGGTGACAGCGGCGTCGAGGGATTTGCCCAGTTTCCCGGCGGCGCGATGCGGCTCAATGGCCTCGTTTACTAGGGTGCGTATTTTGAGCAGGGCGGCGACTTCAGCCTCATGGCTGGGACTGACCCAGTTAGCCGGTGCCTCGGGCCAGTCCTGCAGGTGAATGGAGTCAGCGCAGTATTCACTATGGGTTGTCGCGTAGGCCCAAGCTTCGTCGCACGTGAAGGTCAGAACGGGGGCAAGCAGGCGGACCAGCGCATGGAAAATTTGGTGGAGAGCCGTCTGCGAGGAGCGGCGGAGCGGAGCGTTCGTACCGAGCGTGTAGAGGCGGTCCTTGAGGATGTCGTGGTAAACCGCCGAGAGCGTGACGGCGCAGAACTGGTTGCAGAGCTGGTAAACGCGGTGGAATTCGTAGGCGTCGTAGGCCTGCGTGCACTCGCGGATGAGGGCGGCGGTTTGGTGGAGTGCCCAGCGGTCGAGGGTGTCCAGCTGTTCGACGGGTACGGCATCGAGGGTGGCGTTGAAGTCGAAAAGATTTGAGAGCTGGAAGCGGAGGGAGTTCCGGAGGAGACGGTAGGACTCGCCGACGTTTTTCAGGATCTCGTCGTCCACGGGGATGTCGTCGCGGAAATCCTGCGATGCGATCCAGAGGCGGATCACATCTGCCCCGTGAGTCGCGACGTAGGCGTCGGAAGTCTGTGGCTTCTGGTAGGTGCTGCTCTTGGAAATTTTCTGGCGGGCCTTGTCGACGATGAAGCCGTGCGTGAGAACGGCTTTATAGGGTGCGGCGTCGAAGGCGATGACACTGGTCCACAGCGAGGATTGGAACCAACCGCGGTGTTGGTCGCTGCCCTCTAGGTAGAGATCGGCGGGCCATTGGGTGCCGCCTTGGCCGCGGTGAAGGGTGGCGGCGTGGGAAGAACCGGAGTCGATCCAGACGTCGAGCGTGTCGCGGCCGCAACTGAGTTTGGCGGGGGCAGGCCAGTCGGCAGGGAGCGTAATACCCGCGAGGATTTCGGCTGGCGTGCTGCTGTACCAGAGGTTGGTGCCGACCGCGGCAAACTTGTCGGCGATCGCGCGGGCGACGCCAGCGTCGAGGTAGGCGATTTTCTTTTCGTCGTAGAACGCGGGGATCGGCACGCCCCAAGAACGTTGGCGGCTGATACACCAGTCGGGGCGCGATTCGACCGCGCCGCGGATGCGGGCTTCGCCCCACGCGGGAATCCAGCCCTGGTGCGCCGAGATTTTTTCGATTTCAGTGAGCGCGAGGCTGCGCGGCGAAGGTGCTGAGGGCTGAGTGGCAGGAGCGGAGCTAGCGGGCGTTTTATCGAGCGAGACAAACCACTGGTCGACGGCGCGGAAAATGATCGGGGTCTTCGAGCGCCAGCAGTGCGGATAGCTGTGCGTATATTTTGCTTTGGCGAGGAGCGCGCCGGCTTCGGCGAGTTTTTTCAGCACTGCGAGATTGGCGGGGGCCGGTTTCTTCGCCGCGAGGTCCTCGACCGTTTCGAGGCAGCTGAGGCCGACGAGGTCGGCGGGAACGTGGCCGTCATCGAGGTAGCGACCGTCGTCGCCGACCGGACAGTAGATGGCGAGTTTGTAGTTGAGCCCGGTCAGATAGTCGTCAGCGCCGTGGCCCGGCGCGGTGTGGACGGCCCCGGTGCCGCTGTCGGTCGTGACGTAGTCAGCGAGGACGATGGGCGAGGCGCGGTCGATGAACGGATGGCGCGCAGCCAAGCCCTCCAGGGCTTGCCCGGGAATGACCGCGACCCAAGGCCCCATGTCCACTGCCGCGAGTGCGGGATTGGCTTTCTTGGCGGCGTCGATGACCGCTGGGGCGAGTGCTTGGGCGACGATGATGCGCTCGGCACCGAGGTCGGCGACCACGTAGTCCACTGTGGGGTGAAGCGCGATCGCGAGGTTGGCGGGGATCGTCCAAGGTGTGGTGGTCCAGATGACGACGAAGAGGGGCTTATCGGCGGGGAGGGCGAATTTCTCCGCTTCGCTGGTGGGCACGCGGAACTTCACCCAGATGGCGATCGATACGTGGTCCTTGTATTCGATTTCGGCTTCGGCGAGCGCGGTCTCGAACGGAATGCTCCAGTAAACGGGCTTCTTGCTGCGGTAAACCAGGCCCTTGGCAATGAACGCAGCGAAGGTGCGGACGATGTCGGCTTCGAAGGCCGGGGCTTTGGTTTTATACTCGTTCTGCCAGTCGGCGAGCACGCCGAGGCGTTTGAACTGGGCGGTCTGGGTTGCGATCCAAGACTCGGAAAAGGCGTCGCACCGGGCGCGCATTTCGGCGGTCGTCAGCGTGAGTTTTTCGTCGCGGATTTCGCGCGAGACTTTTTGCTCGATCGGCAGGCCGTGGCAGTCCCACCCGGGGACGAAGGGCGTGCGGAAGCCGCGCATCGTCTTGTAGCGGTTGACGAAATCTTTGAGGGATTTGTTGAGCGCGGTGCCGATGTGGACGTCGCCGTTGGTGAAGGGTGGACCGTCGTGGAGGACGAAGGCGGGGCAGTCGGCGCGTTTGGCTTGGATCGCGGAATAGAGCCCCATTTTCTCCCAGTGGGCGACGCGACCGGGCTCACGTTGCGCGAGACCTGCGCGCATGGGGAAGTCGGTTTTGGGAAGCTGGAGAGTGTCTTTAAGGTCTTGCGCCATGCCGTATAAAAGGGCGCGAGGCTATGTTCGGCCAGAGGGGAGTCAAGGGCTGCGTCAGATTGAATTTTTGCGCTTAAATGGCGCGCGATTTGGCGTTGAAAAAACGTCGAAATCGGCGGCCCGGGCGATCGATCTCCGTGGCCCCTGGGCACTTTATCGGAACTGGGTGACGGTATCGACGAGGGTTTGGAAATTTTCGATGGTGGCTCGCGGAGTGATGCCGTGGCCGAGGTTGAAGATGTGGCCGGTGGTGCCGCGCATCGATTCGAGGAGGCGAGTGGTTTCGCGGCGGACGATATCCGGCGTCGTGTTGAGCAGCACGGGATCAAGATTTCCTTGGAGGGCGACGTTGGCGGGGAGGGTGCGGCGGACGATGGCGAGGTCGCAGGTCCAATCGACGCTCAGGGCGCGCGCGCCGGTGAACGCTTGGTCGGTGAGGTGCGGAGCGGTGCCTTTGGCGTAGAGAATGATCGGGAAATCGGCCGGGAGTGCCGCGATGATGTGGCGAATCCACTTGAGTGAGGCCGCTTCGTAGTCGGAGCCGGCGATGATGCCGCCCCAGCTGTCGAAGATTTGAATCGCATCGGCACCGGCGGCGATTTGCGCGCGAAAATACGCGATTAATGCGGCGGTGAGTTTTTCGAGGAGGGCGTCGAAGGTGGCGCGGTCGGTGTGAAAGAGGAGTTTGATGCGTTCGAATTCATCGGAGCTGCCGCCTTCGACCATATAGGTCGCGAGGGTCCAAGGAGAGCCGCCGAAACCGAGGAGCATTTTTTCGCCGGCGAGTTCGCGCTGCAGGAGGGCCAGTGCGGCGGTGACGTAGGAGAGTTTTTCCGGGACGGCGTCGGCGGGGTTGAGCGCGTCGATCTGCGCGCGGGTTTCGAGCCGGAAATCCATCCCGATGCCGCCTTCGTCGCGGAACTTATAGCCTTGGCCGAGCGCCTCGGGGATCACGAGGATGTCGGAGAAAAGAATCGCGGCGTCGAGGCCGGGGAAGCGATGGAGCGGTTGGAGGGTCACTTCGGCGGCGAGCGCGGGGGTGCGCACCATTTCAAGGAAAGAGGACTTCGCCTTGAGCGCGCGATATTCGGGCAAGTAGCGGCCGGCTTGGCGCATGACCCAGAGCGGGGGGCGCTCGAGGGGCGTGCAGGCGAGGGCGGCAAGGAAACGTTGGCGGGAAGTCATGGTGGCGGAAGCGGAGAGTGGAGAGGGGACAGCTGAGCGTCGGAGAGTGAGGCCCAGTCGCGGGGGCGGAGGAAGATTTCGTGAAGGCGGGACTCGGGGGTGCCGGGCGCGGGGCGGTGGTCGTAGTCCCAGCGGACGAGCGGCGGTAGCGACATGAGAATGCTCTCGGTGCGGCCGCCGCTTTGGAGGCCGAAGTGAGTGCCGCGGTCCCAGACGAGGTTGAACTCCACGTAGCGGCCACGACGGTAGAGCTGCCATTGGCGCTCGGCGTCGGTGAAGGGGGTGGCTTTGCGGCGCTCGACGATCGGGAGATAAGCGGGAAGGAACGCGTCGCCGACGGCGCGTTGGAGGGCGAAGGAGTGGTCGAAGGTTTGCTCGGCGTAATCGTCGAAGAAGAGTCCGCCGATGCCGCGGGGTTCGGCGCGGTGTTTCAGGAAGAAGTAGTCGTCGCACGTTTTTTTGAAACGCGGGTAGAGCGTTTCACCCAACGGTGCGACGGCATCGCGGGCGGTGCGATGCCAGTGGATACAGTCTTCCTCGTAGCCGTAGTAGGGCGTGAGGTCGAAGCCGCCGCCGAACCACCACGCTGCCTGGGGCGCGGTCTGAGGATTTGGGGTCTCCGGTTTAGGAGTGGTGGTGAAAAAGCGGACGTTGGCGTGGCTAGTGGGGACGTGGGGATTGCGTGGGTGAATCACGAGGGAAACGCCGAGGGCTTCCCACGGTTGGCCGGCGAGTTCGGGTCGGTGCGCGGTGGCAGACGGCGGGAGCGTGGTGCCGCGGACGTGCGAGAAGCCGACGCCGGCTTTTTCGAAGACGGGGCCGTCGGCGAGGATGCGGGTGCGCCCGCCGCCGCCTTCGGGGCGCGTCCAATCATCGGTGCGAAATTTCGCGGTGCCGTCCACCTGTTCGAGCGCGGCGCAGAGGTTGGCTTGCAGGCTGAGAAGATAGGAGCGGACGGTGGAGACGTCGGGCGTGGACGTGGAAAGCATGGACAAAGTGATCTCAAAAGGAGAATGGGAACGGCGAGCGAGAACGAGAACGATTTTGGCGCGCCGAGCGACGCGCCGAGGGCTTCGCGACCCCCGCCGCCGTCCCCAGCGGGAAAAGCGGTGAGGCCAAGGGTGGCGGGACTTGACGACTTTGATAGGGTTCAGGTTCGACAGTGGGGCGAGGGCCGTGCTGGCTGACCCTTCACCTGATGAATTCAACTGTGCTCACGACCTTGGCTGTCACCGGATTTACCGTGGCGTTTTTTCATGCCGCGATTCCGACGCACTGGTTGCCGTTCGTGCTGGTGGCGCGGGCACGAGGGTGGAATCGGGCAAAAACGCTGCTGGTGACGGTCTTCGCGGGGCTCGGCCATGTCGCGTTGACGACGCTGCTTGGGCTGGGCTTGGCGTGGTTGGGTTTTCAAGTGGACGCGAGTCTGGGCGAGGCGTTTCCCAAGATTGCGGGCGCGGTGTTGCTCGCGGTCGGCCTGTATTACTTTTGGCGGCAATGGCGGGGGGCGGGTATTTGTCACCATCCCGTGCCGGGTGGGCACCATCATGCGGACGAACGCTGTGGCCGCGAAGCTGCGGAAAATAGCCACTGGGATGGGGAGTTGAAGGACAGCGAACTCGTGTCGCAAAAAAAGGGAGATTGGGCGGCGATCAGCGGACTCTTTCTGATGCTCACGCTCTCGCCCTGCGAAGCCTTTCTGCCGATCTATCTTTCGGGGGTGCAATTCGGTTGGCGCGGATTTTTGGTGCTCAGCGTGATCCTCGCGGCGGCGACGTTTGCGGGAATGTTGTTGTTTACGTGGCTGGCGCTCGTGGGGCTGGAGAAAATCAAGGTGAAGAAATTCGAGCGCTTTGAAGCGGGGTTGCTCGGAGGATTATTCTCCATCGTCGGTCTGCTCATTATGGTGCTGGAGCACTGACGCACCGGGTGTGGCGGGCGGTGAAATCCGCGATTGAAGTGGCCGAGGCGTGTCGCCCATGGCTTCGGGCGAGCGGGCGAGAAGCCGGGGCCACGCCGACGGCTAGCCAGCTGACTTGACTCCGGGTTGCACCCGACCGCACCACGCGCGAATTATTTTTTCGGGGCGGGTATCGAGAACTTGATGACGGGCTGGTCGGCCTCGGTGGGCGCGGCGGTCTTGTTTGTCGGGGGCTGGGGTGCGAGGGCCAGCGGGGAGTGGTCCACGGGGTGCGCCGGGGCAAAGGAGGGGCCGCCGACTGGCAAGGCTGCGAAGCCGCGCTCGATGAGCTCGACGGCCTTGAGGTCGCGGGCCTTGCCTTTGTCGATCAGGCCGCCGGGCCCGAGTGAGCCCATAATCACGACGATAATGCGGCGGCCATTACGTTCGGCGGTGAGGCTGATGCAGTAGCTGGCGGCGGCGGTAAAGCCGGTCTTGAGGCCATCGACCCCGTTGACTTTGCCGAGGAGCTTATTGTGGTTCTCCATTTTCATGGGGCCTTTCGCGCGGCTGGGACCGAAGTCGCGGTTTTTCACCGACGCGTACTTCAGTACGGTGGTGTTAACCACCAAGTGGCGGCAGAGGATGGCGTAGTCACGCGGCGTGGTGAGATCGGTGTCCGCGAGGCGGCGGCTCGAGGGCGGGAGTCCGTGCGGCGTGTGGAAAGTGGTGTGCGTCATCCCGAGCTGGCGGGCCTTGGCGTTCATGAGCTCGACAAAGGCCGGGACCGAGCCGGCGGAGAAACGGGCGAGGGCGCGCGAGGCGTCGTTGGCGGATTGGATCATCATCGCGTAGATGAGTTCTTCGACGGGAAAGGTCTCGCGCGGATCGAGGAAGACCTGGGTGCCGCCGATGTTATCCTCATTCATGATACGGACGGGCGCGGCGAGGGAGAGACTGCCAGCCACGAGTTTGTCGTGGAGCACGGCAAACGTCATGAGTTTGGTCATACTGGCGGGCGGGCCCTCGTAGTCGGCGCGGTCTTCGTAGAGGACGGCACCGGTCGCGGCATCGGTGACAATCGCTCCTTTGTAGGCGGTGGCCTGATCGGTTTCGGCGGGGCGCGTGGATTTGCTCTTGGCGGCGGCGGCGGCCAATGGCACGAGGGCGACGGCGGTGGCGAGCAGGAGCAAGCGGCGCAGAAAAATCATCTGCGAAAGGGAGAAAATTTTTTTCGCCGGAGCGAGCAGAATCCGGAGATTCCGCGCAACGACGGCTCAGCGAGCCGCCGTCGTTTACAGTGTGGTCTGCTCGAGAGGGAGGTCGTGGAGACGGACGGCGGGGTTTTTTTCCGCAAAATAACGCATCGTCCATTCG
>CANIJN010000147.1 GCA_947467625.1 Opitutia bacterium | reverse complement strand
GGGCACGTGACGAGGGGGGGGGTGGGGGCTTTGGTTTTCATGAATGAACTGAAAAAACATGAAAACGGTTATTGAATTTCATGACAGCGCCAGCTTATTCCCGAGGACGCGTCGTCCGGCAGTGTTGTCGGTGTGGTGCGCCCTGAGTATGTCTGACTCCCCCTTCACCCAACGAGCTTCGTGGATTTGGTCCGCGGAGGCGACCCATGCCACGCCGGCTCCGGATGCGGCCACGCCCTCGCACTATCAAGTGCGGATGTTTCGAAGGACCTTTGCGGTGGACGCGGAGCGAGCGGAAGAGGCCCGGTTGGTGGTGCACGTGTCCGGCGACAGCCGCTATTTGTTTTTCTGCAACGGAGAGCTGGTCGGGCGCGGTCCGGCCAAGGGGGATGTGAACCACCATTTCTACGAAACCGTGGAGCTGACGTCGCGATTGCGGGCGGGGCGCAATGTGCTGGCGGCGCTCGTACTCGACATGTCGCGGGTGGCGCATCGGCCGGCGCACCTCGGCGCGCCGTGTTCGGTGATGACGTATGCGGGCGGGTTTGTGTTGGATGGGGTATTGCGGGGCGCGGGCGCGGCGGTGGGTGGCGGCGGTGGCGCAGCCGTGGTCGGCGATGACGTGTCGACGGATGAGCACTGGAAAGTCGCGGTGGATTCGGCGCATCGATTTCAAAATGAGGGCACGACCTTCGAGGGGTATCAGGGGTATTTTGAGCACCGCGTGTCAAAATTGATTCCGGACGGGTGGACGACCGCGGAGTTCGACGACTCTGGGTGGTCGGCGGCGACGGTGCTCTATCGGGCGGAGTTGCTGGTGAATCGGCGCGATCCGACGAGTCCGTATGGGCTGGTGCCCCGGATGATTCCGGCGATGGAAGAGCGTGCGGTGGGCGCGGCGTTTAAAGACGTGTTTTTGCCAGGTGGCGGTGAGCCGTCGGTGGCGTGGAGGAATGGGGTTGCGCAAGGGAAGACCGTGACGGTGCCGCCGCGCACGACGGTAGAGGTGATCGTCGATGTGGGTGAGTTGACGACGGGGTTTCCGCAAATCGAGACGACCGGTGGGGCGGGCAGTACGGTGCTCCTCACATATGCGGAGGCGCTGAGGCTGCCCTGGGGCACGCCGGGGGCGAAATTGCTGGGGCGGCAGCAACCGCTGGCGAACCTGGCCTCGCATTTTGCGGACGAAAGCACGGGATGGACGTTTGACCGACGCGGGAAGATTTCCGGTTGGCGCGACCGCTGGGAACCGGCGGGTCAGGGGGCGGACGGGGTGGGCGAGGTGAGCGCAAGGGCGACGGGCGAGGTGTTCGAGCCGCTGCATTGGCGAGCGTTTCGGTATATCGGGATTACGGTTACGACGGGTCACGAGCCACTCACGATTTGTGGGCTGCGGTATCGGTTCACGGCGTATCCCTATCAGGTGGCGGCGGAGTTTGCGTGCTCGGACCCGCGCCTCGAGAAAATTTGGCGGGCGGCGCTGCGCACGATGCGGCTGTGTTCGCACGAGACGTTTGAGGACTGTCCTTATTACGAGCAGATGCAGTATGCGGGCGACACGATGATCACGTCGAAGATCGCGATGCTCACGACGGGCGACTATCGGCTCACGAAGCAGGCGCTGTATCATTTCGACTGGTCGCGGTTGTCGGATGGGCTAACGCAGAGCCGGTTTCCATCGCGGCTGGTGCAGATCATCCCCTCGTGGTCTTTGCACTGGATCACGTGTGCGCGCGACTACGTGGCGTGCTCGGGGGATGTCGCGGTATTGCGGGATTTGTTGCCGGGATTTCGCGCGGTGCTGGATTGGTTTCGCCGCCACGGTGACGTCGATGGGTTGCCGGAAAAATTGCCGTATTGGAATATCACGGACTGGTGTCCGTGGTGGCCGCGCGGCGTGGTGCCGGGCTCCGCGACGGGGCCGACGTGTATTATTTCCGCGCAGTATATTGTGGCGCTCGACGAGACGGCGGGGCTGTGCCGGCTGGTCGGACGGGAGCGGGAGGCGGGGGAGCTGACTGCGGAAGCGGACGCGCTACGCGGTAAACTCCACGCGCGTTTTTGGTCGGAGGCCGCAGGGCTCTATTTTGACCGGCCGGGCGGACCGGAGATCAGCCAATACGGCAATGCGTGGGCAGTGGTGTGCGGCGCGGCGGGTGCGCGGGAGCGGGAGATTTTGCGAAGGCGTTTTCCGCACGACGAGACGTTGGCGCCGGGGTCATTTTTTTGGTGGCACATCGGATTTCGCGCGCTGGCGGAGTGTGGTGACTACGACCGGATGCCAGAGTTTCTGGGGCCGTGGCACGAGTCGGTCGAGGCGGGGCTCGATACGTTTGTGGAGGAGAACAGTTATTGGCGGTCGTTGTGCCATGCTTGGAGCGCGCATCCGGCGTTGGAGTTCTTGACGCGCGTGCTCGGAGTGACGCCGGCGGCGCCGGGGTTTTCGGAAATCGCGGTCGAGCCGCGGATGTGCGGCCTGACCCACGCGAACGGAAAAATCTGCACGCCGCGCGGGCCGATCACGGTGGCGTGGCGCCGGGAAGGCGGACGGTTGTGGGTGGAGATTGATGCGCCGCGGGAAACGCCGGTGCTCGTGACCTTCCCCGACGGCACGAAACGTGAATTCGCCGGTGGGCGTTGGGCGGAAAGCGGGTTGCTGACATGAGCACGGAGCTCCGAATCGAACCCGAAGGCGCGGGCGTGGTGCGCGTGCTGCGGGCCGATGGCGGGCTGCTGTGGCGTTATGTGTTTGGCGGCGGCACGCCGGCGAACGAGTCGCCCCGGCCGTATGCCCATCCGGTGTGTTCGCTGGCGGGCGATGTCTTGACGAATTTCCGCCCCAACGACCATCCGTGGCATCACGGGCTTAGCCTCACGATCACGAGCGTGGGTGGGACCAATTTCTGGGGAGGCCCGTCGCACCGGGTGGCGGACGGTTATCAGTGGAGGGATGATCACGGCGTGCAGATTCACCGTGCTTGGAAAGTCTGTACGGCGGAGCGATTGGAGCACGCGGTGGACTGGTGTGAACCGCGGTCCGGGCGTGAGCTGCTGCGCGAGCACCGCACCTTGCTGACGAGCGTCACGCAGGCGGAGTGGTCGTTGCGCTGGACGAGTGAACTGGCCAATGCGTCGGGGCAAGATCTGGCGCTCGACCATTACGAATCGCGGGGTGGTCTGGCGGGTTCGCACTATACGGGGCTGCAATTTCGCGGGGCGCGCGACCTGCTCGACGAGCATGGTGATGGGCGCATCGGGATCACGGCGGACGGCGCACTGGCCGGTGAGGCGGCGGTGCAGGGAGCGGAGACCGCCGGGATGGAGTGGAATTGTCAGCACGACGGCACGCTGCGGCGCACGCGGATCCGGTTTGAAAATCTGGAAGGTCCGCTCCCGTGGTTTGTGCGCGCGAAAAATCCGTTGGCGGCGTTTTCGTTTCACCGAGGCACCCGCGTGTTATCCGCTGGTGCGACCTTGCGCCTCGATCATCGTTTGGTGTTCTCTCACGCATGAACCTCGATCGGAAAACGTTTCTACGGCGGTTGGGCGTGGGTGCGGTGGGGCTGGCTGCAGGGGCGTCGACGCGCGGTGAACAACGTGCGGCGGCCGCGGCGGCGTGGCCGGTGTATTCCGAGCGCGAGCCCGAGCCGTATTGGACGGCGATTCGTGCTCAGTATTTGCTAACGCCGGGCTTTGCCTACCTCAACACGGGCGGGCTCGGGCCGGCGGCGGGGCCGGTGCTGGATATTTACGACCGGACGTCGCGCCGGTTGCAGGAAAAGTCGGAGACGGGCCACGCCTTGTTTGCGGAGGCGAGGAAGGTGCTCGCGCGGTTTCTCGGCGCGGAACCCACGGAAATTTCCTTTGTGCGCAATGCCACTGAGGGCAACGGAATCATCGCGGCGGGCTTGGCGCTGAAGGCGGGCGACGAAGTGATTTTTGATGAGCACGCGCATCCGGGCGGCGCGTTTCCGTGGATCAACCAAGCCAAACAGCGCGGGGTGGTGGTGCGCATGTTCGAGCCGAGTGTGATCGATGCGGCGGAAAATTTGGCGCGTATTGTGGCCCTCATTACGCCGCGCACGCGCGTCGTGCAGGTGTCGCACGTGACGGCACCGACCGGCATTGTGCTGCCCGTGGTGGCGATCGCGAAGCTCTGTCGGGAGCGGGGGATTTGGTTTCACATCGACGGGGCGCAGTCGGCGGGGATGTTTCCGTTTGAGCTGCGCGCGATCGGCTGCGATTCGTTCGCCACGAGCGGACACAAGTGGATCGGCGGACCGCATGAGACGGGCGTGCTGTTTATCCGGCGGGAAAAACTGGACGAGGTCGCCCCGACCATGGTGGGAGCCTATTCGAGTGACCAAGCGGATCTATCGATGGCGATGGCCTTCGTGGCCGGCACGCAGCGGCACGAGTATGGCACGCGCAACGCGGCGGCGGTCGTCGCGCTGGCGGCGGCGGCGGAGACGCAGGAGCGGATTGGGCGCGAACGGATCGCGGCGCGGGGACGGGCGATGGTGGCGCGGGTGCGTGCAGGCATCGGCGCGCTGCCTGACATCGACATTCTCACGCCGGCTAATCCGGAGCTCAGCGCGTCGATGATTTCGTTTCGCACGCCGCGGATCGCCTACGACAAATTATTCGGGCGGTTGCTCGGTGAGCATCGCTTGCGGTGCCGACCGGTATCGGAGCAGAAGTTGGACGCGGTGCGCGTCTCGCTGCACCTGTGCAACGGACTGGACGAGTGCGACCGACTCGTCGCGGCGATGACCGCGATTCTGAAAACAACGTGATGCCCGCGTTATTGGACTTCCACGATCATCTCGATCTCGACCACAGCGCCGCGGGGGAGCGACGCCATGCCGAGGGCGGCGCGGGCGTGTTTGCCGCGGTCGCCGAAGACCGCGACGAGCAAGTCGGAGCAACCGTTCATGACGGCGGGCTGCGCCGTGAAGTCGGCGGTGCCGTTGACGAAGCCGGAGACCTTCACGATGCGCTTCACCTTCGACAGGTCGCCGATTTCTTTTTTCAGCGAGGCGAGCAGAGCGAGGGCGGTGGTGCGGGCGGCAGCGTGGGCGGTCTTTTCGTCGGTGTCTTTGCCGACCTTGCCGGCGATGACCTTGCCCTCGGCGTCGTAAGGCAAGTGGCCGGAGAGGAAGACGAGATTACCGGCGCGCACGGCGGGCACGTAGTTGGCGATGGGCGAATTCGTCACGGGCAGGGTGAGACCGAGGGCGGCGAGTTTCGCCTCGGGAGTGGTGGACGTTTCGGCAGCGCCGAGGGACGCGAGCGAGACGAGGGAGAGGCACAGGGTGGTGATGAGGAGACGGCGCATGGTGGCGGCAGGTTGAATTTATGATCATCGCACGACGACTATTTTTTTTCGCGCTGGCACTTTTCAGTGCGAGGGTGGGTGCGGCCGATTTGCGACATGATCTCTATGTGTGCGTGAATCTGAGCGGGCAGGGGAGCGTAATGGGGCGAAGCGGACCCTTGTTGAGCGGCCTCTATCGTTCGGCCGACCGCGAAAACTTTGAGCATCTCGGGCCGCACCACATTCGCACGTTTTCGCTGGCGTACGATCCGAGCGATTCGGCGCGGTTGTATGTGGCGCTGCTGGACGGCGTGCTGCGCACGCCGGACCGCGGGAAGACGTTCCGGATCGTCACGAGCTGGGACATGACGGAAGCCAAGTCGATCTCCGTGGACCGCAACCGGCCCGAGCATGTCTACGCAGGGATTCCCGACGGGATCGCGGTCTCGCATGATCGCGGGCAGACGTGGCAACGGATGAACGCAGGTATTCGCCGCGCCTATACCGAGGCGATCCTCGTTGATCGTACGGCGGCGGGGCGCGTGCTCGCGGGCACTGAGAAGGGCCTTTACCTTACCGAGGATGGCGCGCGCACGTGGCGGCTCGTACACGGGACCGAAAAAGTCACCCACAGCCTCCGGCAATCACCGCACGACCCGAAAGTATTTTTTGCCGCAACCGGTGGCGATGGGGCGCTGTGGTCGTCGGACCGTGGCCTCACGTGGACGCGCCTAGCAGGAGTCTCGACGGAGAGAACCTTGCACAACGGCGAGTTTGATCCCCGCGATGCGCGCCGCTTGGTTTATTGTGGCTGGGGCGTGGGGGTACAGGTGTCGGAAGACGGTGGTAAGACCTGGCTCGATCGGACGGCGGGCCTACCGAAGCGCGAGGTGTGGAAAGTGGCGATCGATCCTGACTTGCCGGATCGGATTTACGCGGCGCCCTATATGGAGCCGTTGTTCGCGTCGGATGATTTCGGCCGGACCTGGCGGAAGCTTCAGTGGGAAAAAGCGAATGTCTTCGATCTCGTGTTTGTACCCCGGAAATGACCATGAACACTCCATCACGCGTCGGCGCTTTTTTCCCCGTACCGCTTCTCACGAGGTGGGCGACTACGTTAGTCTCGCTGCTGTTGTTCGCGGTGGTGACGGCCGGACTTGAGGCGCAACCGTCCTTCACGGCTCCGCCGCCGGCGACTGCGCCGGTGGGCGATCCGGCGCTGCGGCGCGACCAGTATCTGGCGCGCCGCATGGAGGCACTGCGGTGGCGGGCGGCGATGGCGACGCCGGGTGATCCGACGAAACTCGGACTCGCCGAGATTGCGGCGAAACTCGCCTTGCGGGAAGACGCTGCGGCGTGTTCGGAGCGGTTGATCGAACTGATGAAAAAGCCTGCGGCGGACATGTTCTGGATGTTTCCCGTGACCTGCATTTCGTATCTCGGTCGAGACCAGCTCTCGGGTGAAGCCAAGGCGGCGATTCGCGAAGCGTGGCGCACGTATTATCCGCTGCGGGGCGACACGGAGAATCACTGGGTGATGTATTACACGACGATGCATCTCATGGCCCAGCTTTGGCCCGGTGAGGGCGAAGACCGTTGGTTCAACGGCAAAACATCCGCGGAGATTTCGGCGGAATCGCGCGCCTGGTTGCTGCACTGGATGGAGCTCGCGACGACGATCGGGCAGGGCGAATACGACTGCACGCACTACTTGGGGGAATATTCGATTCCGATGTTATTTCTCGCCACCTGGGCGCAGGACCCGGAGATGCGCCAGCGCGGAAAGATGATGCTCGACTGGGTGATCGCGGACTTTGCCGTGGAGACGCTCAATGGGATTTATATCGGTTCGCATGCGCGCACGGACGACACGACGGTATTTGAAAAATGGAACGCGCTCTCCTCGTATTTTGCGTGGCAGCTCCTCGGGAATTGTCCGCCCCAAGCGAGTTACGGCGGCTGGGGAATTTATTTCGCCACGGTGGCGGACCACTACGAGCTACCGGAGGTGATCTATCGCATCGGGACGGATCGCAGCGGTGCCTACACGCATGTGGAGCGCAAACGCACGCGGCACCGTTGGCGCAATAGCGACGTGCGCAATGCGCCGGTTTACAAAACGAGTTACGTGACGAAGGACTACGCGCTCGGCTCCGACCAAGGCGGCCTGCTCCAGCCGATCCAGCAGCACTCGTGGGATCTCACCTGGGCGGTGCCGGATCCGCGCGGGGTGCACAACACGATCTTCTCCGTGCAGCCGTTCTATGGGGCGGAAGAGTTGATGATGTATTTCACGGAGATGCCCGATTACATGCCGGCGGCGGTGACGTTTCAGGGGAAGCCGACCTACATTGCGGAGAGTAAACTCCTCGGGGGCTCGCCGTATGAGCAGATTTTTCAGCAGGAGGACACGTTGATATCGTTGAGCGATGTGCCGGCGAGTGCGCCCTGGAAACAAGTGAACGGTTTTTTCTCCAAAGACCTCGCGTTGATCGAGGAGGACGCTTCGGGTTGGATCTTTGCGCAGGGTGGCAGCGCTTATATCGCCTATCGTCCGCTCGCGGGCTACGAGTGGCGCCCCTTGGAGAAAGGCGGGAAACGACTCCTCTCGCCGCACGCGAAAAACGGAACGCTTTTGCAGGCGGCGGCGGCGAATGAATTCAAGACCTGGGACGCGTTCAAGGCGGCGATTCGCGGACTGCCGCTTGAGATCACGTTGACGCCGACCCCACGCGTGACCTTCACCACGCTGCGCGGGAAGAAAATCGAGGTCGCTTACGGTGCCGCGCCCCGCGTCGATGGGCGGGTGGTGGATTATGCGGGGCAGTGGAAACTCTTCGCCGGGCCGTATCTCAACGGGGCGGTCGGCGGTCGCATACTCACGATGACGCACGGCCGCTTGAAGCGCGTGCTCGATTTCAACACGCTCACAATTACCGATGCCGTATTACCTTAAAGAGGGGCAGACTGCGGTTCGCCTTGTGAGTGGATTGAACTGGGCAAGGCGGACGGGCGTCCGCTCTTATTGGCGGCGCGTGATGCTGGTGGTTTGCGTCGGGGTTACATTGGGAGCGGCCGAACCGGCGACGCCGCACGCTTTCCTCGAAAAACTTTGCGACGATTTCGGCGGGCGGCTGACGGGCAGTGTGGCTAATGCCGGCGCGATGGAGCGGCTCGCGACGGAGCTGCGCGCGCTCGGTTATGCGCCGGAAAACATTCCGTTCACGATGCCTGGTTGGGAGCGCGGAGACGACCGGGTGGAGGTGCTCGCGCCGTTTGCGCGACGGTTGCGGGTGGCCGCGCTCGGGTATGCGGAGGCGCACGCGGCCTTCGACGCGGACATCGTCGATTTGGGCAATGCGAAGGATGCCGATTTGGATAAGCTGGAAACGCGCGGACGCATCGGCGTGCTCGCGCCGACCACGGCGTTGCAGACGAGTGAGCTTGTGGCGATGGCGGTGGCGCGAGGGCTGCGGGCCGTGCTGTTCATTAACCGCGAGGGTGGCGGGCAATTGCTGGCGCGCACGGGGAGTTTTTCGGGCACGCCTCTGCCGATACCCATTTATTCGCTCGCGCAGGAGGAAGGGCGCTGGCTGCAGCGGCTCTTGGCGCGCGGCACGAAGGTGCGTTTACGGATGGAAACGAAGTCGCGCTGTCGCGAGGTGGCCACGGCGAATCTGCGACTCGTCGTGCCGGGTCGCGTTGTTTCGCGACTCGTGGTCGGCGCGCATTTCGACAGCTGGGATCTCGGGCAGGGCGCGATGGACAACGGCATCGGGATTGCGCAGCTCTACGCTTTGGCGGTGGCCCTGCGCGGTGCGACCCTTCATCACACGGTCGAGCTGATCTGGTTTAATGGCGAGGAGCAGGGGCTCGCCGGATCGCGGTTGGCGGCGGCGCAGCTCGGGACGACGCCCGTCGTGGCGATGATGAATCTAGATATGGTCGGCGTGCCCATCGGCGTGAACGCGCTCGGCGACGATTCGCTCGTGCCGGCATTGGCACGGTGGCAGGCGGCGCGGGAACCAGCGGCGCGGCTGGCGAAGGGAGTGGAGAATATCAACTGGATCGGCAGCGATCATACACCCTACCAACTCGCCGGCGTGCGCGCGCTGACCTTCAACGGTCCGATTCCGCGCGAGTCGGTGCGCCACTATCACGACATGGCGGATACAATCGACAAGGTGTCGCCGCAGTTGATCGACGATTCGGCCGCCGTGATCGTCGATAGCGTGCGGGCGCTGGCGGGGGATGAAACCTTGCGGGCGGAGCGGCGGTCGCCGTCGGAAACGGAAAAGCTCTTCACGCGCTTTGGCTTGGAGAAACGGATGAAGGCGATGGGGCTGTGGGTGTTTGGGCCGTGAGGGGGTGGCCGGTGGTCAGACGCGCGAAGTCGGCGCGGTCTGGGAGCACGTTTCGGGGCTGCGATCGGCTGGCCGGAGGCGGAGGGAAGCCGCCGGTCCGCGGCTCACAGTGGCCGATTCGAGAGCACGACGTCGTCGACGAACAGGGTTTGCGCGGTGGTCCGCCCGGTATTCGCCGTGACGCCGACCTGCATGCGATCGTAAACCGTCTTCGCCCGGGGCAAGGTCTTGCCCGCTTCGTCGAGCACCTTGATCTGATCCTGCCAAACTTGCATCCGGCCATCGGCACCATCGGAAAGATAGAGATGGATTTTTACTTCCACCCAGCGGTCTTTCGGGAATTTAGGCGCGCCTTCGGACGCACGAAATTTTTTAGCTGTCCACCATTTTCCCAAGTCGGAGGCGACCATTTCGCCGTCCCGTAAAAAGAGTCGGCGTCCGGGGGTGTTGCGAAGAGCGGTGGACTCGAGATCCCAGAGGAAGACGGTCGATGCTTCCGTCGTGCCTTCCAGCCAATACCACGCGCTGAACCACACGTCGTCGCCCTTCACAAAGCGGAGTCCCTCGCGTTCGATGTCGGCTTCGGATGTTTTTTTCCCATCGAAGGGTGCGGCGATAAATTTCAACGCGTGGCGGCCCGAATGCGCGCGTTCGGTCGTCACCGCCATGGTATTGCCCGGGGAGACTGCGCGGGCTTGATGCGGTGGATTTTTCAGTGGGGTGGCGTCGCCGGGAAACAGATCGTCGGTTTTCGTCGGGTCTTCAAATCCGTCGCGAAAAACAAAGGGGGGGGAGGTCGGGGGCAGGGGAGGCGCCGCCCAGAACCACCACGCGGCGCCTGCACTGCCGGCCAAGGCGACCAAGGCTCCCGCGGCGGTCAAACAGCGCAGCGAGCGAGGGGAGGCGCTTGAGGAAGGCGAGGGTGTCTGCTGCATGAGGGGCTCGAAGTAGGAAAAGGACTGTCGTGAAAATCGCAATAAGAGTTCTAGTCGGCGGAGAGCGCGGAAGCGGGACGAAATCGGGAAATTCGGGCTGGGAGCTATGTGGAAGGTGGGCCCGCGGGATGGGTGCGGCGTCGAGCGGGGAAGGGGACATTCCCGCGGATGGTTCCCCTCACTGGCGAAAGGGACTGCGGGTTGGAGAGGCCAGAAAAGATGCGCCCCCGCAGCGGTCCCCCTGCGCGACCGGGTTGGCGCAACGCGCTCGCTCCGGGAGGTACGATGGGAAGGTCAGGGTAATGGCGTTTTCTTTTGGTCGCCGCCGAAGAGACTCTTGAGGCCCTCGACGGCTTGCTTGGCCCCCTCGACGGCGGCCGCGCCGCTGGTTTTAGCGATGTCGCCGCCGGCATTAACGGTGGCGGCGACGACATTGCCGGCGACCTGCTTTACGATGGTGGTTGTGAGTTGCTCCGGCGTGAGACCCTCTCCGGTGGTGCCGAGATCGTTGAGTTCGATGTCGGGCATGGGGATGGTCATGCCGGCTCCGCCAGCGCCGAGGCGGACGCGAGCACTGGTGAGGCGAAACTTTTTCACCGCGACCTTGATGGGCTTGCCATCCTTGGTGGTTGCGAGGGAGGCGGTGTTCTTGCCACTGCCGAGCGCCGACTCAACGCTTTTGAGGAGATCGGCGACGTTGCTCGCGATGATCTTGGTCTCGTAGTTGATCTCAGGCGCATCGACGACGATTTCGTTGATGAGGATGCGGTCGCTGAGAAGGGAAAACGGAGCGACGTCAATATGGACCTTGCCGAGGGTGCAGAGTGGGGCCTCTCCCCAGCCCTTGGGATTGCCGATGACGAGGCCGGTGAGCGTGCCGCTGCCGGTGAGCGGGGAGATGGAGGCGCTCTGGAGCACGACGCTGGTCTGCGTGAGCTTGGGCGCGAACGTATTGACCCCGGCCGTGACGGCGGAGCTGAGGAAGAATTGGAGCGAGATGACGGCGGCGATGCCGAGCGCGGCGAGCACGCCGAGGACGATGAGGAGTGTTTTCATAGGGGAGAGACCGCAGCTTGGGCTGATGGGGCTGGGCGGCAAGCGCTGCAAGTGCCGCAAACGCGCTTGTCAACGCGCGTCGCCTGCCTCTGCTTGCCGCTTCCACCCATGGCCCAAGCTTACACCGAAGCATCGATCAAAACGCTCTCCTCCCTTGAGCACATCCGCCTGCGTCCGGGGATGTATATCGGGCGGCTCGGCAATGGCACGCACGCCGAGGATGGCATTTACGTGCTCATCAAGGAGACGATCGATAATTGCATCGACGAATTTACGATGGGCGCGGGCAAGCGGATCGAGGTCGTGCTCAACGAGCGCACGGTGAGCATCCGCGATTACGGCCGCGGCATCCCCCTGGGGAAACTCATCGACTGCGTCTCCATCATCAACACGGGCGCGAAATATGACAGCGAGACGTTTCAGAAATCGGTCGGCCTGAACGGCGTTGGCCAGAAAGCCGTCAATGCGTTGGCCTTCGAATATCGCGCGCAGGCGTTTCGCGATGGGCAGACAAAACTCGTAGAATTTTCCCAAGGGAAACTGAAGAAGGACCACAAGACAGTGAAGAGCGACGAACGCACGGGCACGCTCGTGGAATTCACGCCCGACGAAGCACTCTTTGGAAAGGATTTCAAATTCCGCCTCGAGTTCATCGAGGACATGCTTTGGAACTACGCTTTCCTCAATCGCGGGCTCACGCTCACCCTTAATGGAAAATCCTTCCGTTCGGAAAACGGCCTTAAGGACCTGCTCCAGAAAAATCTCAGCGGCGAGCCGCTCTATCCGATCGTGCATCTGGAGGGTGAAGACATCGAGGTCGCGATCACTCACGGCGCGCACTATGGCGAGGAATATTACTCCTTCGTTAACGGCCAGCACACGACGATGGGCGGCACCCACCTCGCGGCGTTTCGCGAGGCGCTCGTCGATACGATCCGGAATTTTTTCAAGAAGGACTACGACGCGGCGGACATCCGACAGTCGATCGACGCCGCGGTTGCGGTGCGCGTGATGGAGCCGGTCTTCGAGTCGCAGACGAAGACGAAGCTCGGCTCGGCGGCAGTGGGCCCGAGTGGTCCGAGTCTGAAGGAATTTATCGGCAAGTTCATGCAGCAGTCGCTCGACGTTTATCTCCACAAAAACAAGGAGACCGCCGAGGTGTTGAAACGGAAAATTGAGGAAAGCGAACTCGAGCGCAAAGAGCTCGCCGGCATCCGCGGCCTCGCCCGCGACCGCGCGAAGAAGGCTTCGCTGCACAATAAAAAGCTGCGCGATTGTCGCCTGCACCTCGGCGACAAAAACTCCCGTGCAGAAGAGAGCACGCTCTTCATTGTGGAGGGCGACTCGGCGGCGGGTTCACTGACGGCGACGCGCGATGTGCAGACGCAGGCGGTGTTCGCGTTGAAGGGTAAACCGCTCAACACCTATGGGCTCTCGAAGAAAGTGATCTACGAGAACGAGGAGTTTCATCTACTCCAATCCGCGCTGAACATCGAAGAAGGCCTCGACGGCCTGCGCTACAACAAAGTCGTGATCGCGACGGATGCCGACGTGGATGGCATGCACATCCGGCTGCTCCTGATTTCGTTTTTCCTGCAATTCTTCCCTGACTTGATCCGCAACGGTCATCTGTTTATTTTGGATACGCCGCTCTTCCGTGTGCGCAATAAGAAGAAAACGATTTACTGTTACTCGGAACAGGAGAAGCAAACGGCGGTGACGGAGCTCGGCGCGACCCACGAGATCACGCGCTTCAAGGGTCTCGGGGAAATCTCCGCGGGCGAGTTCAAGGATTTCATCGGCGAGAACATCCGCCTCGATCCGCTGACGTTGAACCACCTGCACAACAGCGACGAGTTGCTGACGTTCTTCATGGGGAAAAACACCCCGGAGCGGCAGGATTTTATTATTGGAAATCTACGGATCGAGAAGGATCTGGTGGCGGTGTAAAGTGAGGTGTGTTCTGAGATTGGCGGGCTGCGTTCAGAGCGTGCGGCTGGCGGCTTCGAGGGCGGCGGAAAAATCGGGCAGGCGCTTCCGTTTGGCGTAGGCTTGAAAGCGGCGGATGGCGGCGGGGGAGAGCTTCACCGTTTTGCGGAGCTTGCCCAGCGACTTGCGGCCCGCACCGGTGCGCACGCCGCCGCGTCCCGTGACGAGGACGTGGCCGACAGCGATGGCGGCCGCGGTGATTTCGGGCTGGTCGGAGAAGTCAATTTGGGCGTCGGGCTTGGTGGCGAGAGCGGCGAAATGGGTGCGCTCGGTGACGGTGATCGGGCGGGCCAGAGCCTCAGCGAGGGTCATTTTAACGAGGGACATAATAGAGTTCTCTTTCGTGGCGGCTCGCGGGGCGGGCCGAGATAAGCCGGGTGACGCCGGCGCGGTCGGTAGGGGTGACGGTGAGGAGCAGGGCATCGGCCACGCGACCGATGGTGTTTTCCCTTCGCTCGACGGGATGGCGGGGATCGACCGCGGTGAGCCGGGCGGGATCGGCAAAGACGAGGGTGGCCCGCGCAAAATCGACGCCGTGTTTGGCGAGGTTGACAGCGGCCTTAGCGGCATCCCACGCGAACTGCATGGCTGATAGCGTGCGCTCGATTTCAACTCGCGCAAGGGCGATTTTGGCGGGAGCTTTATCGTCACGGAGCGGCAGGATTTTATGATCGGGAATCTGCGGGTGGAGAAGGATTTGGTGGTGGTATAGATCGCGACTATTATCTATGCACAGATAAAATATGTTTTATGGTAAGATAATGATAAAATGAAGTTTATGATTGAAGATATAAAATTAAATCTATTCATAATCAGGATAAATGGCACGCCCGGCACAGCTCACCGTTGCCGACCTGACCCTGCGGTTTCAGGTGGGCGGAGCGTTGTCGGCGCAGGCGCTGGCGACGGCG
>CANIJN010000146.1 GCA_947467625.1 Opitutia bacterium | reverse complement strand
CTGCCGGCGACCGTTGATCCAACCGCAGCGACCAAACGAATCTTGTTTCGTGAGGGTGAGATTGTCCGCGATGGACTGGTTGAGCATCAGCCCCTCCTCCTTGCGATTCTCACTCAGAAAACCCAACCCCTGCCGCCAACGCCGGCACGGCGTCGCCGTCTCCTTGCCCTCGCCTACGATGCACACTGCGCCAGCGGCCAGCGCATCAAGGGAAAAAATCGCCCGCAACAAATCCGTGCGCCCCGCGCCGATCAGACCGGCCACTCCAAAAATTTCTCCCCCGTGGACCTGAAAACTCGCCCGTTTGAGGCGCGGCTCGCTCGCGACCGCCTTGACGTCGAGCACGACCGCCCCTCGCGCGTGCGCGCTGCGAGGATAAAGATCAGTCACCTCCCGCCCGGTCATCAACGTGACGATGTGATCAAGCGTCGCCGCCTTCATCTGTCCCGTGCCGACCGTCTCACCATCTTTCAACACCGTATAGCGGTCGCACAGCTGGCGACACTCTTCGAGAAAATGACTGATGTAGATAATACTCACCCCTTGCGCGCGCAGCCGGAGAATCGTCGCGAAGAGTTTTTCCGTGTCGGCCCGCGTGAGACTGCTCGTCGGCTCATCCATAATCAGCACCTGCGGCTTGGTCAGCAGGGCGCGGGCAATCTCGATCACTTGCTGCTCCGCGATGGAGAACGCTCCGGCGCAACGGTCCAGAGCGATGCTCTCGTGTCCCAATTGCGCGAGGGCGGACTTCGCCCGCTCGCGAGATTGGCCGTGGTCGATCCAGCCCAAGGAGGCAGACTCGGCACCGAGAAGAATATTTTCCTGCACTGACAAATGGAGCGCGAGATTGAGCTCCTGGTAAATCATCGCGACGCCTTTCATTCGCGCGTCATGCGGATCAGCCGGCAGGTAGGGCCGCCCGCCCAGCTCCATCGTCCCGGCGTCGGCGGGATGCGCGCCGCTCAGCACTTTCATCAGCGTGCTCTTGCCCGCACCATTCTCACCGATCAGCGCATGGATCTCGCCGGGGGCGATGTCGAACGAGACCCCGCGCAGCGCGCGCGTCGCGCCAAAGCGCTTTTGGATGTCGACCAGTCGCAGCCCGGCGGTCGCGGTCATCACTTCAAATACTTGTCGAGCGGCGGATGCACCATCTCCGCCATCGCGGGGTCGTTGAAGTTCGCCTTCGTCACAAAGCCCACTCCCGTGTCGATCATCGGCGGAACGGTTTCACCCTTCAAGATAGCGTAGGCGGTCTTCACCCCGAGGTAACCCATGCGCATCGGATTCTGCACCACGAGGCCATCAATGTGCCCAGACATCAGGCCGGCGTTGAGGGTCTCGCCAGAATCAAAGCCGACAAATTTCACCTTGCCCGCCAGACCAGCGTCACGCACCGCGAGCAACATCCCGGCGGTAGCCGACTCGTTGCTCGCAAAAATTCCGTTCAGTTGTTTTCCGAAACGGTTGAGCAAATTCTCCGAAGCCTGCTTGGCCGTATCGCGCGACGCGCCGGCGTGTTGATCGCTCGAAAGGATCTTGATGCTAGGAAACTCTTTCTTGATCGCTTCTAAAAAGCCTTCCTCGCGCTCTTCCGTGCTGGCCGAGCCGACTTGCAGGCGGAGCATGATGATGTTGCCTCTCCCTCCGAGGAGCTTGCCCAGCTGCCGGCCGGCGATGCGCCCGCCCTCGCGATTGTCCGTGGAAACGTAGCTGGAGATCGCCTTGGTCTCGAGGCCGGAGTCGATCACGATCACGGGAATCTTCGCCTTGATCGCACCCTCGACGGGGGCCACCAGTGCCCGGCGGTCGAGGGGCGCGATCACGATCGCGTTCACTTTTCGGCCGACAAAATTCTCGACGACTTGCACCTGCTGCTCCCGGTCATCCTCTTTCAGCGGACCCTTCCAAATGATTTTCACGGCCTCATGGCCCGCTGCGGCATTGATCTCGCGCTCGGCCTTCACCGCGCCGGCGTTGATCGATTTCCAAAATTCGTGCGTCGTGCCCTTGGGGATGACGGCGATTTTATAGGCTTCGGCCGCGTTCAGCAACGGGGCGGCAGCGAGCGCGATGACGACAAGGAGTTTGTTCATGGGGAGGGATTTCTCAGGGGCCGAAGCAGGCTCCACATAACCGTCAGAGACGGGAATGGATCATCTCGGCCCGGACATGACCATTAATTAGCCGAGCCGGTTCAACCCTGAATTTTCGCGATCACCTCCCGGCCCCAGGGGAGCGCCATCACCCCACGCGCCAGCATCGGGAGGGTGACGAAGCGGCCGGCCGGCGCTTTGGCCCGCTGCTGCCGGCCGCCTCCGTAAGGTGGCACCCCGCTTGCGCAAAGATAAACACTCGCTGCAGATCGAACAGACCAACGAATTCATAAATACCTAAAAATTAGCCGGTAAAATCGACGTTTCATACCAACATCCTTTTAAGTCTGGACTTTTCGGTAGCCGCGAGCGCCAGCGAGTGGACGGATCACCCCTCGCTGGCCCTCTCGGCTACTCGGCAGATCAAAGTCTGAATTTTTTGGGCGATTGATATCAAAACATTCCCCAGGAGATTTCGGGACGAATGCGGAAAATCAGCACGAAACGCATGATTTCCCGAAAACCGTTTTCCTGCAATTTTTCAGCGCCTGAGGATTTTCCTTGGGCCATCCCTACCTAAACGCTTGTCGCGTCCCACTCCTCTCGAAGGCACCAAACCCCTTGCGGGGGGAAGTGCTATTTGGTGCCCGGGACAGGACTCGAACCTGCACGCCTTACGGCACACGCCCCTCAAACGTGTGTGTCTACCAATTCCACCACCCGGGCAGCTGGGAAGCGAGGAAGGCGGACTAAGGTGAATCCATTTCGCATTGTCCAGCCCTGAAATCATCTCGCGAAAAAAAACTGTCGACCGCTCAGCCCACGCGGTTCCGCGTCCTTGCAACCTCAGTTCTGTTGCCGCGCGACGAGGGCCCGAGCCAATGCTGCCGCGAAAAACGGCCCGCGATAAATCATTCCCGTATAGACCTGCACCAAGGTCGCGCCCGCATCGAGCTTCTCCCCGGCGCTCACGCTGTCCGTGATACCACCGACGCCGATGATCGGCAACCGCCCGCCCGTCGTGCGCGCGATGTAATTGATAATCTCCGTTGACCGGCGGCGCAGGGGGGCACCGCTTAATCCGCCAGCTTCCGGTACCTTGGCAAACGGTCCCGGCCGCGCCAGCGTGGTGTTGGTCGCGATGATCCCGTCGAGGGAGAACTCCGCGATCACCCCCAAAGCCGCGTCGATCTGGGGCCAAGTGAGATCCGGGGCGATTTTCAACAAGATGGGCACGCGCCGCTTGCCGGGCTCAGCTGCGCGCTGGCGATTGGCGCGCGTGACGGCACCGAGCAATTCGCGCAGTCTCGCCTCGTCTTGCAGCTGCCGCAGCCCAGGCGTGTTGGGACTGGAAACATTGAGCACCACATAGTCCGCGTAGTCCGCGAGGAGGGCGAAACTGCTGAGATAGTCCTCTGCCGCCTGATCGAGATCGGCGACTTTCGACTTACCTAAATTGACGCCCAGCGGGATGCGACGCGCGGCCGGTCCCGGTTGCTTCGCCAGTCTGGCCGCGACCGCCACCGCACCTTCATTGTTAAAACCCATCCGGTTGATCACCGCCTCCTGCGCAGGGTAACGAAACATCCGCGGCTGCGGATTCCCCGATTGGGCCAACGCCGTGACCGTGCCGATCTCTACGTGACCGAACCCCAGTGCCGCTGCCGCTGGCCACGCGCGGGCATTCTTATCGAAACCGGCCGCCAGGCCCACCGCGTTGGGGAACTTCAGCCCAAACGCCTCGACCGGCCTCGTCGCCGCCGGCAGCGACGACCACGCCTCCAACGCGCGGCACAGCGGCGGGAACGCCCCGAGCAACGCCATGGCGTCGACTCCGCGCTCATGCGCGACCTCGGAGTCGAGCGTGAATAACGTCCGTCGAAAAAGTTTTTCGTAAAAATGGCCCATTGTTTGAACGTGAAAGTCACCCCCGAAATGGCAAGAGCCACACGCCAAAGTCCAAGAAATCCAAGATTTTCCACCGCCGCCCTCCTCGTAACCGAGCTGTTACCCGCTGACCGTTTTTGTGCTTGTTTTTTAAAACTCCCCTCGCACGCTGCGAAAAATTCTCATCTGAATCATGGCTAAAGCTACTTCCACTCTCGACTGGTGCATCGTTCGTCTCGGAGACGACCATAATTGGTGGGTCGCCGAAACCAGCGACCCCGTCCGTTGGGATGTGGACGGCCTCAGCATCGTCGATCCACGCCAGCTCGCCCACTTAATCGAACTCGTCGATCCCGTGCGCGATTACGGGTTCGATCAGGATGTTTTCGAGTCGGCCTTCATTCGCTTTCGCATCGATAAAGACCTCGGCGAAGGCAAGGTCCGCCTCAAACGCGTGAAGGATTCACTTTTCGACTCTGAGGAAAAGCTCTTCGTACTCGCCGACGTGCTCGACGAGGAAAACGGGCCCTACGCCGATCTCCTCGACCACCTTACGCGCTGCCGCGTGAAATTGCTCAACGACCTTTTCGCCTTCGAGGCCAAATTGTCTGTCGACGAAGTGGAAGACGAACTCCGTGAAGAGCAAAACAGCCACTTCATCCAAGGTAAGGCCGTCCACACGTTCGAAGAGCTGACCTCTATTCTCGATTACATGCCCGCCGGTTATGACACGGATGACGAAGCCCCCGCCAAAGGCGCCGAGGACGAGTCCGATGTCGATCTTCCCGATCTCGAAGAAGCCGAGGAGGAAAAACTCAAAAACGACGAATCCCTGAAGTGGGACGAAGATGAGGAAGGCGGCGCCGAGAAACCAGCCGATGAAGGCGAGAAAAAGAAAAAGAAAAAGAAGAAAGGCGACGACGACGATACGGATGACGACGCCGACGAGGATGACGAAGATAGCGACGACGAGGATGACGACGACGACGACGAGGACAGCGACGATGGCGAAAAGCCCAAACGTAAGACCAAAGCTAAGCGCTGAGTAGGCCGAGCATCCCGCAAGCTTTCACGGCAGCCTTTCGAGGCTGCCGTTTGCTTTTCCGCCTGCCGCGCGGCGTCCTCCACAGCCCCTTTACCGACGTCCGCGGTTGCGCCACAGGTACCCGCGACGTGCCTGCGGCCCCGTTCTCCGCACCAGCGTGGGGAGGGGTCCGGTTTGACCGCTCGACTGTGCTCCGCTGGGCGACGATTTTAACCACCCACGTCGATAGCCATCAGACCGCGTTTGTCCTACCCCATCGTCTATGCTGGTGGTCTATGAAAACGACCGTCCAACTCGATTATCAGGCCATCCTCGCCAATAGCGCCCAGCCCGTTCACCTCGCCTTCCAATTCACCGCCCCCGGCCATTCCGGGCACCGCGACCACCCCATCGCCTTTTCTGTCGTGCTCGATCGCAGCGGTTCCATGAGCGGCCCCCCTTTGGCTTCGGCCCTACGTGCTGCCAAAACCGTTGTGCAGAACCTCCGCCGCGAGGACAACTTCGCCCTCATCACCTTCGACGATGCCGCCTCGGTCGTGATCCCGATGGGTCCGGTGTCGAGCAAGCAGGCCGTCCTCGATCGCATTGATGACATCCAGACCGGCGGCAGCACTAATCTAACGGGTGGCTGGATGCTGGGTCGCGATGAATTGCGCGGCACGCCGGCCGGCACCGTGCGCCGTCAGTTGCTCCTCACCGATGGCATTCTCAACATCGGCATCACGGAGCCTGCGCAGGTGAAGCAGGTCGTCACTGACGGCTTGGAGCGCGACGGCATTCGCACCAGCACGCTCGGGTTCGGAAACGGCTACGACGAGGATCTGCTGGGCGAACTCGCCCGCGCCACCGGCGGCTCGTTCTACGATGCCAACAGCGCCGACAAGCTCCCGGAAATCTTCCGCGCCGAACTCGATGGGCTCCAAAATATCACCGTGCAAAATCTGCGGCTGCGCTTCAAGTCGCTCGATTTCGTGGACGGCATTCGCTCACTGGGCGGCTACAACGATATCACGCTGCCCGACGGTCGCCATGAATTCCCCATCGGCGATCTCACCTCCGAGGAGGAGCGCGTCGCCATTTTCGCTCTGGCGGTCTTGCCCATCCCGTTGATCGCGGGCTCCACCACCCCTGCCGCCAACCTCGATGGCGAAGTGCTCACCGCAGTCGAAATCCTCTACGATAAAATCACCACGACCGGCGTAAGCTCGCACGTCGAGCGGCACACCATTCGCGTTCGTCCCACGCAGTCCCGCGAAGATATCCAAATCAACGAAAATGTGCTCCCGTGGGTCTCAGCCCAACAGGCGGCGGAGATCCTGAACCAGGCCCTCGCCAAGCGTGACGCCGGTGACGTCGCCGGTGCCAAGCAAATGCTCGAAGCCGGCATCGTGAAGCTACGAGCCTACGCGCGGGACGAGCAGATTGCCGACGGCCTGAACCTCCTCGCCAGCGCCCTGGTCCGACTCGCCGACACCGAAAATTACACGCGTTCGCGCAAGGTCCTCCGCAGCGAAGGCGCGAGTTTCTGCAAAATGAGCAGCTCCGAACACTGGTCAGTCAACGAGGCGATGCCGACCCCATCATTTAAGAAACCGCGGCCCGAGACTCCGCCCACTCCGGACGTAATCGATCCAACCACCGGCCAACGTATCCCCACTCACTAACATGTGGCTCTTCACCCCACACGGCTTCTACTCCATCACTCGCTCGCGGACGGAGCCGGATAAAACTCAGGTCCGCGCCCGCACCCGCTGCGATCTCGAAAACCTCCAGACACTCACCAGTAACGCGGCGCCCATCCTCAAAACGCTCAACGCCGACTACCGCCGTCGAATCATCATCACGCCGAGCGAGAGCGAGCGCATCACCACCCTGCTCACCCGAGACATCGACTACCCCAACTTCAAAGCCCGCGTAGCCATGCGACCCGACCAGAAGCACCGCGGGCACGACTCTCACCGGATCTGGGAGCTTCATCACCGTTGGCAATCAGACGACGCCCACGGAATTGCCGTATCCGCCCCAGTACCACGTCCTCGCTAACCCCTCGCCACCATGCCCCTTTTCCACAGCACCACCGGCAAGCCGCCGCAGATTCTCGCCAAAGATCGCGACCGCGTCATCACCTACACTCTTTCGACCGCCGCCGCCAAGCGCCTCCGGGAGACGGGCGTGCGCCACGGCCGCTCCGTGCCCGGGCGCGTGCTTGCCTCGCTGATCCGCACGGGTGACGCGCACTCACCGCGCACCGCTGATGCCACGGGCCAACAAGTGATCTTCGAGGACGACTCCGCCACGCACCTGCCTCGCTGTGAGCTGACCGGCGCGACGACCGACCTGCACCTGGTCGTGTATGGCGAAGGCCAAGGCGTCGTCGTCAAACTCGTGGCCACCGAGCCGCGCTTTCTGCTGCAAAAAGTCACGACGCTGAGCGTGCCTCTCGCAGCACTCACCGTCGCAGCCCTCGCGACGCTGGAAAATATCGGCAAGCTACCGGTCGGCAGTCCCGCGGCAAAAACCCTGCGCGCTTGGTTGCGACAGGACCTGGAGGCGAGTTGGAGCAAGCTCGCCGCCCAACGCTCCGAACCACAGCAAAGCCTCGAACTCGGCCCCGCGCCCGATGAATTACCTCTGGCGAGCCAAGGCCCATAGGCGACTCTTCACCTCCGCTGGACGCGGCTTTAGGCCAGCACGTCGGTGCGCGTCGACGATCGGAAGCACGCCGAAGTCCGCTGCGCAGCCAACCCGCAGAATCGAGAATCGGGCTTCACGTGATGGCCTAGATGAGTCTCTTTCAACCGCATGATTTCCATCTCTGAAACCGCAGCCGGGAAAGCCAACGCCCCGATCTACCAGTTGAACGTCGTCCTGCTCGGCAGCGCGACGCCCATTTGGCGGCGATTACACGTGCCCGCCGACGCCAAGCTCGACTGGCTGCATGCCGTCCTGCAGGTCGCGATGGGCTGGACCAACAGCCATCTGCACCAATTCAAGGTGGGCGAGGACTACTAATCGGACACGCGCCACCACTCTGCTGAGTTTGATGCCGACCTGCCAATCCTCGAAGAGCGCCGGTTTACTCTCCGGCAAATCGCCCCGCGCGAGCAGGATGTCTTCCGCTACGAATACGACTTCGGCGATTCTTGGGAGCACGAGATTACGGTGGAAAAAATCTCGCCGGATACGGCGGAGTCCTCGTCCGCGCGCTGCCTCGAGGGTGCCCGCGCCTGCCCGCCAGAGGATTGCGGCGGCACTCCGGGCTACGACGATCTGCTCAAGATCCTCGAGAACCGGAAACACCCGGAGCACAAAAGCATGAAGGAGTGGCTGGGCCGTCCTCTCGACCCCGAAGCCTTCGACGTGGAGAAAACCAATCTGTGGCTACGAAAATTGAAATGGCCGCGCGTGACCGAAGCTCAACTGCGCAAGGTGATCATGGCGCGGCTCACCGCCCACGATTAAGACCTCGCCACGACCGGGCGTTGCCGACGCACCGCCTCCGTTCGTCGCGGATCGCTGAATACAGTAACTTAACGTTTCTCAGGGGGGAAATCTCGGTTTGCGTCTTAACTCGGCCCTTGGACACTCGCTGTCCCATGGCCACGCCCACGCAGCCTCTCCGCTCACGTCCTCCGCTGGCCCGCATGATGCGCATCCATGAGGAATTTCAGGACGCGCGGCTCACCAACTGCACCAAGCTGGCCGACCTCCTCGAAGTCTCGACCAAGACCATCGCCCGCGACCTCGATTTCATGCGCGACCAGCTGGGTCTGCCGGTCGAATACGACGCCCAAATCTACGCGTGGCGTTATGCCCACCCGGTTAAAAATTTCCCCACCGTGCAGGTAAGTGAGGGCGAACTGCTCGCGCTGCTCGTGGCGCAGAAGGCCCTCGATCAATACCGGGGCACGCCGTTCCACGACCAACTCGCGCACGCCTTCGACAAGCTCTCCGCCGGGTTGCGGGACCAAGTGAGCTTCTCTCCGGCGGGCAGTCTCGCCAACGTATCCTTCCATCAATTCGGGCCGAGCAAAGCCGACTTGCAGATTTTTGAGCGGATCAGCCATGCGGTGCTGAAGTCCCGGGAAATCGAATTCACCTACCTGAAACCGCGAAGCACCACCGCGGAGACGCGCCGCATGCAGCCCTACCATCTCGCGAATCGGGAAAACGCTTGGTATCTCGTGGGCCACGACGCCGAGCGCGACGCCCTCCGGACTTTCGCGGTGAGCCGTATCCAGCAAGTCACGGTCGGATCCAAGAAGTTCACGAAGCCGAGCGATTTTTCACCGGAAACGTATTACGCGAAATCCTTCGGCGCGTTTGTCGGCACCGGCGACCACCGGGTAGTCGTTCGCTTCACACCCACCGCAGCAGCTCAGGTCCGCGAGCGCTTCTGGCACGAGACCCAGGAGTCCCGCGAGCTGGCCGGTGGTCGCCTGGAATTGCGACTGCACCTCAATAGCCTCGATGAGATTCAACGCTGGATCATGGGCTGGGCCGATCAGGCCGAAGTCGTAGGTCCCGCGGAGCTGCGCCAGCGGGTGAAAGCAGCGGCCGTCGCCGTCGCGAAACTCTACTGAAGCGGACGCGAACGAGAAACCTCTTTGCCGAAAACCCTGTGTTCGTCTCTCCCGTACCATGAATTGTGATTTTGTCGTGTTCGATTTGGAAACGACCGGGCTCTCGTCGCGTTTCGACGAGATCATCCAGATCGCCGCCGCACGCCTCGGACCAGGAGGAGTCGTCACCGAGGACGTGTTCGCGACGTTTGTCCGACCGGAGGCGACCATCCCGAGCTTCATCACCGGACTCACCGGCATCTCTAACCGCGATGTCGCCGGCGCACCGCCCGTCGCCGCAGCCCTGGCGGCATTCTCCCACTTTGTCGGTGATGCCGTGTTGATCGCGCACAACGGCCAACGATTCGACGCTAAGTTTCTCACTGCGGCCTGCGAACAGAAGCAGCTCAACCCTCGGCCGGTCGCATTGATTGATTCGATGCACTTCTCAAAACGGCTCTTTGGCACGACGCGTGGAACCAGCCACGGGCTCGACGCCGTCCTCACCCGCACGCAGGTCACACAGTTCCAGGGCCGCCGCCACGATGCGCGCGGCGATGTGTCCGCCCTCGCCCATGCCGTCGAACGCATGTGGCGTCAGTTGAATCTCGACGCGACCTGCAGCGGGATCCCCCGCGCCGGGACTCATCTGCCGGAGCTGAGCGCGTCGATTCCCGCGTAGAGAAGTCGATCGGCGACAGGCGACATGATGAGGAGGCGGCGATCGTTTCCGAGCCCCCTACCCCCGCGGTTGTCCGACCCCTGGGCGTACGATAAACGCCATGATCACGCTGCTCGCAATCATCACGCCAACGCGCGCGCTGCACGAATTTATCGCGGCCAGGGCCACCGCCGAAACCTGCGGCCTGACTCGGATCTACGTTGAGCCTCTCTACGTATTCGCCTGCGATCGGCCGAATGTCGTCGTGCTGACAACTGAATGAGCGCTGCCCCGCGCCCCTATTTCACCCGCTCACCGGGTCGTTCAACCACCAGTGTTCACAACCATGAAAAAGCACGCCACGCTCCCTGTCCTATTTTGCATCGCCTCAGCCAGCGCACTCCTCTCGGGCTGCGCGACCATCGTGAAGGGAACAACCCAGATCATCCCCGTATCCTCCGATCCCACAGGTGCCCGCGTCACGGTGGACAATTCACCGGCGGGCACCACGCCGACGACAGTGACGTTAAGCCGAAAGCAAAATCACATGGTGGTAATCGAGAAGGAAGGCTTCACACCGGAGAGTATCGCCGTGACCAAGTCGATGGGTGGCGCAGTCGCCGGGAACATCATCGCCGGCGGACTGATCGGCTGGGGCGTGGATGCGATGACCGGGGCCCAATACAACCTCGCCCCCAACACCATCAGCGTACGGCTCTCGACCAAAGCGGATCAGCCCGCCGTGGCCAGCGCCGCGGCCAACAAAACTAAGGAGTTTATCGACGAGCTCAATAAACTGGATGCCCTGCTCGTGGACAAAAAGATTTCCCCGGAAGAATACGGCAAGATGCGGGCCTCCTTGATCGCGAAGTATCAAACGTGATCCGTGCCACGCCCGCGAACCACACCGCCCCGCGATTGTTACCGCCGCCGTGGAGTGCTTGCAGCGCGGCACCGAACAATTTCCACGCGCGGAGCCCTTAATTCCCCCGCCAGGCGATCGAGCCGACGGACGTCGTGGGGGGCGCGTTGAATACCGTCGACTCGGGTCAGTCGACGAAACCTAACTCAAAGGTTTCGCGAAAGAGGTGCCCGACAAACGTGTCCACATCGGCGCGGGTCCGGGGCGTCGCCAGGCCGAGTGGAGCGAGCACCTCCGGCGGCAAGGCGCGGGCAATGCTGGCTGCTTCAAATGCGTCGGTCTTGTGATCGGCGGAACGACACGGCGGGAGTTCGGTCCCGTCGAGTTTACGCAGCAATTCCGTCATCCAGTTCGTCAGCGCGGCGAGTTTGACATAGTTCAGCCGGTCCGGGGTATCGGTGGGCCGGTGGTAGTGCGGCCAGTGTCCACAGGACAGAAAAAGGTAAGGATGATGGTGGAGCCGGAAAATATGGTGGTCGCTGAGGTCGGGCGCGTAGCTGTTGAGCAGAGCAATCGCGCTCACGTTTGGCGGCGTCGGGGTTGATTCGATCAAGCCGGGTAGCGAGGGATGGCTCTCGGCCCCCAAGACACACACGAGACGCCGGATCGCCTCCGGCGTATCGTCGCCCAGCGTGCGGAAGCCGACGTCGTGTCCGATGAGATCGCTGATGATGACGGCATGAAAACCCCGACGGTCGCGTTGTTCTTCGTAGAACCGGATGCTCCCCATACTATCGGTCAGGAAATAAGGCGGCTCCTCGGCATCGAAAAGTGCCACAACGACATCGCGCCGGAGTTGGCCAGGCCGGATACGAGAGGCCACCGCTAGGGTGAGGGCGACCGACGCGGCGTTGTCGTCGGCACAAGGACCGTCGATCACGCTATCGTAATGGGCACCGATCAGTAGGGGCGAGAGCGACTGGTCGCGACCGGGGATCAATCCTACGAAATTCGTGAAACGGGTCCGCCCGCCGACGTAAGGCAACGCGTAGTGCTCGCCTTGGTACGGTTCGAGGCCGCGTTGCCGCAGTTGCTCTGCCACCCACGCCTCGGCGACCTCGTGGCCTGGTCGCCCCACCCGGCGGCCATCAGGGAGTGCGAGGCCACGCACGAGCTGTTCGAGCTCGGCCGGAAGGCCGGCAGATTCTGTGTGAGCGACGGCGGTGGTGGCGGAGTGCATCGTGCAGGAGTGCAACGTTTCGCAAAGCCCGGCGCGACGATCATTTGGCGCGACGATCAGTTCGAACTGCCATACCGCCACGACTACGGCCGGTTCATTTTTTCACCCAGACACCCGCCCATCTCGTCGGCCGCCGAGCTGTCGCTCAGCATCGGTTGCGAGTGGATCAAGGAAACCGTCTCCGCCGCCTACGCGCAAACCGAGGCTCGGTATCAAGGGAGGGGCATTCTGAGTCGGATCGATAACGTCGATCGCCCAGAGCTCAGCGAACCATCTCCCGCTCAGCTCCACGCCCCCCCCCTCCGACCTGAACATGACATCCCCCGTTTCGTCTTGCTCACCGCTCCCGCCTCCTTGCTCTTGACTGAAGTTCTCCGGCTGAGTCTGCCGCGCCCCCCCCGCGACCTCTCGCTGGCTCGCCCGATCTCTCCCCCTCCCTGCCTCTTACCATGCGCGCTTTTCCCCTGATTCTCGCCGTCACCTGCGCACTCGCGCACCTCACGGACACCCGCGCCGCCACCGCTCCCCTCCGCGCCGGTGCCGCCACGAGTAACCTCACGCCCGAACTCGGTTCATTGATCGTCGGCGGCTTCGCACCGTTTCCCGCGCAAGACGTCCACGACGAGCTGCAGGCACGCTGCCTCGTGCTCGACGACGGCCACACGAAACTCGCGCTCGTCGTCTGCGATCTGCTTGGGCTCCACCGCGGCGTGAGTGTGGAGGCGCGGAGACTCATTGCGGAAACCAGCGGCATCCCGCCGGAAAACGTGATGATCTCCAGCACGCACACGCACTCCGCGGCCACGGCGCTCGGAGCGAGCCGCTTCGCGTTTGAGCAGCCGCTCGGCGAATACCAACGGTTTGTGGCCCGCCGCATCGCGGACGGCGTGCGGCGTGCGGCGAATCTCCTGCGCCCCGCGCACATTGCGTTTGGCCGCGTAGAGGCCCCGGAGCACGTCTTCAATCGTCGGTGGCTCATGCGCGAGGGCACCGTGCCGCCGAACCCTTTCGGTAAGGTCGAACGGGTGCGGATGAACCCGCCGGCCGGCAGCAAAGATCTGGTGGAGCCTGCCGGTCCGACCGATCCCACGGTGTCGTTCATCGCGCTCCGCGAGCCGGGCGGAAGGCCCATCGCGACCCTCGCGGCCTTTTCGCTGCACTACGTAGGCGGCGTCGCTGGCCGCACGATCTCGGCCGACTACTTCGGGGTTTTCTGCGAAGAGCTGCAACGGTTGCAAGCCGTCGCGGACGACGGCCCGCCCTTCGTCGCACTCCTCGCCAACGGCACGAGCGGCGACATCAACAACATCAATTTCCGCAGCGCCGAGCCGCGGCGGCCCGCCTACGAAAAGATGCGCCTCGTCGGTCGCGATGTGGCCGCCAAAGTCAACGGCGCACTCACCGGCGCGACCTGGCGCGACACCGCCTCGCTGGCGGCGCGCTACCGCGAGCCCGCCATCGCTTGGCGCACCATCAGTCCCGAGCTGCTCGCGTGGGCCCAGGAGACCGAGGCCCGCGCCCCGCGCCTCGCGAGCGGCGACATCCCCGTCGGCGCTCGCTGGGCTACGACGCCCGACTGGGTGCAGCGCCTCAGCTACGCGGGGCGCGTCCAACACCTCGCCGCCTCCGGCTCACCGGCAAAAATTCCGTTGCAGGTACTGCGTATAGGCGAGGTCTGCATCGGCACCACGCCCTGCGAAACGTTTGCAGAGATGGGACTGGAATTCAAACGCCGTAGCCCCTTCGCGGCTTCATTCCTGATCGAACTCAACCACGGTTATTTCGGTTATCTGCCGACGCCTCGGCACTTCGAGCTCGGCGGCTACGAAACGTGGCCCGGCACCAACTACCTTGAGCCGCAGGCGGCGGTAAAAATGCTCAACGCCCTCCTGGAAATGGCCGGTGAACTCCGCCCCGCCGCGCCCTGAGTACGCCGGGCAGTTGCCAGTCCAAGCAGACCGTTTGTCTGGCTGGTGACCATCGAGACCTGCACGTGATCGGCGGCTCTACGCGCCAGCGCTGGCCGACTACAGAATAGGGAAACAGCAGGCGCTGACTTACCGACGGCGAGCGCGTCGATCGCGCCCAGCGGTTATCTGCTCGCCATCGCGACTCACGCTGCGGACGTGCCGGCAGGCACCTCGGCGCGGCTACCGTGGAACGAACTGCCGTAGAAAAATCCTACCGAGCCCAACCACGATGCGCCCGGTCTCCCAGCGTAACGTCGGCTCCCACCGCCGCGGCTCGGCGCTGGGGCTTCTCCAGAAAAATCTACCCGCGGTTGGATCAGACGTTGTCGTCCTCACCCTCGCGTCCCTTGCCGCCGTTGGCCGGAAGATGATGAGGAAAGAGG
>CANIJN010000145.1 GCA_947467625.1 Opitutia bacterium | reverse complement strand
TTGGCGCCCTGTTTCGCATCGGAGAATCGCGGCCAGCACTCGAACGTGATGGTGCGCTTCCGCTTGTCGAAGCGGGCGATGCCGTAGCCGTCGGCGCGCTGTTTTTCGTCGGCGACGTCCGGCGGATTGGCGTAGGCCATCATGCTGAGTTTGTTGCCGAGGCCGTCTTTGAAATCGCCGGTCCAGGGCAACGGACTGCCGGGCACCGGATTCGGGCCGGCCTTTTCATCGAGCGGATGCCACCAGCGACCGTAGATGGTGTTCACGAGCGCCGGACTGGTGAAGGCGTAGGGCCCGTCGCCGAATTCCTTGATGCCGTTTTTCACCACGACCGCGAGATGCTGGTCGCCGCAGAGATGCACGGCCCACGCGCGGCGGATTGCTTCGAGCGCGCGGTTGCGCGGCGTCTGCGGCCAGCCGTTGCAATCGAGGTCGGCGAGCAGGCGGTTGTCACGCTTGCCATGCATGTGAACGGCGCCGCAAAAAGCGGTGGCAGAAAGAACGCACTTCATTTCCGCCTCGGCCCAGTCCTGCCCCCAGTCTCGGAGAAATTTTTCCTGACGCGCGCCGAGCAATTGCAGGCCGGGAAGGTCCACGGTCTTCGGGTCGTAGGCGGGATCGTTGATGTGATCGGGGCGCGGGCCCATCTCCGGGATTTTGCCGAACGGGCCGCTCTTGAACTTGCGATCTTCGAGAATGGCAAAGTCCACGCCGCCGATTCGCAGGCGGGTAAAATAGACGGTGATGCCGCGCTCGACGGGTGCGGGATCGACGGGATCGGGCAGGTTCCAAGACTGTTGGCGCTGCACCTGGTTCACGTAGTCCACGGGGTAGAAGTAGCCCCCGTCGGCGCCATCGGGGCGCAGACACCGCTTGCCGTTCTCGCCCCAGAGGTTGCCGTGGCCCACATCGTGATCGTCCGGGATGCAGACGCTCGGACGGTCGCGCAGGACGTCGCGGAACTGCAGGCCAAACTCGATCCAGCCGACCGTGTGCTCGGTGTGGCGGTAGGTCTGGTCTCCGGCGAAGAAAAGCAAATCGGGATTCTGCGCCTTGAGATTGTCGATGATCTCGGGCCGCTGACCGCTGGTGCGGCTGGAATTGCACGACATGTTCGCGACGACGATCTCGTTCTTGTCCACCGGATCGCGCCGGATCAAACCGTCGAACATCGCCTTCGCGCCATGGCGCACGCGGTAGGGCACGTCCTTCGTCGCGTCCCATTTCTCCACGCGAAAATGGACGTCCCAACCGGGGTAGAGCACCTTCGCTCGTGCGATCTCGATCCACGCACCATCACGCTGCACTTCCAATCGCGCCTCAAGCGGCTCGCCGGGCTTCAGCGGGAAAAGCTGCGCGGTCATTTTCATCACGCCGCCCTGCTGAGTGTAGAGCGCGAAGGCGACGACTTGATCCCGGGGCACATCCATCAGCGGGGGCGGGGGCGGCGGCTGGCCTTTGCCCTTATTTTTGCTTTTGCCGGCGGCCGCCGCACCGGTGCCTTTGGTCCACCATTCGCCGGTCGCGAGCGAGTCGAGTTCGGGGAACTCCGCGCCAAAGGGCAGCGGTGTGGCTTGGGCGAAAGACGCGACAGGCTTGAGGGCAAGCGCGCCGACTCCGGCGGCGGTCAGCTTGATAGCGGTGCGGCGGTTGATGGGTGTCATGATGGGTGAGTGGGGAGTGAGTGGGTGAGTGGGGAGGGTGCGGCTATTTCTTTTTGTCCGTCTTCTTCTGGGCCTTGCCGTCCGGACCATACTTGGTGCCTTTGCCGTAGCCGGAATCGACGCGATAGTCGGTGGGGGGGCGCAGCGCCGGTTGTTGCGGCTCGCCGCGGTGGACTTCGATGAGGCTGAAGATGTCGTCCGCGGCATCGGTATTCACGAGCGCGAGGTCGGCGCCCTGGGTGCCACCGTGGCGGAAGACGGCGTCGCGCAGGGTGACGGTTTCGTGATGCCATTGCTTGTCGCCCTTGCCCGTGACGGTCACCGCCGTCTTCATCGTCGGCGTGCCGGCATCGTAATCGAGCTTCCACGTGGAGCCTGGCTGTCCGTCATACCAAACGACGGTGATGGACATGACCTTGGGCTTGGCGTCCTGCGAGAAGCCGTCGTGCAATTTGAAATACATCGCGTCCTTGCCGGAGGCGTGCTCGAAGCCGCGCGCGAATCGGGAATAGATGGGTGACCTCGGGGTGATGGGACCGCCGACGCGCCACAGCGGGATGGAGGTGGCATCGGGATCGATCTGGTCGAGCAACCGCGAGTAGTTACCTGGCCAGATGTCCCAGCCCACGTCGTTGAAGCCGGATTGATCGCCCCGCTGTTGGACCTGCCCATAGCTCAGGGCCTGCTTGTCGTCGTTGGCCGCACCATACTTCGCGTAGACGGCACGAATCCTCTCCATCCGCTCGACGTTACGTTGCGAGGCCTGCCCGAACGTCGCCTCCGGATAAGCCACGGTGTCCGCAGCATCCAGGCCCTTGTGCAACGCGCAGAACGCAGCGGTGGCGGTGGCGGGATGAATCTGGCCCGCATATTTATTGAAAAAGTAGAAGGAGTAGTCGAACCCCTGTTCCTTGCTCACCCGGATGGCTACCTTGGTGATGTCCCAGACGCTCTGGCCCGAGTTCAGCGCATTCATGGCGCCCCAGTAGAAGTTGAGCGGCACGTTGAGCTGAAAGAACGGGCGCGTCCAACTCTGGTCCATCTCTGAACGGCGAAAGAGCGTGAGCCCCTTGGGAGCGACGAGATAGTGGAGAAAGTCGCTCGTCGCCGAGCGCTCGCCGCTCAAGTGGTGTCCGCGCGAGAGCGCACCGTTCTTGATGCCGAAACCAGCCGTCAGGTGGGTGGTCGCCCAGTTCCACTCCTCGACGTGGTCTTTCCTGCTGCCTTCCTCGGCATCGGGGGCCACGCCGTTCAAGAGCAGGCTGATTTTCAACTCAGACTCCTGCCCAAAGAGCTGCGAATACAAGGCGAAGGTCTCGAGCCGGAATTGCTTCCACGCCTTGTCACCGGGACTCAGGCTGTATCTGGGATCCACGGCGTCTCCTTTGTAAGGACACTCGTCCCCGGTGCAGCCCGTTTTGACTTGGATGAAAGCAATGCGCTCCCGCTTCTCTTGGGGATAGCTGGCGATGTGCTTGGCGACCGCGGTGAGAAAGCGGTGGTAGTACGTTTTGTATTCGGGTGAGAGGTAGTAGGGGTAAACGGGGAATTTGGCCGCGTGTCGCTGGTCATTGGTCAGCACCTTGGGGACTCCTTTTTCATAAACCCAAGTCGGCGTGCTCGGGCCGGCCTCGAATCCAAAATAGAGCGAAATCTTGTCCCGGTAAGCCCGCTCAATCGCCTGATCCATCGCGCTCCAGTCATAGACCCCCGGCGTTTTCTCCACTGAATCCCACGGCGCATCGCACGCCGTTCCCCGCACAAACGGATACACTTTCGGGTCCATGGCCTCGCCTCGGTCCCACACGCCGAAGGAGCTGGGGAGCGGAGCCGCGTTGATCTCGGCGAGGGCACTGAGGCCGATGAGACCCATCAGGCGGAGTGTGCTGACACAGCCTGTGAATGTGGGGGGGACGTGCGCCATGATGTTGTTGAGTACTGATGCGATGCAGAAATTGAAATCCTCAGGGCAATGGGCCCGAAGCGACTAACGACACCCGCACGTCGTCCAAGTAATGGGGGACCGTCCGCGCGGCCCGGTCGGGCGTGCGCACGCCAAAAAAAAGCACGAGGCTACGGGCGGCGCGCGGCACGTGGATGTTCACGTCCAACGTCTGCCACCCTGTCGCGCCGGGAGGGGCATCCAGACCCTTCGCGGCCGAGGCGATCGATTCATCCCGTCGGTCAAACCAAGCGGCATCGAGATCCTCGGGTGCTTCGGTGACGGCAAAGGCCCGAATCATGTAGCGCACCGATGATTCGGCGACACCCGTGGCGAACGCCGCCGAGATTTCAATTTCGCGCGACTCACCTCCCGCGTTGGGCGGCAGTGTGCGCAGATCCAGCACCTGAAAGATGCGCGACGGACTTTTGGCCACCGGTTCCATCCGGAGCATGAACCGACCTTGTTTCGCCTGCACCCCATTCTCCGCCGCCACCACCTGCGCGGCATCACCACTCCACCGTCCCGCTCCAGCAGGGAAGCCCGCATCCAGCGGCATCTGCACATCCTCAAACCCCGGCGCAAAGACCGGTAGTGGCGTTCGCTTCTCCGCTCCGCGATGAGCTGCGATGCCGTACACCACCGACGCACCAAACAGCCCGATCGCCAAACCCGCCGCCGCCGCCGTCACGGCACGCCATTGCAGCCACGGTGATGTTTTGCGCGGTGCCGACACGTCGCCCGGACTCGGCAGCACGTGACGCGTCGCCGTGAACGCGGTGGCGATTTTCAGCTCAGACAGCCCGCACTCGTTGTCGTGGTAAAGGAACCACAGTTGGCGCGCCTCGGGACTGGACTTGAGCAGGGCCGCGAGTTGTGGCCGCTCGGCGTCGGTCAGCGTGCCATTCAGCGCGGCGTTGAACAGTCGATGCCAGTCGGGATGAGTGGGATTGTTCATGGTGCGGCTCCGGCCAGCTGACGTTCCACGCACTCGGTCAGCGCGCGGCGGATGAAGTTCAGTTGGTTGTAGATCGTCTGCGGGGCGCGGCCCTGCTGGTGGGCGACTGCGCCCACATCAATGCCCTGCGTGTAGATTTTTTCCACCAGTTTGCGCTGGTGGGGATCGAGTTTCTCCACGCACACCTCGAGCGCCTCCATCCGCGGCGACCACCGCAGCACGTGTTGCGCCCGCTCCGCCGCGAGCGTCTGCATGAGGTCATCATCGAAGTCCAACCGCGACCGGCCGGTGACGCGCTGAAAGTTTTTCACTTCGTAGAACGCGATGGTCGTGGCCCAGGCGACAAAGTCGGTGCCCGACTCAAAGGTGCCAAACCGCTTCCACATTACCACGCTGGCCCGCTGCAGCACATCCTCAGCGTCGTGCCGGTTGGCCACCAGCGACAACACATAGCGCAACAACATCGCGTGGGTCCCATTCAGCAGCCGCACAAACTCCTCCTGCCGCTCGGGCGGGAGCGGGGCGGGGTGGCCGGTTTGGGCGTGGTCTGGAAGCACATTGGAAGTATGTAACGGGACGGCGCTCATTTACCGAAAAAAGCGCAGCGACGGGACATTGGCAACGATACCGGCGATAGCGCGGGTCGCCGTTTTCACACGATGGGGCCGAAAATCCGGGCCCTTTAATCCCGTGGCGCGAGTATTTTGTTTCCGAGCCGCCGTTCATCCGCCATCTCTGCGTTTCCCTATGATGACAACTTCCCCTCGCGGCGTCCGCCGCTTTCTTCCCCTCCTCGCGCTCTGCGGCGCGTTTTTCATTCCTGCTTCCGTCCGCGCGGCTGAGGCCGGGTGGGTAAATCTGTTCAACGGCAAAACGCTCGACGGCTGGGAGCAGCACAGCGGCAAGGCGCTCTATCGCGTCGAGGACGGCACGATTGTCGGCAAGACCGTGATCAACACGCAGAACAGTTTTCTTTGCACGAAGAAGACCTACGGCGACTTCATCCTCGAGTTCGAGTTCAAGGTCGCGGCCGACATGAACTCCGGCGTGCAGTTTCGCAGCGAATACTACACGAAAGAAACCGAGGCGGTGATCAACGGGAAGGCCAAGAAGAAATTTCCCGCCGACCGCGTCTTCGGCTACCAGTATGAAATCGATCCCTCGCCGCGCGCCTACACCGGCGGCGTTTACGACGAAGCGCGGCGTGGCTGGCTCGCCGACCTCAAGGAAAACAAGGCCGCGCAAAAAGCTTTCAAGCAGGGTGATTGGAATCTCGCCCGCATCGAATGCCGCGGCGACCACATCCAGACGTGGATCAACGGCGTCAAAGCGGCAGACCTCAAAGACAGCCTGACCCCGCGCGGTCTCATCGCCCTGCAAGTGCACCAAATCGGCGACGGTACGAAGAAGGCTCCCGGCGAGGAAATCCGCTGGCGCAATATCCGCATCAAGGAGCTCTAAGCAGCGCGAGGTGTTCCAGCCAGAATTCAAAACGGGCAAGCTTGCGGAAATTTCGGCGATGACGCTGCGCGGATTTACCTCTGAAGGAAAATTCCGAAAGGTTTTTAACGTATGAGAATCTATTTCATGGGGATTTGTGGGACCGCGATGGGCAATGCCGCGCTGTTGGCGCGGGCGGCGGGACACGACGTCCTCGGAGCGGATAAAGGGGTCTATCCACCGATGAGCGGCGTGCTGGCTGCGGCCGGGATTGAGCTCCACGAGGGCTATGATCCGGCGCGCTTGGAGAAAATAGCCCCGGACTTGGTCGTGATCGGCAATGCGATGTCGCGCGGGAATACCGAAGTCGAGTGGCTCCTTGATACCCGGGCAGTGCGGTTCACGTCCTTGCCGGCCTTCTTGCACGATGTCGTGCTGCAGACCCGACGAAACATCGTGGTGGCCGGAACCCACGGGAAAACGACGACCACGTCGCTGGCGGCGTTTCTCCTGCGAGAAGCGGGTCGTGATCCCGGTTTCCTCATCGGGGGGGTGCCGCAGGATCCGCCGATGGGCAGTCATTTGGGTGCGGCGTGCGATCCGTTTGTCATCGAGGGCGACGAGTATGACAGCGCGTTCTTCGACAAGCGCAGCAAGTTCATCCACTACCGACCGCACATCGCGGTGCTCAACAATCTCGAGTTCGATCACGCGGATATCTTTAGAGATCTCATCGATGTGCAGCGGACCTTTACCCATTTTTCCCGCATCGTGCCCCGGAACGGATTCATCGTGCTGAATGGTGATGACCTCAACCTCCAGGCTCTCGGGGCGATGGGCTGGACCCAAGTCGTCCGCGTGGGCGCCGGGGCAGGCTGTGACGCGCGGATCGTCGATTTTTCCGAGTCGGCCGCCGGCGCGCAGTTCACTCTGTGCTGGCGCGGACAGGTGTGGGCACACGTGAAATGGTCGCAGCCGGGGATGTTCAACGCGCGCAACGCCGCCATGGCGGCGACGGCAGCGGGGCTCGCACTCGACGCAGGAAATCCGACGAGCCTGAGTCTCGCCCCGCTCGCGAAGTTCCGCGGAGTGAAGCGCCGACAGGAGATTCTTTGGTCGACGAAGACACTGACGGTCATCGAGGATTTCGGTCACCATCCCACGGCCTTGGCGGAGACGCTCCAGTCGTTCCGAGCGCGTTTTCCCGGTGCGATTCTGACGGCGGTCTTTGAACCGCGCAGCAACACTGCGCGGGTCAAGACGCTCCAGACAGCCTTCATGCAGGCCCTCGCGTTGGCGGATGAAATTTACATCGGTGCCATTGACCGACCGGAGAAACTACGCGAAGAAGAGCGCTTGGACCCCGCGGCCATCGTGCAACACCTCGCAGCGCAGGGCTTGGCGGGCTATTCTTCCCCGAGCAATCCGGCGCTATTGGCGCAGCTCGTGGCGAATACGTTGAAGGCGGATCAAAACGGAGCGAGCAGACCGAGGTTGGTGGCGTTTTTTACCAACGGATCGTTCGACGGCATTATCAGCGGATTTGTCGCCGCAGCGAAAGCGACCGCGAGCTAGAGCTGCGCAGTCCGATTCGTGACTGAGGTCACGGCGCGTTCAAATGAACGAATGACGGCCTTTTGTAGGAGCCCGCTTGCGGGCGATTCAGGACGTGAAAATCGCCTGTAAGCAGGCACCTGTCCCTCAGCCGTTTAAGCTCATCGTGAACCCAACGTGGAATCAGGCCGGCCTCAGCCAAACGATGCCGTGGCGGTCCGGCGTTGGCTGACACGCCGATGTCCGACCGAAAAACACGGCGTGAGGCGGCAAGCGCCGGCTCTCCCCGCGATCCATTGCCGTGAGCTCGGGGAATCAGCGGGCTACTGCGCCTGCTTCGCGGTTTTGCGCGTCACCGGTGCTTGTCCGGCTGGGAGCGCGAGCAGATCGTAGTCTTCGTAGCCGGTGATTTTTACGTCCACGAATGCGCCGACGGGCAAAGTAAGGGGCACGTAGATACGTCCGTCGATATCGGGGGCGTCGGCCTCGCCGCGGGCGACGCCGGGCTCTTCGATGAGCGCCTTGAGGGTGCGGCCGGTGAAATTTTTGCTCACGGCGGCGGCGATTTCCTTTTGGAGTTTCATCACGCGGTGCCAGCGGGCCTCCTTCACCTTGGGTAGGATTTGATTTTCCATCTTCGCGCCGCGCGTGCCCTCTTCCTGCGAATAGCGGAAGACGCCGAGGCGCTCGAACTTCGTTTCGCGGATGAACGCGCAGAGCTCATCGACGTCCGCCTCGGTTTCACCGGGGAAGCCGACGATGAAGGTGGTGCGGATGGCGATGCCCGGAATTCCGGCGCGGATACGCTGGAGAAGATCGCGAATGTAGGCGGAGGACGTTTCGCGCTGCATCTGGCCCAGCATATGATCGCTGATGTGCTGGAGCGGAATATCGATGTAGCGGGCGACCTTTGGGCACTCGGCAATCGTCTTGATGAGTTCGTCGCTCCAGTGCGCCGGATGGGTGTAGAGCAACCGGATCCAGAAATCTCCCTCGATGGCATTGAGCTCGCGGAGGAGGGTGGTGAGGGCGGAGCCGCGGGAAGAGTCGACCGGCGTGCGCGGGTTCGGTCGCTGTTCCCAAGTGTCCATGCCGAAGAACGTCGTGTCTTGGGAAATCAGGTTCAGCTCCTTGACGCCTTCTTTCACCAGTTGGCGCGCTTCGGCGACGACGCTCTCGATGGTGCGGCTACGGTGGCGGCCGCGGATCTGCGGGATGATGCAAAACGTGCACGGATGATTGCAGCCCTCGGCGATTTTAATGTACGCGAAATGTTTTGGCGTGAGCCGGAAACGCGGCGTGTCGTAGTCGGGGATGTAGGTCGACTTGCCCTCAATGAACGTCAGCGGACCGGCTTTGGCCGAGCGCTCCTTCGCGAAGAGACCTTCGATGATCGGGGCCACTTTGGTGACCTGATCGAGTCCGATAAACGCGTCGACTTCATCATGCAGCGACGTCGAAAGATCTTTGGAGAATCGCTGCGACATGCAGCCGGCCACGATGAGTTTTTGCTCCTTGCGGCGTTTCGTCATGCCCCGGTTCTGGTGAACTTCGAGGATGTGCCCGATGGACTCCTCCTTGGAGGAGTCGATGAACGAGCACGTGTTGACGATCACGACGTCGGCCTGCTCGGCGTCAGGAATGACGGTCATGCCGGCCTGATGCAGGTGGCCGATCATGATTTCAGAATCGACCAGATTCTTGGCGCAACCGAGGGAGATGAGACTGACTTTGAGCATGGCGAGACGTGGGACGGACGGCGGCGAGGAATGAAAAAACCGCGGCCGGAAGACCGCGGTTAAAAGGACGCTTGGGCCGGGTGACGCCTACTTCTTCTTGGCGGCCAACTTAGCGCGGGCCTTCTTGCGCTTGAGGTAGGAGGCGCGGCGTTTACGTTTGATGTGCTTGTTCAGTTGTTGGCCCATGATGTTTTGAAGTGTGAGAAGGGGCGATGTTTCAGAGCGCACGGGGCGAGTCAAGCATCGCGCTGGATTGCGCGTTGGACTTTGGGCGGGCGCGCCACGACCTCGCGTTTCGTTTTTCGACGCGACGCGGGCTGAGATTGACCGACGAGGGGTTGTTTGCGTCTATCCGTCTCTTCGCCATTGCCCCTGTAACCATGACCCTCCCCGTCCTCCCTCGTGTAGTCCGCGTCTCCCTGCTGCTCGCGCTTACGCTCACGCTTCCCGCCTTTGCGTTCGCGGCCGACGCGCCGAAGAGCGCGCAGAAAAATACCAAAAAGGCGGCGACGCCCGCCCTCAAGTTTCGCGTGCAGCCATTGCACGTCGATAATAACGAGGGCTGCGCCGTCGCGGACTTTGATCGCGATGGTAAACTCGACGTCAGTGCGGGCGAGTTCTGGTATGCGGGACCTGATTTCAAGACGAAGCGGCCGCTCCGGAAGCTCGAGGTATTCGGCAAGGATTACCTGTCCAATTGTGGCGAGCACGCCTACGACGTGAACGGCGATGGGTTTCCTGATATCGTCAGCGGCGCATTCGGTGACACGAAGATCATGTGGTATCAAAACCCCGGCGCCGAAGGATTGAAGTCGGGGGCCCTGTGGACACCTCATGTCCTGCTCGACACGGGCCTCGCCCAAAACGAGTGGACCGATTTCCGCGACCTCGATGGCGATGGGATTCCGGAATACGTCGTGAACTCCTACGGCCCCGCCAACGCCGTCATGGCTTATCGCTTTGCAAAAGGAGAAAAGGGTGAGCCCATTCTCAAGCCTTGGATGATTCAGGCCGGCGCACCGTTCGTGAACGGTCACGGCATCGGCTTCGGAGATATCAATGGCGATGGGCTCGAGGACATTCTCTACGGCAACGGCTGGTATGAGCGTCCGAAAGAAGGCGCGCTCACGAAGCCGTGGAAGCGTCACGCTGACTGGACGTTTCCCCATGCCAGCACGCCGATGATCGTCGTCGATCTGAATGGGGATGGCCGCAACGATTTTATCTGGGGTCACGGTCACAACTACGGTCTTTATTGGGAGCAGCGGATGGACGACAACAAGGACGGCAGCACCAATTGGCGGCACAACGTGATCGACGACAAAATCTCGCAGAACCACTGCCTCGTTTGGGCCGATATCGACAACGATGGCAAACCGGACCTCATCACTGGCCGCCGCGTGAAGGCGCACAGTGGCAATGACCCGGGTGACAGCGAGCCGGGTTGCGTCGTGTTCTACAAATGGAACGGAGTGACGCGCACCTTCACCAAGCACATGATCGCGGACAATGGTCCGGGCATCGGCTTGCAGATCCGCCTCGTCGATCTCGATGGCAACGGCTGGAAGGACATCGTCGTCGCCGGCAAGAGTGGCACCCATATCCTCTGGAACGACGGGAAGTGATCCGCGTACCGCCGGTGCGAATGGGCTGCGGTGGTGAGAACGTGCTCGCATCCGGCGGGCACTCTCTGGCGAAATGGGTTGGTCGGTTATCCTGTAAATTTTCCATACCCTTTATGATTCGTTACCCGCGTCTTGCCTTGTTGCTTTGCTTTGGAGTGTGCGCTGCGTTTGCGGCGGAAAAGCCTGCTGCGCTTGAGTTGCGCGACGGCGATCGCGTCGTGTTCCTCGGAGACACGCTGATCGAGCGCGAGCAATACCACGGCTGGGTCGAGCTCATGCTGACGTCGCGGTTCCCCGAGCGGAACGTGACCTTTCGCAATCTCGGCTGGAGTGGTGATACGCCGGTGGGCGAGTCGCGCTTTGGGCTCAGTCTTCTACAGGCGGGCAAAGAGCCGGCGAACGAAGGCTGGACGCAGCTCGTGAAGCAAATCGAGGACACCAAGCCGACGGTGGTGTTCGTGGGCTACGGGATGGCGGCGTCATTTGAGGGTGAGGCCGGCCGGGAGAAATTCCGGACGGACTATCGACAACTGTTGGACATGATTGCGAAGGTTTCGCCCGGTGCGCGGGTCGTGCTCGTGGGGACAGTGCGTCATGAGACGCTCGGCGCACCGTGGGCCGATCCCGCCCGCCACAATGCAGAACTCGAGCGCACGTCTGCGGTCGTGCGCGAGATTGCGGCGGAGCGGTCGGCGACATTTTTTCCGCTGCATGATGCGTTGCGCGCGCCGATGGATCGGGCGACTGCGGCCAATGGTGGCAAGCTCACGGACAACGGCATCCATCTCAACAGCGGAGGCTACCGCGCGGTGGCCGAGGCGTTGGAGGACCAGTTGTTTGGCGGCGGTCAGCCCGGTGCTTGGCGGACGAGCCCCGCGGTGGACCCGCTACGGCAGGCGATTCTGCGTAAGAACGAGTGGTTTTTCCACCGCTCGCGACCGGCGAACATGGCTTACATTTTCGGCTTCCGGAAGCGGGAGCAGGGCAACAATGCCGTCGAGGTCCTGAAGTTCGACGAATTTGTCACCGCGGAGGAGAAACGCATTGAGCAACTTCGGGCGCTCAAGCCCGGCCGGAATGTCCCCGAGATCCCGCGTCGCGTGGGTAATCTCGTCACGAAGTCCACGCCGCAGCCGCATCCGCAGTTCAAGCTCGATGACGCGGTGGAGGTCACCTTGTGGGCGGAAAATCCCTTGCTGAACAAACCGCTCCACATGAATTTCGATCCGCAAGGGCGGCTCTGGGTTGCGAGTTCCGCGGTGTATCCACAAATCGAACCGGGGCAGGCGCCGACCGACAAAATCATCGTGCTCGAAGACACGACCGGCGCGGGGCGGGCGGACAAGGCCACGGTGTTTGCCGACGGGTTACTCATCCCTACGGGGGTCGAACCTGGCGACGGCGGCGTCTACGTTGCGCAGAGCACGGAGCTCCTGCACTTCAAGGATACGGATGGCGACGGGAAGGCGGACGTGCGGCGTATTGTGCAGAGCGGCTTCGGCACCGAGGACACGCACCACAATTTGCACTCGCTGCGCTGGGGCCCTGACGGGCGTCTCTATATGAATCAGTCGGTCTACACCCGCACGGATACGGAAACGCCGACGGGAATCGTGCGGCTGCGAGCGGGCGGGATCTTCCGGATGGATCCCCGTAACCAAGAAATGGAGATCCTCTACCGCGGCTGGGTCAATTCATGGGGCTACCAGTTTGATGAATTTGGGCAGTCGTTTGCTACCGACGGAGCCGGGAGTTCCGGGGTGAGCTGGGCGGTGCTGGGGGCGACCTACCGGACGCTGGCGCCGGCGCGGCGAGAATTGCAGAGCGTGAGCCCGGGCGCTTACCCGAAATTTTCCGGTCTCGAGATTATCCGGAGCGCGCAGTTTCCCGACGATTGGCAGGGCGACATGATCACGTCGGATTTCCGGGCACACCGGGTGGTGCGCTTCAAGATTTCCGACCAAGGCTCTGCCTACGTCACGAAGGAAATGCCCGATGTGATGCGCACCACGGACAGTACGTTTCGTCCGCTCGACGTGAAGCTCGGGCCCGACGGCGCGTTGTATCTCGCCGATTGGAGCAACCCGATCATCCAGCACGGTGAAGTGGATTTTCGCGATACGCGGCGCGACAAGGAGCACGGCCGCATCTGGCGTATCGCGGCCAAGGGGCGTCCGGCGCTGGCCCGGACTGATTTCAGAAAACTGGATAACCCGGCGTTGCTCGACCGGCTGCTCTCGAAGAATAGCTACGATCAGGCGCAGGCGAAGCGTATCCTCGTGGAACGTGGCGCCGAGCGCGTGCAAGCGGACTTGGCCACGTGGACGGCGAAGCAGACCGTACCCACGGCGCGGATGCAGGCGCTGTGGGCGCATCAGGCGCTCAACCTGCCGATCGCAACGCTCGTCGCGGAACTCGTCGTGATCGGTGATCCGCGGATTCGGGCGGCCGGCGTGCGGGTGTTGCCGGTGGCCGCTTCGCTCGCGCCGCTGACGACACTGGTAGCCGACGCGAATCCCCGGGTGCGGCTCGAAGCGGTGCGTGCGTTGGGTAAACTAGGGACGGCTCGCGCCGCGGAGTTGGCGTTGACGGTTTTGGATCAGCCGATGGATGCGTTTCTCGACTACGCGCTGTGGCTCACGATGAACGAGCTCGCCACGCCTTGGCTCGGGGCCGTGCGCTCGGGCGCTTGGAGTTTTCAAGGACGAGAGGCGCAGCTCGCGTTTGGACTCAAAGCCGTCGAGCCGACCCTGGCGGTCGAGGTGCTCGCGCAACTGCTCACCGACCGCACGCTGCCGCGGAACGGTTCGGGTCCGTGGATTGAGCTCATCGGGTCGGCGGGCGGTCCGCGCGAGCAGCGGCGATTGTTAGATACCTTGCTGGCCAACGGCTTTGACGAGACGGAGGTACCCCCGGCCCTGGGCGCGCTGGTTGCGGCCGCGCGGCTGCGCGGCGTGAAACCCGAAGGGGATTTGGCGAAGCTGGCGACCTTGTTGGAGTCGGGGTCGGCTTCGATCCGCGTCGCGGCGCTGCCGCTCGTGGGTGCGTGGAAACTGACGGCGCTGACGCCGATGGTGGTGCGTCGTGCGGGTGACGTGGCGACCTCGCCCGCGGAGCGGACGGCGGCATTGGGAGCGTTGCGGGAATTGGGCGGAGCGACGGTGATCGCGGAGCTGCGGACGCTGTCGAGCGGTGCCGCGAATCCGGCGATTCAGCGTGAGGCCGTCGTGGCGCTCGCGGGCGTGGATCTGGCGGCGGCGATGCCGGACGTGCTGAGGGTGTTGGCCGCGACGACGGTCGAGGCGGACGCGCAGGCGCTGTGGCGCGCGCTGTTGGCGGTGAAGGGCGCGAGTCCGCGATTGGCGGCGGAGTTGCCCAAGGCAAAGCTGCCGACGGCGGTGGCGAAGGCGGGCTTGCGTCCCGCACGCGAGGGCGGACAAAACCAACCGCTGGTGCAGGCGTTGATCAAGAGTGCCGGACTCACGTTATCCGAGGCGCAGCTCACGCCGGAAGAATTGCAAACGCTCGCCCGGCAGGCGCTGGCGGTCGGTGACGCGGCGCGGGGCGAACGTATTTACCGCCGGCCGGAACTCGCCTGCATGGTGTGTCACGCGATTGGCGGCGCCGGCGGCAAGGTCGGGCCGGACATGACGAGTATCGGCGCGAGTGCGCCGACGGACTATCTCGTCGAATCGCTGCTTTATCCCAGTGCGAAGATTAAAGAAGGTTATCACTCCGTGATCATCACGACGAAGGACCAGCAGGAGTTGAGCGGCATGATCACGCGCGAGACCGCGACGGAGATTATGTTGCGCAACGCGGCGAACCAAGAGGTGCAAGTTGC
>CANIJN010000144.1 GCA_947467625.1 Opitutia bacterium | reverse complement strand
CACAGCTCGGTCACGGTAAAGCGCCCGCTACGGGCGAGTATAACGAATCGATTGATCTCTTCCATATAGGTTACGTTGGTCCAGGGCATCGCCCTATGTGTAACCTATCTCCCCGGATTAAGTGTCACCTATCTCGCCGGATCGAACCGGGAATCCTGGGCTAAGAAAACCAACGGAAAAATAATAGCGCGGGCACTGCCTAGTGCTCGGTAAATTTTTCCGCTGAACCAGTCGGGTATTAGAGATGCCGTGGAAACCATAGCCTTTTTATTTTGCCCCATCTGCCTTGCCGGCTTGATTGGTGATGCGTCTCAATATCTCATTCTGCTTAACCGCATCTTCATTCAATTTCTTAAACGCCTGCATTTGATCGGTGGTGAGGAAATCAGCCGCCCTAGCGGCAATCTGTGATCTAGCAGTGGCAAACCTCTCTTGATTTGACAAAGCATCAACTCCCGGGGTGCTATTAAACAATCTAGCCATTTGCACCTGCTGAACTGCCGTGAGCGAAAGACCACGGTCGTTCATATCTAGAGCAATGTCTTCGATCCTGGTTTTATAGATCGATGCGGCGACTATATCCTGCTTAAAGAGGTCGTACTTGTCCGTTCCAATTGTTTCTTGAATCTTCTTTTCTAAGTCTGCTACGGCAGAATCCATCGCTTGCTTTAAGGCAACACCGCTCAGCCCCGCTTCACGTGCCAAGGCACCAGCATCGGTGAGCGTGTCTATTCGGTCGACTAGTAAATTCTTCAATTTTTCTGCGTTTTCCGGGGTTAACTGGAGGGCCTCAATTGCGAGCGAGTTATTCTTTAGAACGTATCTCCTTTGTTGCTGCCGCCAGAACGGCGCATATTCAATGTCCTGTTTCAAGCGCGCGTTGAGATCGTTTTTTTGTTTAGGATCGTATGGTACAGCGGTAGCGACGTCCCGCTTGGGTGCTGGCTCAGACGTCATCACCGGCTGCACAGTCCTTTCGGCGGGCTTGTCCTCTTTTCGCGGCTGTCGATTTGCGAGAGACGGAGAGTTCTTCCTCGCAAGGTTGTTATTAGCCGATATCAGATCTGCTATTATTTTTTCCCGAGCCGCCACTTGCCCGTGCAGGAAATATATATAAATCCCGGCTCCTCCGAATAGCAGATAAATCGCTAATTTTTGTGCGTATTTCAGTTTATTCATTTTCAATACAGGCAGTGGATTGGAAAAATGTAATCGAAACCGCCGTGCTCAGTTGCTCAGGCAGAATCCGAGAGGAGGTGAAAGAATCCATTAGTCAGATGGATGAAAATATTATCTAGGTATACACTTTATTCCCCTAAATCAGCTTCTCGTCACGGACGAGGAGCGTTGCTGCTAGACTGGTCAAGCGGAACTCAATTCGCCAATCGAAGCCCTTCCCTGCCCGTTGCTCGGGCTGGCTGGGGCCAGCGCACGAGCCGTCAACAGTCTCCGTCAAGGAAATTAAGTGCATACCTAGAAAATATTATTTCTAGATATTTCATCCCATACTCTTCAGCTTAACGCATCAACCTGCCACCGCGGGTTGATGCACGTGGGAGATCGGAATTTTCGACGTTAACAACCGTTGTTTCGAACGCACTCTTCGAAATCATTCGAGATTTGCTGCATATCGTCACTATAGGTTTTTGCACAACCTTCCCCGCACTCTATTTCTTCCTGCGCGGTCGGTTTACTGGCGCAACCTGTCGTGCAGTCTTCAGCGCGCTTTCCTGCGGCCTCGGCGGCTGCCTGTGCAATATCTCCGCAATAGCTTGCGTAAACCACTGCCGGCACAGAAGCGGCGAGGACTGCTGACATATTTACGATTTTATATTTCGGTGTCTTCATTTTTGTTTTTTATTTTGTTTCTCACAACAACGGCCATCTCTTACATGATATGTCCGTTGAAATACAGGTGGTGCCTGCACGAAGGCTCAGTCCTTTCCCGTGATTGCACTCGAAGCCATTTTTAAATAAGCTACGAGCGGTCGACTAATCAGATTTCTGTGGCCTGTTAAAGCATCGCGCTGACATCACATTTGTTCGATGTTGCAGGAAGTGGGGCGGGGTATTACTACGCAGGGATAAGCCCCGCTTATTTTCCCTAATTGCAAGAGAATTCTTCGGAAATTTCCGGGGCGGGTTCAAGGATGAGTTCGAATGCACCACCCGACGTATAGTGAAAGCCGGATGCGGGAAATCCGCCCGTCCGGTTTGATGAGGGGCGGGAGTTGGCTGACTCACCTCGGCCAGCTCCTGCCTACTCTACCCCCTTCGGCCCAGCCTGCCTCGTTCTGCCCCGGCCGCCCCGTGCGCCGGGTTTTTTCTTTTTATCATTTGCTTTTACCAATTGATTTAAGGCCGTTTGGGTGGAGCGCGTTGTTGACTGACTACCACTCCAAGTTTTTCGCTTACGAGCTTACCAAACGTTGCTCCTCTGACAGCGCGGAGAAGCTCGCCGGTGCGGTTGCAGGTGCCCAGGTCGATCTAAATCCCCACCAAGTGGACGCCGCACTTTTCGCGTTCCACTCGCCGCTATCCAAGGGCGCTCTCCTCGCCGACGAGGTCGGTCTCGGCAAAACCATCGAGGCGGGCCTCGTCATTTCCCAAAAGTGGGCCGAGCGCAAACGACGCATCCTCATCATCACGCCGTCCAACCTCCGCAAGCAGTGGCATCAGGAGATTTCCGAAAAATTCTTCCTCCCTTGCGCCATTCTTGAGGCCAAATCCTACAACGCCGCCATCCGTTCCGGCCGCTTCCGCCCGTTCGAGATAAACGACACCCTCGTCATCTGTTCCTACCAGTTCGCCCGCAACAAGGCATCCGATGTCGCCAACACCCCGTGGGATCTCGTCGTCATCGACGAAGCCCACCGCCTGCGGAATGTTTACAAGCCGTCCAATATCATCGCCAACGTTCTGAAGCAGGCGCTCGCCGAGAAAAACAAACTGCTGCTCACGGCCACCCCACTTCAAAACTCTCTCCTCGAATTGTTTGGCCTCGTCAGCTTCATCGACGAGCACGCGTTTGGAGACCTCAAAAGCTTCCGCGATCAGTTCGCCAACCTCACTCAGGATCAGGTTTTCAAGACGCTCAAAGAACGGCTCAAACCCCTCTGTCACCGTACCCTCCGCCGCCAGGTCACCGCCTACGTCCCCTACACCAAGCGCCTGCCGTTGGTGGAGGAGTTCACGCCGGAGGAGAGCGAGGATCGGCTCTACGGCCTCGTTTCCGACTACCTCTGCCGCGACAACCTCGTCGCTCTCCCCGCCAGCCAGCGCTCCCTCATGACGCTGGTGCTGCGAAAGCTCCTCGCCTCGTCCACCTTCGCCATCGCCGGAGCACTCGAATCCATTTCTGCCCGCCTGCGGGCCCAGATCAAACCACAAGAGCCGTCCGCCTCCCTTGAGGAGGAGCTGGATCAGGATTACGAAGCCCTCGCCGAGACCGCTGAGGAGTGGGGCGACGATACGGACGCCGCGCCGCTTTCCGACGCCGACCGCGCCGCCATCACGCAGGAAATCGCCGACCTCGAATCCTTCGCCGCGCTCGCCACGTCCATCACATCCAATGCCAAGGGCAAAGCCCTGCTCAAGGCCCTGTCGGTCGGTTTCGCCCGCATGGCCGGCATGACGCCGCCCGCCCCGCAGAAGGCCATTATCTTCACCGAATCTCGCCGCACGCAGAGCTATTTGCTCCGCGTGCTCGCCGATAGTCCGTGGGGTTCCGGCATCGTTCTTTTCAACGGCTCCAACACCGACGACCGCTCCAAGGCCATTTACGCCCGCTGGATGGATCGTCACGTCGGCACCGACCGCATCTCCGGCTCCAAATCCGCCGACATGCGTTCCGCCCTCGTGGATTACTTCCGCGAAGAGGGCACCATCATGATCGCCACCGAGGCGGGCGCGGAGGGTATCAATCTCCAATTCTGCTCCCTCGTCGTAAACTACGACCTCCCGTGGAATCCCCAACGCATCGAGCAGCGCATCGGCCGCTGCCACCGCTACGGCCAGAAACACGACGTCGTGGTCGTCAATTTTCTCAACCGCAAGAACGCCGCCGATAAACGCGTCTTCGAACTCCTCTCCGAAAAATTCCAACTCTTCGAGGGCGTGTTCGGCGCCAGCGACGAGGTGCTCGGCTCCATCGAGTCCGGCGTCGATTTCGAGAAGCGCATCGCCGCCATCTACCAGCGCTGCCGCCAGCCCGACGAAATCAAGGCCGCCTTCGACCAGCTCCAGCTCGAACTCAGCCTGGAGATCAACGAGTCCATGACGCAGACGCGCCGGAAGCTCCTCGAAAACTTCGACGACGAGGTGCGCGAAAAGCTCAAAACACGCGACGCCGACGCCAGGGCCTACCTCAGCCGTTACGAGCGCCAGCTCATCGCCGTCACCCGTCACGAACTCGCCGCCCACGCCAACTTCGCCGACGATTTAGGCTTCGTCCTCAACAGCTCGCCCTTTGCCGGCGACATCCCGCTCGGTCGCTACGAGCTGCCCCGCCGCTCCGGCGAGGCCCACCTCTACCGCCTCGGCCATCCGCTCGCCGAGGCCGTGCTCGCCCAGGCCAAGGCCCGTGCCCTTCCGCTCGCCGAGGTCGTCTTTGCCTACGGCGACCACGAGGGCATGGTCAGCGCCTTGGAGCCTCTGCTTGGCCAGTCCGGCTGGCTCACCGTCTCCCAGTTCACCGTCGAATCGCTCGATCAGGCCGAGGATCACATCATCGTCTCCGCCGTCACCGATACTGGCGCGCCTCTCGACGAGACGGCCGCGGCCCGCCTGCTCACCCTTCCCGGTCACGCGCTCTCCGATTTCCCGACCTCCGCCGCACCGACCGGCGCGCTGGAAACCCTCACCGGCCAACAGCGGTCGGCCATTCAGCGCACCGTGTCCGAGCGCAACGCCGGCTTCTTCGAGGCCGAAGCCGCCAAGCTCGAATCATGGTCCGACGATCTGAAAATCGGCTTGGAGCGCGAGATCAAGGAGCTGGAGCGCCTCATTAAGGAGGTCCGCCGCGAAGCCATCACCGCCCTTACCCTTGAGGCCAAGCTCGCCGCGCAAAAACGCATCCGCAGCCTCGAAGGCACTCGTAACGACAAGCGCCGCTCTCTTTTCGAGGCGCAGGATCAGGTTGACCGCCAACGCGACGAACTCATCGCCGCCATCGAGGGCAAGCTCACCCAAGGCACTCAAAACCAAACGCTTTTCAGTATTCGCTGGCGGCTTATCGCCTAATTGCCATACATTATCGCATCGCCTGAAAGTAATGAGATTCAAATGAGACAGGCCGTTTTTAATAAAAAAACGCCTTTCGTAATAATTTCCACAGAGAATCTCCCTGTTCTAACATGGCCACCGACCGCACCCTGACTCCCCTCGGCTACGCATGGCTGGCGCGCGAATTCACGCTGAATCCCATCCCGCACTTTGTCGAGTCCTACGCCGCCGATCCCGGCACCCGCATCACCGAGCGCACAGCTGATCGCGTGCGCGAGATTTATCCTCACACGGTTTATCGGCTCACCGGTCCTTTCGAGCACCTTGAATTCGCGCTAAACCGCGAAGGTCTCCACTTGCAGCTCCTTCGCGCCATTGTTCCACGGCTGCCGCGTTCGGAAATCGAGGCTTTTGTGCGCGCCACGCCCACCGGTGCCAATGCCCGCCGCATTGCTTACCTCTACGAAGCCTTTTCCGGCGAACGCTTAGACCTGCCCGACCTCACCCTCGGCAATTACGTTCCGTTGGCCGATCCCGACCTTTACTTCACCGGCCCGGTCCGACGTGTCCAGCGTTGGCGCATTCAGCAAAACCTGCTGCACACTTTGGAGTTCTCCCCCATGCTCCGGCGTGTCCCCGAGCTGGCCCCGGAGCGCGACGCCGCGCTGCACGCTCGTTGCGCCGAATTGGTCGCTCAAGTCCCGCCCGAGATTTTTCAACGCGCCCTCCGCTACCTCTACGCCAAAGAGACTCGCACCTCCTACGCCATTGAGCGCGAGACCCCCACCCAACAACGCGCCGAGCGTTTCATGGCTCTTCTGCATCGTGCCGCGGCAGGTGAATTTCTCACCCAAGACGGTTTAGTGAATCTCCAACACGCCATCGTCGATCCCCGTTTCGCCGCCAACGGATGGCGCACCATCCAAAACTACGTCGGCCAATCACTCGCCCCCGGCGTCGAGGAAGTTCACCTCGTGCCTCCGCGCCCCGAAGACATCGGCACGCTGATGAGCGCTTGGCTAGAGGTAGCCCGCACGCTCTGCCAAACCGAGCATGTGCCGCCGGTTACTGCCGCTGCTTGGGTGGCCTGGGCCTTCGTTTACCTGCATCCGTTTGAGGACGGCAACGGCCGCATCCATCGCTTCCTCATTCACCACGTGCTCGCCGCCCGCCGTTTTGGGCAGACCGGCGTCATCCTGCCCGTCTCCGCTGTATTGCTCAACCGCCCTGCCGATTACGACGCTTCGCTCGAATCCTTCTCCGTGCCGCTCAAGGCCCGCTCCGATTACGAACTCGACGGCGACCTGCGCATGACCGTGACCAACGCCACCCTGGAGCACTTCCGCTACTTGGATCTTACCCCCGTCGCCATCGCCCTGCATGGCTTCCTCGCCGAAACCATCGAACGCGAGGTGCCGTCGGAGCTTCGCTTCCTCCACGCCTACGACGCCGCTCGCACTGCTATGCGCGAGATCGTCGATTTGCCCGAGGCAACGGCCAACCTCTTCGTCCGCCTCTGCTTTCACAACCAAGGCCGGCTCTCCAAAACCAAGCGCGGCCACAAATCATTCGAAAAACTCACCGAGGACGAAATCGACCGCTTGGAAAGCGCCGTCGCCGCCGCCTACGCCGGCACCAACGCCCTGCCGCCCTCCGCTGGCACTTCGCCGGCCAATGCCGACTGATTCCGATGCGCACCGGAAAATTTCTTGCCCGTCTCCCGAACGCCGCCAAAGTTATTTGCAACACACGCGCCGTGCCTCTCGCTCTTCAGATCGATGCACATCAAGGGCGCGTCTTTTTTTGCCCCGTTTCCGCCAACCGGTCGGCGCGTTTATCGATCCTGTGACACCTTGCTGAGCCCACCATGTCCGCCTCAAAGAAAGCAAAACTCGAACTGACTTGGATCGGGAAAGAGAACCGGCCTCGGCTGGAGCCGCGCATCCTCATCCCTGACGACTCGAAGTCCCATCACGCCAAGCATCGCGTGTCTGACGGCGATCTGTTTGATAACCGGCTCATTTTCGGGGACAACCTGCTCGCGCTCAAGGCGCTGGAGCAGGAGTTCGCCGGGAAGGTGAAATGCGTGTTTATTGATCCGCCATATAACACGGGCAGCGCCTTCGAGCATTATGATGACGGCGTGGAGCACTCACTTTGGCTGTCGTTGATTCGCGACCGCTTGGAGTTGTTGCGCCGTCTGCTGTCGGCTGACGGTTCATTGTGGATTACGGTGGATGACCATGAATCCCACTATTTGAAAGTCCTCTGTGACGAAGTCTTTGGACGTGTGAACTTTGTTAGTAACGCGATTTGGCAAAAGAAATATACAGTGGCCAATGATGCCAAGTGGCTTTCCGAGAATCATGACCATGTATTAGTCTATGCTCTGAACAAAGAGACTTGGCGGCCATATCGGCTCGGGCGGAGTTCAGAAATGGATGATAGATACAGAAACCCGGACGGGCATCCCAAAGGTGTATGGAAAGCGACACCGCTATATGCTAAAAGAACTGGAAGCGAGAAGGAGAAAGCATTTTCATTTCAATTTAAGAACGGCTTTATTTGGACACCTCCCGCCGGAACGTCCCCCCGATTTCCCGCCGACAAACTCCGGGAGATGGATGCGAATAATGAAATATGGTTTGGAGTTGATGGCACCGCAAACCCTTCACGAAAGACATTCCTAAACGAACTCAAAATCGCAGGTCCTCCTGCGCCGACTGTATGGTTGCATACCGAAGTCGGACACAACCATGAGGCTCGTGAGGAAGTAAAGGCATGCAACCCTGACGACCCGTTTTCGACGCCGAAGCCTGAAAGGCTCATTAGGAGAGTGCTGGAGCTTTCGACATTGCCGGGGGACCTTGTCCTCGACTCGTTCCTCGGCTCCGGCACGACCGCCGCCGTTGCACACAAAATGGGCCGCCGTTGGATCGGCATCGAAGTTCTTGAGCATTGCCATACGCATTGTATTCCCCGCCTGCGCAAGGTCATCGACGGCGAGGACGCGGGCGGCATCACCGAGGCGGTCGGCTGGAAAGGTGGCGGCGGGTTCCGTTACTACAAACTCGCCCCCTCCCTGCTCACCCAAGACAAGTGGGGCCAGTGGGTCATTTCCAAAGAGTATAACGCTCCCATGCTCGCCGAGGCCGTATGCAAACACGAAAATTTTTCCTATGCCCCCAGCGAGACCCTGTATTGGCAGCAAGGCCGCTCCACCGAACGCGATTTTATCTATGTAACCACGGCGACATTGTCGCACGAGCAGCTCCAGGAGCTGAGCGAAGAAGTCGGCCCAGACCGCACACTCCTCATCGTCTGCTCCGCCTTCCGAGGCCGCAAAGAAGGCTGGGCCAATCTCACAGTGAAGAAAATCCCGTCCTCCGTGCTCACGCGCTGCGAATGGGGCCACGACGATTACAGTCTCAAGGTCGAAAACCTGCCCAAGGCCCCGCCGCCTGTGCCCAAAACCGACGCCAAGACCGGCCAGCAATCCCTGTTCGGCGAGGAGGCCGGCAAATGAGCGAGGAGATCACCCCGTTTGAGCGCATCCGCCGCACGAGTCCGGCGGGCAACGAGTTCTGGTCGAGCCGGGATTTCGCCAAGGTGCTCGGCTACATAAACTACCGTCACTTTGAAGGCGTAATCGCCAAGGCGAAAACGGCCTGCTCCAACAGCGGCCAGCGGGTGGAGGACCATTTCGTCGGTTCCGACCAAATGGTCGAAATCGGCAGCGGTGCCCAACGTAAGCTGACGACGGTGATGATGTCGCGCTACGCCTGCTACCTCGTCATCCAGAACGCCGATCCGTCCAAGGAAATCGTCGCCCTCGGCCAGACCTACTTTGCCGTCCAAACCCGCCGCCAAGAACTGAGCAATGATGAGATTGAAGACCACCGTCGCCTGACCATCCGGAGCGAGCTGCGCCAGCACAATAGCAAGCTGGCCGACGCGGCGAAAAACGCCGGTGTCATTGAGCCACGAGACTACGCCATTTTCCAAAACCACGGCTACATCGGCCTCTATGGCGGACTCGGCGCGCAGGACATTCACCGGCACAAGGGCCTCAAAAAAGGACAACAAATCCTCGACCACATGGGGAGCACCGAGCTCGCGGCCAATCTCTTCCGTGCGACCCAGGCCGAGGAAAAACTCCGCCGGGAAAAAATCACCGGCAGGGCGAAGGCCAACCTGGCGCATCGCGAGGTCGGGGCCAAGGTGCGCCAGACCATCCGCGAACTCGGCGGCACCATGCCGGAAAATCTGCCCGCGGCCGAAAGCATCAAGCCGCTCGAATCCAAGGTGAAGAAGCTGAAGAAGGAGGACGCGTCATGAACCGCCACGTCAACTCCATCGCCGGTCGCCTCAGCCTGCGCGCCCCGCAACGCGATTCCCTCATCATCCTCGACCGCCTCACCGAAATCTTGCCGCCTAAAAAGTCGGCCGATGTCGCGGCGGCACTGGAGGTCATTCGCAGCGAGTATCCCACCGTCACCGATTTCGAGCGCGAGTTTCCTTCCCTCTGCTTCGCCCTCGCCACCGGCGTCGGCAAGACGCGGCTCATGGGTGCCTTCATCAGCTACCTGCACATAGCACATGGCGTGGATAATTTCTTCGTCCTGGCCCCCAACTTAACGATCTACAACAAGCTGATCGCCGACTTCACGCCCAACACGCCGAAGTATGTTTTCAAGGGTATCTCCGAGTTTGCCCAGGACGCCCCCGAGATCATTACCGGCGATAACTATGAGCAAAAGGCGGGCACGCTTTTCGACGTGGTGCGGCGCTGCAAGGTCAACATCTTCAATATCGCCAAGATCAACTCCGAGGTGCGCGGCGGCAAATCACCCCGCATCAAACGCCTCTCCGAATACATCGGCGAAAGCTACTTCGACTACCTCGCCGGCCTGCCCGATCTCGTCATCCTCATGGACGAGTCGCACCGCTATCGCGCCTCCGCCGGCATCCGCGCCATCAACGAACTCAATCCCGTCCTCGGCCTCGAACTCACCGCCACGCCCTACGTCGAAACCGGCAAGGGCGCGGTGCCGTTCAAAAACGTCATCCTCGATTATCCGCTCGCCCGCGCCATGGCCGACGGCTTCGTCAAGGAGCCGGCCGTTGTCACCCGCAAGAACTTCACCCCCGCCGGTATGTCGTCGGAGGAAATCGAGTTCATGAAACTGGAGGACGGCATCCGCCTGCACGAAAGCGTGAAGGTGGAGCTGGAGACCTACGCCCGGGAGTTCGATCAGCCCATCGTCAAACCCTTCGTCCTCATCATCGCCCGCGATACCACGCACGCCGGGCAGTTGATGAAACTGATTCAATCGGACGCGTTTTTCTCCGGTCGCTACCAATCCAAGGTCATCCAAGTCGATTCCAGTCAGACCGGAGCCGAGGAGGAGAAAATGATTCAGGACTTGTTGGCGGTGGAAAGCGCGGCCTCGCCCGTGGAGATCGTCATCCACGTCAACATGCTCAAGGAGGGTTGGGACGTCACCAACCTCTACACGATCATTCCCCTGCGTGCGGCCAACGCCCGTATCCTCATCGAGCAATCCATCGGCCGCGGCCTTCGTCTGCCCTACGGCAAACGCACCGGCGTCAAGGTCGTCGATACGCTCAACATCGTCGCGCACGACAAATTTCAGGAAATCGTTGCCGAGGCCAACCGCCCCGACTCGGCGATCCGGATGCAGCAGATCATCCTGAATCCCGATGGGTTGAAGGAAAAGACCGTCACCGTCGTTTCCCAATCCCAGCTCGCCACCAAGCTTGGTTTGCAACCGAGCCAGCAACCCACGGCTACCACTCAGATCGCCGGCACCGACACCGCGCCGCTCTACACCACGCCCGAGGAGCAAAAGGTCGCGCAGCTAACCTACGAGGTCATCCGCAAGCTTGAGAGCCAGCCGCAAAAACTTCCCAGCGTCACGTATCTGCAAAAGCCCGAGATACAGGCCTTCGTTGTGGCGGAGGTGCAGGCCCAGTATCACCCTGCCCAGCTTGAAATGGAGGGCGTCACCAAGCTGCCCGACTTCGCCGCCATCGTTTCCCAGACCACGAAAATGGTCGAACAGCAGACCATCGACATCCCCCGCATCCTCGTTGTCCCCAAGGGCGAGGTGCGCTCCGGCTACAAGCCCTTCCAACTCGACCTGCAAAGTATCACCAATCTATCGGTGTCGGAGGATATTTGGGTGCAATATCTCCGCACTGGAGAAAGCCACACCGTCACCCCGCAGCGCGGTCATAGCGAGGAGCCCCGCGTCGAAAACTACCTCGTCCGCGTCCTCGTCGAGGCCGACGACATCGCCTACGACCAACACGCCGACCTCCTCTACGACCTCGCCGGTCAGGTGATTAAGCATCTTCAGACCCACCGAAAACCCGAGGAAATCTGCGATGTCGTCCGGTGCTACGCTCGGCCCATTGCCAAGCTCATCCATACCCAGATGCAGAAGCATTATTGGGAAGAAGCGGGCGAGCCGGAGGTGAAAATCAACAAGGGTTTCACCGAGCTAAAGCCCAGCGCCTACACCGCCACCGCCGGCAGCCCGCCGCTCAACTACCGCCACTCACCGGCCGACAAGAGCAATATGGACCGCTACCTATTCGGCGGGTTCGCCAAGTGCCTCTACCCGGTGCAAAAATTTCAGTCCGACTCCGAGCGCAAGCTCGCCGTCATCCTCGAACGCGAAGCCGAGAAGTGGTTCAAGCCGACTAAGGGCCAGTTCCAGATTTTCTACAAATCCGGCGCCGACCACCTAGAATACCAACCCGACTTCGTCGCCGAGACGGCCGAGCACATTTACATGCTGGAGCCCAAGGCCCGCAATGAACTGGAAGCGGCGGACGTGATTGCAAAACGCGATGTCGCGGTGAAATGGTGCCAAAATGCAACCGCCCACGCCAAGACCTACGACGGCAAGCCTTGGAGCTACCTCCTGCTCCCGCACGATGTGATCGCCGACAACATGACCCTCGCCGCCCTCGCTCAGCAATTCACCGCGAAGTAATCGACGCCTTCATGCAGCCCGCTACACGCGGACGAGCCGGGTAGAGACAAGCCAAAGGGTAGAGTAGGCAGGAGCTGGCCGAGGTGAGTCAGCCAACTCCCGCCCCTCATCAAACCGGACGGGCGGATTTCCCGCATCCGGCTTTCCGGGAACATACGTCGCAAAGCTATCGACGCCACGCGCACGTCCGAGGAAGCGACCAGAGTTGATATTGTCCGAGCCGGCGTTCGTCGGTGAAGAAACTGAACAGCCCATGCGTGCAGTCATACTTCCGCCACAGCCACCGCCGCACGCGGTTTTGCAGCCAGACTTGCTGGCGGCCAAACAAGCGGGTGCTATGTCCGTAGGGGTAGGTGTTGGACCAGCCGCGGGTGATGCGATTCACCCGTCTGACTGCCACTCCGCCACAGCCACCGCCGCACGCGGTTTTGCAGCCAGACTTGCTGGCGGCCAAACAAGCGGGTGCTATGTCCGTAGGGGTAGGTATTGGACCAGCCGCGGGTGATGCGATTCACCCGGCGCAGCCGCAGCACCCCACGACCGGTCTTCAGCGGTGTGATGGCGATGATCCAAATGGGTGCGTACCTCGACGCCACCTCGGCCGCACGGCCGGATGACTTTCGCGCTCGTTCCCTCCTGCTCGCCCGCGAATGGAAGCGGTTAGGTCTCGGAACGCCGGGATGCCACCGGATTTTCCGAGATTTTGGTCATCAAAAAACAGATCCCATCGCGAGCTGTCCGTGGAATCGATCCTCTCACGTCGCTTTTCTGAAGAACGTCTCCGTCCGCCTTGCGACTAAAAATCGCCGCCACCCGAATCTCCACCACCGGAATCCCCACTGCTGGAGTCATCGCTGAAGCTGTCACCCGAACTGGCATAGTCGGAATCACGGCGGCGGGATTCATTGTCGTCGAGGTTGTCGTTGCCCCGATCTGGGCTGTGGTTGCCGGAAAATTGATCGTAGAGCCACATTCCGGCGGCGGCACCGAACATTCCGCCGATCAGCGAAGTCAAAAATCCTCCACCTGAGCTACCCGCGCCCCCGGCTAGGTCGGGGCTCCTGCCCCGATTTGAGATCGCACGAAAAATACCAATCACGATCCACACGACGGCCATGCCGAGGACGGCGGCGATGACCCAATTCCACGGGCTGGACGTCTCAGCGTCCGCGGACTCCGTTGGTCGGTTCTGCGCCACGGCCCGGCTCCGGGTCGATACATGGCTCTTCATGGTGGTGGCAATCAGACCGATGCCCTCGAGCAGGGCGGCGTCGTTCTTACGATCGCGCAACTTGGCCAGCATGGTGCTGACCAAGGCATCGCGGTCTCTGGGCTGAAAGAGGGTGCGTTGCGTTTCGTTGCCGACGAGGACCTGCAAGTGCGAGGGTTCCTTGGAGATCAGGATGTAGACGCCGTTGACCTTGAGATCCCGCGCTTGGCGCAGGGCCCATTGTTCAAACAGGCGGTTTTGGGCGGCGCGGTCTTGCAGGTTCACTCCTTGCTTCAGGTCGTCGGGAACCGACTTAAACGTTTCGACGACGACTTCTCGTTTGAAGCGGGCGCCGATTTCGGCCATCTGGCGGCCGGCTTCAGCTTTGGCGGTATCCGAGAAAAAAGCGCCGTTATCGCGGATCTCGCCGCGTTGCGCGGATGAGGTCGCGACGCCGCAAAACAGGACCCCGATGAGACCGAGGAGGGTGCGAAAATGAGCGTGAAGCAGCATGAGAATGGGTGGTTGAAATGAAAGGAACGGGCAAAGGTTGGAAAATCCGCTGAGACCCTACACGCAGAAAGCCCATCAGCAACGTTTGTATGGTTCGAAGGCTCAACTCCCTTCAGGTGACCATCATCGACTCGTACGAAAACGCCGCGGGCGATTTCGAAACGATCGACTGTGCCGAGAGGCCGGCCGACGAGATCGTCCGTGGGAAGAGCGGGGCGAACTGAATTCCCCCCGCTCGCGGCGGGCCGGCGCAGCGCAGGCGTGGCCGTCACGGTTTGGCGGTCGGCCGCGCCCGCGGTTGATGGGGCGTCTGGATGGTGAGCGCCGGGTTCACGAAGCCGGGACGGATCGCGATGTCCTGGCGCACGCCGGAGCGTTCGCGTTCGCGCCAGCGCGCGGGGGAAATTCCGGCGAGGCGCGTGAACACCCGCGTGAAATGGTGCACGGTCGCGAAGCCGGTGAGCTCGGCGATGCGTTTCAGTTCATAATCCGAGTAGCGGATCAACTGCGTGGCGCGGTCGACGCGGTAGTGCCAGAGCGCTTGGAGGGGTGATTCACGGTGATGCTTGAGCCACACGTTGTGGAGATGGCGGTAACTGTAGTGGAGGGCCGCGCTCAGTTTCTGTTGGTCGATGGGCTGCGCGCAGTTCTCACGCAGATAACGCTCCAGACGCTGGGCGAGGTCGTCGGTGCTCGTGGAGGCGGCGGGCGGGGGCGGCGGGAGATGCGTCGGTGCGCGGACGGTGGCTCCGGTGGGTGCAGCGTCCAACAAGCGCAGCAGGAGTTGGCCGAAGAGGGTTTG
>CANIJN010000143.1 GCA_947467625.1 Opitutia bacterium | reverse complement strand
GTTCCTGTATTCAATCATCGAATGCGTTCAACCGCACCTCCTGGACGGTCACGCGAGTGAGGTGTGGCGCGGCGATGAGCGCTGGCCTAGGGTTGCCGGGCGAAATGGCGGTCCGCGAAGTCGAGATACTGGGCCCAATCGTAGGCGTTGATGTCGTGTTTTCCGGTGCGAAGGTGATAACCAATCGTGTTGCCGACGGGCGTGTCGACGGGCGGTTGAGTGGCCACGCCGAGGCCTTTTTTGCCATAGAGCGTGTAGACGGGCTCGGCGAATCTGGCGGCGAGGAACTCACCCAAGGGATCCGCGTGCAGGTCCTCGGACGCGCTGGCCACGTAGAGTGGGCGGGGCGCGCTGAGGGCGAGGAGTTGATGTTGATCGACGGGGAGCGCGGACTCGCGGGCGTTGTAGGCGCGGAAATTGAGGGCGAACCAGTGGGGAAAATTTTCGTTCAACATCGCGACGGTCTCGCCGAAATCGCGTTTGCTCAGGGCGGCGCCGCCGGCACCGGAGTCGTTGGAGATGACGAGGGCGAAGCGTTCGTCTTGGGCGGCGGCCCAAAGCGCCGCTTTACCGAGGCGGGAGTGGCCGTGGACGGCGACCCGCTTCGCGTCGATCTCCGGATCGGCGGCGAGCACATCGAGCGTGCGGCTGAGGCCCCAAGCCCAGATGCCGATCGCGCCCCACGCATCGGGGGCGCGTTGCTCGGTGGTGCCGGTCTTGAACAAAGCACCGATCGATTCTGTGATCCCGCCGACGTGGTCGGGGCAGAGGTCGCCATAGTAGGCGCTGATCGTGGCGTAGCCGCGGGCGATGATTTTTTCGACTTCCCAACGGTAGGCGTGGACTCCACGGGTTTTTTCAGTGGCGCGATGGTTGGTGATACCGAACTCGGTGCTGGCGCGCATCCATGCCGTCGAGAGTGTGATGTCCGGGTCGGCGTTGACGCACTGGTTGCCGAAGTAGTTTAGCCCGAGGAAGGCGGGGTAGGGCGCGGTGCCGGCGTTGGGTTGATAGATCAGGAGGTGGAGCTTCGGGCCATCCGGTTGCGCGGTGAAGCGGAGGGTGATTTCTTTCCGCGTGGCCTTGCCGCCGAGGGCGGTGCGATCGACCGAAGTGGTCTCCCAGCGCATCCCCACGGGACGACCGGCAGGAGTGCGGCCGTAGACGTCGCGGGCGAAGAATTCCAAGAGCGCCGGGCGACTCGCGCGCCACGCAGCCGAGTCGTTAATCGGTTTTCCGTCCGTAGCGATAAGCACGTCGGGGATGGGGAGTGTGCCCACCTTTGATTCATCCCGATTAGCGGCAGCGAAGACCTGCGGTAGGGCGAAGATAATCAGCGCCGCGACGGTGCGGGTGGTCAATGTGGTCAAGGAGGTGTTCATGGCGAGGGGCAGGTGAGCGGGCGATTTTTCCGGTAGCGGGTGCTGAACCCCTAGTCGGAGGGTGCTGATCGCTGATTTCAAGCTGCCAGAAAACTGCCGCGAATGAGTGCGGCGCCAAGGATCGGTGTCGTCCCGAGAATTTCCCTTTCATCTCGCGCGCGTCTCCACCCTTATGCCGCGATGTCTTTAAGTGTCGTTGGCCAGCGTTGCATGAGTGAGCGGGAACCTGAACTGGGTCTCGGCGTGGTTGCGCGCGTCGATCCGGCGGCGAAACGCATCGGCGTCGAATTTCCCGCCAGCCGAGAAAATCGGCTCTACGCCCTCGGCACGCCCGTGTTGAAACGCGTGCAGTTCCGTGCCGGGGAGGCCGTCACCACGCGGGACGGCCTGGCGCTCACCATCGATTCGGTCGAGGACGCCGCCGGTCTCCTCACCTACATTTGCGGCGGCCGACGCGTGCGCGAAGATGCCCTCTCCGACGTCACCAGCGTGGCTCTGCCGCAGGAGCGACTCTTGGCTGGCCAGACCGATTCCGGCGAAGTCTTCGATCTGCGCTATCGTGCGCTCCAGGCGCAGGCCAAGTTCCGCCAGTCCGATGTACGCGGTTTCCTGGGGGGTCGGCTCGAACTCATCCCGCACCAATTATACATTTTGCAGGACGTTTCCTCGCGTCAGGTTCCGCGCGTCCTCCTTGCGGACGAAGTCGGGCTGGGAAAAACCATTGAGGCGTGTCTCATCCTCCAGCGGCTCCTCGCCGTCGGCCAAGCGAAACGCGTCCTCATTCTCGTGCCCGAGTCCCTCACGCACCAGTGGTTTGTCGAACTCCTGCGCCGCTTTAATCTCTGGTTCAGTATCTACGACGAAGCCCGTTGCGTCGCCTGCGAACAAAGCGACCCCGGTCAAAATCCGTTTCTGGCCACCCAGCTCGCTCTTTGCGCCGTGTCGTTTCTGGCGGGTAACGAGGCCCGCCGCGACCAAGCCCTCGCTGCCGGCTGGGACATCGTCGTGGTCGATGAAGCCCACCACCTCGCGTGGACGCCGACTGCCGCCAGCCCTGATTACGCGCTCGTCGAGCAGCTAGCCCAGCGCAGCCCGGGACTGCTTCTCCTCACCGCCACCCCCACGCAGCTCGGCCTCGTCGGCCACTTCGCACGCCTGCGCCTGCTCGATCCGGCGCGGTACGCCGACTTCGAGCAGTTCGTCGCCGAGTCAGAGACCTTCGGCACCATCGCCGGGATTGCGGAGAAAATCATCGAGCAAAAGCCGCTCGCGCCCAAAGACCGCACGGCGTTAAAAAAAATCTTCAACCGCGATCCCGCGCGTCTCGCCGAACACCTCGGTGCGCTCGCCAAGGCGAAACCAGGTGCCCGCGAAGGCTTACTCAAGACGCTCCTCGACCAACACGGCACCGGCCGCGTCGTGTTTCGCAATACCCGCGCGGCGATGACCGGCTTTCCGAAACGTAAATTCTGTCCCGCCCCGCTCGACGCCGGCCAAAATCTCACGCACCTCGCCCGCATCTCCCGCGAGCTCGAGGCCGAAGAAACCGGCGAGGACGGCGCGCTCCGCTACGCCTTCCGCGAGGACCCTCGTCTCGATTGGCTCGTCGCCTTTTTGCTCGCGCAACGTCCGGCCAAGATCCTCCTCATCTGCAAATCCCAGCGCAAGGTCATCGCCCTCGAGTCCGCCCTACAGGAGAAAATCAGTCTCAAGGTCGGCCTCTTTCACGAAGGCCTGCCGCTGGTGCAACGCGACCGCCAAGCCGCGTGGTTCGCCGAGCCCGACGGTGCGCAGCTCCTCATCTGCTCCGAGATTGGCAGCGAGGGTCGCAATTTCCAGTTTGCCCACCACCTCGTCCTGTTCGACCTCCCGCTGAATCCGGGCCTCCTCGAACAGCGTATCGGCCGCCTCGACCGTATCGGACAAACCCAGACGATCCGCATTCATGTCCCCTACGTCGCCGGTAGCGCCGAGGAGTGCGTGGTCGAGTGGTATCACCGCGGCCTCGACGCCTTCGAGACCTCTCTCCACGGCGGCAACGACTATCAGGAAAAATTCAAAACCCGCCTTCTGGCTCTCGCCCATGACTACGGCTCCGGCGGTGCCAAGGTTGGCCAGCCCCAGCTCGACGCCTTTGTGGCCGAGACCATCGAGTTCCGCGGTGAGCTCTCGTTGAAAATGAAACAGGGCCGGGACCGTCTGCTGGAACTCAACTCCTTCAACCCCGCCGTCGCGGCCCACGTCATCGACCGTATCCGCGCCGTGGACGCCGATCCGTTTCTCCGCACGTTTCTCTCCGATCTCCTCGACCACTTTGGGGTGCGACTCAAGGATCACGAGGCGGGAGATCTGTTCCTTGATCCCAGCCACGCCTACGTGGAGGGCTTTCCCTCCATTCCGAAAGACGGGATGTTGGCGACGTTTGATCGCGCCCGCGCGATCGCGCGTGAAGATATTCGCTTTATCTCGCCCGACCACTCGCTGGTGCAGGACGCCATCGATCTGCTCATCGACTCTAAGGCTGGCACCACGGCCTTCGGTTTCCTCCGGGGCGTAAAACCAAACCTCCTCCTCGAAACGATTTTCGTCCTCGAAACCGTCGCCGATTCCCGCTGGCACGTGGATCAGTTTCTCGCGCCGACGCCCGTGCGGATCGTCGTCGATTTGCGGGGCAACGATCTGACCGACGCCTATAAAGCCGCCGGCCTGGCGGAAGATTTTGAAGACGGCGTGCTGGTCCGCTTCCTCGAACGCCCCGGTTTCAACGTCAGCTTCGTCAAAAAGATGATCGAGTCCGCCACGGCGCGGGCCGAGGAACATAGTCGTGCTCTGATCACCGCCGCGCAAACCCGCGCGACCACTGCTCTGGCCGCCGACCTCCAACGGCTCGTCGATCTCCAGAAAATCAACGACCACATCCGCCCCGCCGAAATCGTCCTCGCGCAGGAGCAACTCGCGCACACTACGACCGCGATCACCGCGGCCCGCCTGCGCCTCGACTCGCTCCGGTTGATCGTCGAGGGACCCAACGGCGGGGGCTGAGCGCCGCTTCGCGCTACCCGCGGATCAAGTCCATCGCTTGGTGCGACGCGGCCGATGAGGCCGCGCAGGCGGCATCGTTGTCGAGCGCGTTGAGGATTTTGTTGAACGGCTCGGGTCGCGCCGGTCCATCGTAGCCGATCGCGACGAGGGCCTGGAGAAACCCGGCGGTGTCGATCACCCCGGTGGCCACAGGCAACTCGCGCTCGTTGTCCTTTTGCTGGGCCTTGGCGAGGCCCTTCGGCGCATCATTCAGATCCACGCTCACCACATCGGCGTTCGTCAGCGCCTGCAGGTCGGCGAGGGTGTCGCCCGCCGTCCACCAATGCCACGTATCGAGCACGAGTCCCACATTACCGGTGCCAAGATCGGTGATGAGTTCACGCGCTTCCGCCATCGTGTGCACAAAGGGATATTTTTTCCCGACCATCGAGAGCTGCGTGCCGACATATTCCAGCCCGAAGCGCAGTCCGTGGTCCTTGAGGACCCGCGCGATCTCCGTCAGCCGCGCCACGTGCACTCGGTAGTTGGCGCGATAAGTCAGCTCCCCATGGCTCGGAGCCAACCACGTGCCAACTCGGCTCGCGCCGGCGGCCTTTAGTCCGGCAGCGATTCTGGGGAGCTTGCCCAGGCCGTCCCGAAACGTCGCGTCGTCTTTGCGGAAATCCACCGTCAATCCCGCCGCCGCCCACGTCAGCCCTTTCGTTTTTACATCGGTGACCATCGCCGCGATCTGCTCGGGCGACATCGCTGCGATCTCTTCGGCCCGCGGCTCGACCGCTTCGAAGCGATGGCGTTGGGCGAGCTCATTGAGCTCCTGTTGACTCTTGACCACGACGCCGATGCTGCCCGGCGTGAGGGCGATTTTTATTTTGCGGCCGGGTGAGGTCGCCGCTCCGAGCGGTCCGGACGTCAACGCCACTGCTGCCCATACCGAAGACGACTGTACAAATTCGCGACGATTCATCTGCGGACCTTGGTGGGTTTCCGGGCGCGAAGCAACTCACGGTCTACGCGCCTGAGCTCGCTGCTTGCGCGCGCTCCCGGCCTCCCCCAGCTTTTGGCGTTTAGCTCTTATGGATCGCTACGGCACGAACGCTTCTGACTCCGACGACCACACACCGGTCGTGTGGCTGCGTGGTCACCCGGTGTATGCGGCGCACTTTATTGTGCTCGTCTACGTCGTCTCGATGCTCATCACGACGACGATGAATTTGTTTGGGGTGGGTTCGCTGCTGGAGTGGCTGCCGTTCATGAGCACCCAGGTTCTGCAGGGCCAAGTGTGGCGCGTGTTGACTTACGGGCTCGTGAATCCGCCGAGCATCAATTTCGTTTTCGATCTGCTGATGATTGCGTGGTTCGGTCGCGATGTGGAACGCGCACTCGGACGGCGTTCCTTCCTCTGGCTCTATGCAGGCATTTATCTGGTGACCCCGGTGATCTTCACGGCGATCGGCTTTTGGCTGCCGATGACGTGTGTCGGAGCGACCGGCGCGTTGGCGCTCTTCCTTGCTTTCGCGACGTTTTATCCCGACGCGCTGATGATGTTTAACCTGCTCGCCAAATGGGCAGCACTGATTCTGGTCGGTATTTTTACCCTGATGGCGCTCAACTATCACGACTGGCGCGGGTTGATTTCGCTGTGGGCGACCGGGGGCTTTGCTTATGCCTTTGTGCGCCACCATCAGGGCCATCTTGAATTGCCCCAGCTCAATTTCTGGCGTCGCCAACGGAAACTTCCGGTGCGGCCCGCGCTACCGGCGAGACCTCGCCCCGCAGCAGCGACTCCGCAACTGAGCTCCATGGCCGAGGTTGATGCCCTGCTCGACAAGATTGCGAAGTCGGGGTTTGCCAGCCTCACGGTGGCAGAGCGAGCCAGACTCGACGCGGCGCGCGTTGAGTTGTTGAAAAAAGACTTGGGTGGACGCTGAGGCCCCCTCGGCTTGACTGCTGCGCGCGGCGATTTGAGCCCGCGCTCACCCGCTCCGGTCGTCGCGGATTTCACCGCGACGCAAGGACCCTATCACGTGCGCTGCGCGAGGACCCGATTACGGGCGCGACGCAAGGAAGTGATCACGTGCGGGAGTGTCCCTGTCGGTTGATGTTATACCGACGTCTCGTGATATTTGGACGATAGTCGAAACACCACTCGCTGGCGCTCGCGGCTACCAGAATTCAAAAACTCAAAAGACGTGGGTATTAGTCGACCGACGCCGGTTTCACCGAGCTCGGCCCCGCCCGCAAAAGCAACGTTCTCGGCTACCTAGACACGTTTAATGCCGGTTTCCGCGTCGCCCTCACAGTCGGGGCTGAACGCGTCCGGTTAAAACCGCCCGTTTACGCCGGCGGTGATCGTCACGAAATTGATCGTCGTGCGGCGCATGCGGTCCTTGTAGCCCACATACCAACGCTGCGGTTCGTTGAGGATATTGGAGGCGTTGATGCTGAAGCCGAGGTTGGGTCGATATTGATAACCTGCGCTCACGTTCAGCGTTTTCATCGAGTAACGGTATTGATTCAGCGCGGGAGTCAAAATGCTGATGGAGGTCGGATTCTCGCCTGTAAAATTGTAGAGCAGGCTCGTGTTGAACTTTTGGTAGCGCCAGCTGAGCGAGGCGTTCGCCGCCGCTGGGATGAAGTTCGCGATGTCGCGCCGGGAGAAATAGACCGCCGGAGTCGTCGCCGTCGGCTCGCGGCCCAAGATCGGCGTCCCGCCGGGAGTGGCTGCGCTGCCGACTCCATGTTGGTTGATCCAGGTGTAGTTGAAAGAGGCGGACAGCCCCTTGAGCGCTCCGGGTAGAAACGTGAACTGCTGATTGTAGGCAAACTCCCAGCCCTGCACGTAGACCGTGCCCGCGTTCATCGTCGTACGTTCGATGTAACCTTCGTATTGGCCGTCGTAGCCGTTGTCCGGTCCGGTCGGGATAATCCCCCGGTCCAAACCCGCGACGATGTAGTCGGTGATGGTCTTGTGAAACCAGCCAAACGTGAGGCTGCCGACGGGTTCGAAATAGTATTCGAGCGTGCCGTCCCAATTCGACGCCTGCTGGGGTTTGAGGCCCGCATTGTTCACCGTGAGGATTTGCGTGGTATCGTTGGGCGTTTCGCCCGGCAGCAGGCTGCCCAGCGGCGCCCGGCCGTAACCCGTCGACCAACTGGCCCGGGCCTTCAAGTTGGGCGTGATGTCATGGAAAACATGGGCGCTCGGAAACTTTTGGGTAAAGCTGGCGTTGAGCGTGCGGTCGTTGACTTCGTAATCGCGCTTGGCGGAGCCGAGGGGATCGGCGACCTGCTGCGCGGCGGTGCTCAGGATGCGGGAACGGACCCAACCCCAGCTTTTGGTGCGCACCTGTTCGAAGCGCACCCCGGTGAGGTAGCCCGTCCGGCCGAGCCAGCCGTCGCGGCCGAGCCGGCCTTGCGCCATGACATAGGTGGCGGGAATCCACTCGGTGACCCCATTGGTACCGACGAATTTCTGGCTCTCGAAATAATACAGATCCTCGCTCCACAGCGCGGGATCAGCGGGACGCCCGTCCTTCGTAAAAGCGTGGGACTGCCAGACGGGGATGGCTCGGCCTGTCTTGACCCGGTCAAAACTCACGTAGCTCGTATCGGGCGCGAAGCGGACGCTAGGATCGTAGGCGATCGTGGCTTTGGGCACCCAACGGTGGCGATCCTTGCCCCATTGATCCATCTGCAGTGAGCGCCAATGAAAACCGGTCTTTAGCGTGGTGGGCGCGGCGAACGACAATTTATAACGGGCGTCGAAACGGAATTGTTTCTGCAATTGATCCGACTCGTTGCGGGACTGCACGAGACCGTCGGTTGCGCGCGGGAGATAGTTGTTGGGGTTGTTGAAATCGGGACCGCCGTTCTGGGTGAACTTCGGATAGAGCTCGTTTTGGCTCTGGTCGATGGTCCAACCGGCACCACCGAAATACACGGCGCGGCCTGGCACCTGCGCACTCGGGTCGAACAGGCGCATGTTGAGCGTGCCGCCGCGACCGTTACCGCTGTTCAGCGTCGTGCGGGCGATGCTGGCGGTATATTCGATGTTCAGATTGGAGTAGGTGTGCTCGCCGTTGAAGTCCACGCGGCCCATGCGCACGTAGTAATTGAGCGGGCCGTCCATCTGGACATCGATATTGTTCGTGTTGGAGCCGGCGGCGGACGTGCTCGGGATCGCCTTCAGCACCGTGACGGTATTCGTAAACAATCCGGGCACAATCCCCGTGGTGGCGCTCGGCACCTGCGTGTTGCTATTACCGGACGCGGCGGCCGTCACACGCACGCGCCGGCGATGGCGCTCGAAGTTATCGTTCTCCGTGACGGTGAGGGAAAACTTCGTCGTCGGCGACCACTTGTAGTCGGTCTTGAGCGCGATGCTCTGTTGCTTTCGGTTATTGATATTGTCCCACGTCTGGTAGTTGAAGACGGGGGCAGGACCGTTCAGCAGGCTGGTGCGATCAAAGATCGCCTCAAAGCCGCCCACGGCATTTTCAGAGTAGAACACGTTAACGGAGGTGCCGAGATTGCGATTGCCGCCAAAGACGCTGAACACCTGTTGGTGGGTGATATTGAGAATCGGGTGCGAACGGTGGTCCGAACGCCAAGGCGTCTGTTCGAAGATACCCGGTGCCATGCGCATGCTGAAATTGTAGGTCGTGCGGCTGTCTTCCTTCATGCTAAAGGTCGAGCGGGTTTTGAAATTGATCGTACCGCCGAGGGAATCGGCGCCCTTGTCGGGGGTCTGGCCCTTGATCAGCTCCATGCCCTCGAACATTGCGCCCGTGATCGATTGGAGTTCGAAGCTGCGGTTCGTGCCCAACGTCGTGAGCGAGCCGCCGTCGACGGTTACGTTGTTGAGCGCGGGGTCCATGCCGCGGATATTGAACCGATAGGCGAGTCCTTCATCAGTCGGACTGCCGGCGACGCCAGGGAGCCGCATGACGACTTCACCCGCGCTCATGTTCGGAAGGTAACCGAAAGCATCCATGGCGATCACATCCTTCACGTTGTCCGCATTCCGCTTTTCCGTAATCATGGCGGCATTGCCCTCACGTTCGCCGGTGACCTTGAACGACTCGAGTTTGTAGATGCTGGTCGTCAGGTCGAAGTCGCGCACGGCGCGTTGACCCGCGTTTACGTTGACGACCTGGCGGACCGTATCGAGGCCGATGTAGGTGACGACTAATTCGTAGGTGCCGGCGGGCACGCCCGAGAATGTGTATCGGCCCGTGTTATCGGTCAGAGTGGTGAGGCTCAGGACGGGCACGGCGACGACGGCGCCCTCGAGGGTATTCCGCGTCGCGGCGTTGCTCACGGACCCACTGATGGTCCCGGCTTCCGCCGCATGGATCGACGGCGTGACCAGAGCGAGTGACCAGACGGCGAGTAGGGAAACTGCAGCGGCCGCAGCGCGGCGTAGCGCGGACAAGACGTTAGGCGATGAGCGGGTATTCATAAGCGGTGAGCGGAGTTGACTGAGGGTAGATTAACGGGACCAAGGCGCGGGGAGGGAAGGCGGGTCGCAACCGCAGGCGCGGTGACAGGTGCGGAAACTATTGGCAGGATGCGTGAGCAGTGGTGGACGGCGTACCATCTGCCGCAAGCAAAAACTCCCCGTCGCCGAGATCGTGCCTTACGCGGACCGATGCTGTGCACTTGCGGGAAATGGCGCGGGTAATCGGCGCCTATTGTTAGCTCGCCGGCGTCGAAAAAAAAGTTTCCTAATCATAACTCACCCTCCCGTGCGTTTCTCCCCGAGCCTTAATTTTTCCTTCTCCGGCGTCGCCCTGCTCTCCTTCGTTTTCGGTCTTCGTGCCGAAACGCCAATCAGTTTCGAACGCGATATTCAGCCCATCCTGTCGGAAAACTGCTACCATTGCCACGGCCCCGATGGCGAGGCCCGCAAAGCGAAACTTCGCCTCGATCGCCGCGACAGCGCCCTCGCCCCAGCCCAATCCGGTGCCACTGCCATCGTACCCAGCAAACCCGACGACAGCGAACTCGTTGCCCGCATCTTCAGTGCCGACCCCGAGGAGGTCATGCCGTCGCCGAAATCTAACCGCACGCTCTCCCTCGCGCAGAAAAACCTCCTCAAGCGTTGGATCGCCGAGGGCGCCACGTGGAACGAGCACTGGGCCTTCTCGCCCCCGCAGCGTCCGATCGTTCCCAAAATAGACCCTCCCGCCGCAACGATCCGAAATCCCATCGACGCCTTCGTGCTCGCCCGGCTCGCGTCGGAAAAAATCGCTCCCGCCCCCGAGGCCGACCGCGCCGCCCTCATCCGCCGCGTGAGCCTCGACCTCAACGGCCTGCCGCCTACGCCCGTGGAAGTCGCTGCGTTTATCGCCGACCGCTCGTCCGACGCCTACGAAAAGCTTGTCGAACGCCTCCTCGCCTCGCCCCGCTACGGCGAACGCTGGGCCTGGGACTGGCTCGATCTCGCGCGCTACGCCGATACGAACGGCTTCCAGGGCGACCCCGAGCGCACGATGTGGCCTTGGCGCGATTGGGTGGTGAATGCGCTGAACGCGAACATGCCCTTCGATCGGTTCACCATCGAACAACTCGCCGGCGATCTCTTGCCCGAAGCCACGCGCGACCAAAAAATCGCCAGCGGTTTTCACCGCAATAATATGTTCAACGGCGAGGGCGGCCGCATCGCCGAAGAGACCCGCGTCGAAAATATCTTCGATCGCGTCGAGACCACTGCGACCGTTTGGCTCGGCCTCACGTTCACTTGCAACCGCTGCCACGACCACAAGTTCGATCCACTCAAACAAACCGACTACTACGCCCTCTACGACATCTTCAACCAGATGTCTGAAAACGGTAGCGCCAGCGGCGGCGGCGGGCGCGGCGGACAAATGGCCCCGTTTCTCGACCTCGCCACCGACGCCGAACGCGACGCCGTCAAGGTCGCCCAAGCCCGCATTGATGTCATCGGCAAAGAAATCGAGACGTTTGAGCTGACGAAATTTCCCCGTCCCGAGGGCCAGCCCGTCAGCGAGTCGCCCGAAGCCACCAAACTTCCCGGCAACCTCTTTGCGACCCACGCCAAGCTCGCCCCGGCGCGCCGGGATCTTAACGGCTTGCTCGAAGCCTTGCCCTACTTTCGCGACACCGCGCCCGACCTCGACTACGTGGCGCTCCTCAAAAAACAAATCGCCGCGATCCGCGTCCGTGATGCTGCCACCAACAGCATCACGAAAGTAATGATCATGGATCAGCTCGCCAAACCCCGCGACACGTTCGTCCTCACCAAAGGAAACTACGAGGCCAAGACGGACGTTCGCGTCCGCGGCCACATCCCGGAAATTTTTGCTCTACGCACCGTAGCGGCGAGCGCCAGCCAGCCGACCGGGCTACCTGCCGAGGCCCGTCTCAATCGCCTCGACTTGGCCCGTTGGCTGGTCTCGCCGGCCAATCCGCTCGCCGCTCGCACCGCCGTCAATCGTGCGTGGCAGGCGTTCTTCGGGACTGGCTTCGTCAAAACCGCCGAAGATTTCGGCGTGCAGGGCGAACGCCCCTCGCACCCCGAATTGCTCGATTGGCTATCGACCAAATACCTCGAGAGCGGCTGGGACACCAAAGCCCTCCACCGCCTCATCGTCACGAGCGCCACGTATCGTCAGTCGTCGCGCGTCACCTCGGCCGCTCACGAGCATGACCCTGGAAATCGCCTCCTCGCCCGCGGCCCGCGCTATCGTCTCCCTTCTTGGATGATTCGCGATCAAGCCCTCGCCGCCGCGGGCCTCTTGGTCGACCAACGCGGAGGCCCCTCGGTGAAACCCTACCAGCCGCCGGGCATTTGGGAAGAAGCCACCTTCGGAAAGAAAACCTACACCCCAGGCCACGGCGACGAGCTCTACCGCCGCAGTCTCTACGTGTTTTGGCGCCGGATCGTCGGCCCTACGACATTCTTCGATGCCGGCGCCCGCCAAGTCTGCACCGTCCAAGTCGCGCGCACGAATACGCCGCTGCACGCTCTCGTCACGCTCAACGATCCTGCCTACGTCGAAGCCGCCCGCGTCATGGCGCAGCGGGCCCTCATCGACGCCACTACCGACGACGCACGGCTCACCGCAGTTTTTCGGCTCGCCACGGCGCGTCCACCGACCGCCGGCGAAAGCACCATTTTCTTCGCTCGCCTCGCGAAACTCCGTGCCGACTTCGCCGCCGATCCGAAAGCCGCACGCGAGCTCTCCGCCATCGGCGAGTACGCCCGCCCCGAGTCGCTCGCCCCCGGTGAACACGCCGCGTGGACCACGCTTTGCCTGCTCATTCTCAATCTCGATGAAACGCTCTCTAAAGAATAAGTCGCCGCGTCACCGCACTCCCGTAGCCCTGCTCGTGAGAGCAGGGAATCGCGATATTTTCCCCGTAGGGACGCACTCCCGTAGCCCTGCTCGTGAGAGCAGGGACCCGCGACACGAGGTGAGCTCCGGCCGAACTGAGCGCGTTCGTTTTCTCCCATGAACCCTCTTCTCGCCGCCGAAGCCCTTCACACGCGCCGCCAATTTTTCGGCCGCAGCGTGCTGGGTGTCGGCACCGCCGCGCTCGCTTCTCTCCTCGGCCGCGACGCTTTCGCCGCGTCTCCCCCTCTCCCGGTCTCTCCTTCGCTCCCTCTTCCCGTTCGCCGCCCTGTCCCCGGTCTGCCCGATCTCCCGCACTTCGCCCCGAAAGCGAAACGCGTCATCTATCTTTTCCAGAACGGCGCGCCGTCCCACGTCGACCTTTTCGATTACAAACCGAAGCTCCGCGAATGGCACGGCAAGCAGATCCCCGACGAAGTCGCCGGCGGCAAACGCTTCTCCACCATGACAGGTAACCAGACCGCGCGCCCCGTGCTCGGTGAGATTTCGAAATTCTCTCAGCACGGAAAATCGGGCGCGTGGGTCTCCGATTTTCTCCCGCAGATCGCCTCGATCTCCGACGATCTTTGCTTCGTGAAATCCCTCCACACCGAGGCGGTGAACCACGCGCCCGCCATCACGTATTTTATGACCGGCTCCGAAATGGCCGGGCGTCCCTCACTCGGTGCGTGGCTCAGCTACGGCCTCGGTAACGAAACCGAGGAACTCCCCGCGTTCGTCGTGATGACCTCCCGCGACAAAGAGGCGAGCTGCGGCCAGATTTTCTACGATTTCTACTGGGGTAGTGGTTTCCTCCCTACGAAGTATCAAGGCGTCGCCTTCCGCGGTGCCGGTGACCCCGTCCTCTATCTTTCGAATCCCGCCGGCATGAGCCGCGCCGTTCGCCGCGGCCTCCTCGACGACCTCGCCCAGCTCAACGAAATCAAACGCGCGGACTTCGGCGACCCCGAGATCACTACGCGCATCGCGCAATATGAGATGGCCTATAAGATGCAGGCCAGCGTCCCCGAACTCACTGATTTTTCGAAAGAGTCTGCGTCTACGCTCGCCGCCTACGGCCCCGAAGTCCGCCGCCAAGGCAGCTACGCCTACAATTGCCTCATGGCCCGCCGCCTCGCCGAGCGCGGCGTGCGCTTTATTCAAGTGATGCACGCCGGCTGGGACCAACACCGCAATCTGAACACCCAGCTCAAGATTCAGTGCGAAGATATCGACGCCCCTTCGGCGGCGCTCATCCGCGACTTGAAGCAACGCGGACTCCTCGACGATACGCTCGTGATCTGGGGCGGGGAGTTTGGTCGCACGCCGTTCTTGCAGGGAAAAATCGAAGACACGAAAGGCTGGGGCCGCGACCACCACCCCTATGGGTTTACGCAGTTCATGGCCGGCGGCGGCGTGAAGCCCGGTATCAGTTATGGCGCGACCGACGAATTCGGCTTCAACGCCGTGGAGAACAGGGTTCACGTGCACGACATGCAGGCGACGATCTTGCACCAGCTCGGCATCAACCACGAAAAGCTCACCTATAAGTTCCAAGGCCGCCAATTCCGCCTCACCGACGTCCACGGCCACGTGGTCAAAGACATCCTCGCGTAGCCCGTGAGCGCGGGTGTCCTGCCCGCCTTCAAAACCTCAAATAGCGCTCCCCCAGCCGCGCAAACGCTCCGCGGTCGCGCCCCACTACCTCGGCTCCAAGAATTTCCGCCGTCGCCACGATCCAAGCGTCATTTTCCCTCAGACGGCGCTCCGCCCGCGCCTGAATCACCGCGCACCGCCGCGCCTGCGCCCAAGCGAGCGGCTGCACGGTGAACCTCGCCAAAGCCCGGGCCGCCTCGTCACGGTCACGCGCACCTTCCAAGAATTCCGCCACCGTCACGATCGACACGCATAGTTTGCGTCCCGCTAGTCGCGGCAGCATCGCAAACGCCGGTCCCTCGCGTCGCATTCGCGTCTCACGCTCCAGCGCGATCAGAAACGATGAGTCCAAGAGGACTGGCGGACGGTTATCCACGACCGGCGTGCCCAAAGCCCTTGCCCCACTGTTCGCGGACAAAT
>CANIJN010000142.1 GCA_947467625.1 Opitutia bacterium | reverse complement strand
CCCACGAAGTCGTTTGCACGCCTCCAGGTTTATTCGGTCTGACGCGGAAAGGTAGTCGCACACCCGGATTGGTGGCGGCTTCCTCCGACGAGTTAGTCACCCATTCTCGGAAGCCGCCACCAATCCTTACCGTTCAAGATACAAGGTTTCTGAGGCGGGGTCATTCTGAGGCGGGGTCAGAGATGGCTTTGGGGTTTGGGGTGAAGCGATCCACGCATCCATTTTTCCTTCAGCCGCTCGCTCGTGCTGCCCGCAGCGCACACCGCCGGCAGGCCGGGCTGGTCTGCCTGAACCACAGCGACGTTTCAAATCCCGCTTCCACACCCTCCGTCCGCTCGCACTCCTGTCCATGCGGATACACCGATGCCACGCTCGCCTCGCCTAGGGACTATGCTTTCGGAGCGTCCATAAATTGCCGCGGACTGCGGATGCGAACGCCGCTGTGGGTCTTGAGCGTCAGGAGGTCCTTGTCACCCGTGATGATGACGTCCACCTGCGCCGCCAACGCCATCGGTGTGCTCGAACGGGTAGATCGTTTCCTGGAGCTGGTCGTCGAGGACGGTGCGATCGATGACGACGATGACGGAGTGAAACTGCTTTGTGCCCTTCGCGGTGTAGAGCGCGGAGAGCTGGTGGGCGACCCAGGCGATGGAGTTAGATTTGCCGGAGCCGGCGCTGTGCTGGATGAGGTATTTCTGGCCGGGACCTTCGGCGCGGGCGGTTTCGACGAGCTGGCGGACGACGTCCCACTGGTGATAGCGAGGGAAGATCATCGACTCCTGCTTATATTTCCGACCGTCCCAATCCTCCTTCTCCTTAATTTCGAGATGCACGAAGCGCGCGAGGATGTTGAGCAGGTTGTCGGGCAACAGCACCTCGTTCCAGAGGTAGTCGGTCGCGTTGCGGTGCACGTCTGCCGGCACCTCGTTGCCCGCGCCGCCGTCCTTGGTGCCGCGATTGAAAGGGAGAAAGACAGTGGACTCGCCGGCGAGGCGGGTGGTCATGGCGACCTCGTATTGGCTGACGGCGAAGTGGACGAGCGCGCCGCGCTTGAAGGTGAGGAGCGGCTCGGGTTTTTTCCTGACTGGGTCCACCGGCAGGCGCGTGCTCTTGTATTGTTTGATCGCGCGGTCGGCGGCCTGCTTGAACTCCGACTTGAGTTCCAGCGTGGCGACGGGGATGCCGTTGACGAAGAGCACAAGGTCGATGCGCCATGCCTTGGCCTCTAGGCCGGTGGCGGTGAGTTCGGCCTCGGTCGCCCACGGGCTGTAAACCATCTCGGGCACGACGCGCAGGCGGTTCTTGGCGTAGCGAGCGAGAGTATCGGGGTTGAGATCGTGCTCGGGCTTGAACTGGCAGAGGAAGAAACGCGTGCCGCGGTCGCGCAGTTCGTGGCGCAGCACGCCGAGCGTGCCGAAGGTGCGCATCGTCTGGTTGGCCGCGAGTGGATCGGCCTTGTTGAGCTGTTCGGCGACGCGCTCGAGAAACTTTTGCTCGGGAGCGGACGGGTAGAGCGTGCAGAACTTTTCCCACTGCTCGGGCTGGGTGTCCTTCACGAAGCCGACGACGTCCTCGGGTAGAGCGCGAGGGCGCGGTCGTAGTGTTCCGCCCTTCCTCGCTTCCATCCGCCCGCGGCCATCTGCTCGATGACTTCGAATTGGAAAACCAGTTCTTTGGTGGGGTCGCTCATTGGGGACGGTTCGGTCAGAGGGAAGACTGAAGCTTGAGTGCAGCGGCGACGATGGGCTTGGCCCAGGTGGGGGTTGAGGAGAGGTTTTTCGGGGCGAGGATTTCCCCCTTTCGTAGATGCAGGAGCAAAACCGGCGCAGGCGCGCCCGTGGCGAAGTCCGCGTCGGCGGAGTTGTCCCACACCATCAACTCGGCGAGGCGCGGCAGCAGGCGAATCAGATTGAGGCGGCTGTTCTCCCACCGTTCGCGAATCTTGGCTTCGGGGATATCGTGACCGCCGTCCGCGACCCGTGTGGCGACCCGGCGCAGGTGGTGCGCCACCGAAGCCAGTCCGACAAAGTAGATTTTGACGGCTATGCCATCCTCCGCCGCGCGGGCCAGCAGCCGGGGAATGGTATTGGCTCCGAGAGTCGTCTCGAAAACGAAATCGCCGCCTGTGGCGATGGCGTGCTCCAACAGTTCCTTGCCGCGTGTCCAGGCAAGGGAGTTGGCCTCCGCCGGATCGAGGCCCGGGTTCGAGCGGAGGAGCGAGCGGGTGAACTCGTCGGGGTTGTAATAGTCGCCGCCCGCCGCGCGGATGTAGGCACCGGCGACGCTGCTTTTACCGGCACCGTTCACACCCGCGAGGACGGTGATCGTTCCGCAGGGGGCGGACGCGGTCTTTTTAGACATGGGTGGCCGCGCGGCGGGCGTTCACGGCGGCTTTGCCCAGGGCTTTGGGGCTGGCGGAAAAGAGGGATGCGGTGGCTCGCTTGGCCTTGGGCGTATTCATCTTGGCGACCATCTGGTCGAACTCGGCGGTGAGGCTTTCGAGCGGGGCGCGGCGGCTCTGCTGGAGTTCTTCGTATTGCCCGGCGGTGAGGATGACGAACTCGCGGCGATTGTGGCGGGAGACGGCGAGAGGGCCGCTGGAGGCGAGGCGGGCGACTTCGCTGAACTTGTTTTTGAGGACGCTGGCGGTGACTTCGGACAAGTCGGCGACGGAGGAGAAACCAAAGGCGTGCGGAGCGGGAGCGGTGGTAGACATGGCTTGAATTTCTTTATTTTGGCCAGAATGGCAAGATTAGCCTTTTAGATAAACTGTTTCCATTTTGGGAAGAGTTCAGGCGGTGGCGAAGGGAGTTGTTTCCAATTTGGAAACAACGGGCGGATGCCAGTGGCGGACGTCGATCTTGCCGGTCACGGCGGCGGAGATCAGGGCGGTCCGGCGTTCTTGCATTAGCGCAATGGCTGACTCAGCACGCGCGATCAGACTATCGAACTTAGCGCAGCCAACCGGCTGCGTCTCGTGTTCACCGGCCCGAGTTGGTTGAGGCCTGCCGCGCGGGCCGGCCGGAACACGGGGGGAGCCGGACGGGGCCAGGCTTTGGCGTTTGGGGTCGAGCGATGAGTTCCCTCCGAGTTTTCTTTCAGCCGCCCGCCCGCGCTTACGCAGCGCACGCCACCGCACGGCAAGGCTCGCCTGCCTGTCCCGCCACCACGTTTTGAATTTTACCTTCGCACCCTCCGTCCGCTCGCACTCCTGTCCATGCGGATCCACTGATGCGACGCTCGTCTCGGCCAAGGACTATGCTTTCGGAGCATCCATAAATTGCCGCGGAGTGCGGATACGAACGCCGCCGTGGGTCTTGAGCGTCAGGAGGTCCTTATCACCCGTGATTATGACGTCGGCCTGCGCCGCCAACGCCGTGGCCAGGTCTGATCGAGCGAACGGGGTCTGGCTTTGATCGAGCGAACGGGGTCTTGATCGAGCGAACGGGGTCTGGCTTTGGGGTTTGGGGTGAAGCGGTGAACACGTCCCCCGTTTTCCGTCACCCGCGCTCTCATGCGCCCGCTCCCGCAACTGCAGTAGGGGTGTTTGGGTCGTGGGCCATGAGTGCTGCGGTTGCCCGATCGTCCCGGAGCACACGGACCGCTCACGGAGATTCCTCGTTGTCCGCAACTGCGGGCCACTTCCTTCCGGCGTTCTCGCCTGTCCCTAAAACGCAGGACGGGCGTTTCCGTTTAGCCTGATCTGAAAAAAGTTTTGTCGAGGGCCACACCGCCCGAATTCCACTCGACGCACGCGGTGTCATCGGAGATGCAACGGTGCGCCGGGCGCCCAGCCCGCGCGAAACCCCATGCCACCCGCTGATCAGACCGTTTGGTTTGCCGAAAGCGTGCAACCGCACGAGCCGGCGCTACGCGCGTTTCTCTCGCGGCGGTTTTCGAGCCTGCCCGACCACGACGACCTCGTGCAGGAAACCTACGCCCGCCTGCTGCGCGTCTCCGATCCGCAGCGGTTGGGGCACGTGCGGGCCTTTCTCTTCACCACCGCGCGCAACGTCGCCATCGACCACGTTCGCCGCACGCGCCGCACTCCCGTCGATCCCCTCGGCGACACCACCGAGTTCTCCCTGCTGGAGTCGGAGCCCGGCGCGGCCGACCGGCTCGACCACGCGCAACGACACGAAGCGATGCTCGCCGCGCTCGCAACGCTGCCGGAGCGTTGCCGCGAGGTGATGCTGCTCCGCTACGTGGATGGATTCTCCGCCCCTGAAATCGCCGTCCACCTCGGCCTCGCGGCCGCCACCGTGCGCGTCCATCTGATGAAGGGCGTGCGCGACTGCGCGCATTACTTCCGGGACCGCGGCCTCCTCGACCCGTCGGCCACGACAAAAGGCTCCCTATGAAACCGTCCGAGCATCATGAGCCCATCGACGCCACCGCCATCGAGGCGGAAGCGATGGCGTGGCTGGCCGAGCGCGAGGAGGGCTTTGCGCCGGGACGCGCCGCCGCCTTCGAATCGTGGCGCCGGCGCGATCCCCGCCACGCCGCCTCCGTCGCCGAACTGGAGCAGGTGCTCGCGCAACTCGACGGGCTCGCCGAACACCGTGCCGAGGTAAACGCCCACTTCCATCGCGTTTCGCCGTCACCGCCCGCGGGCCGGGCCACGCCCGCGCCGGCACCCGCGCCGGTGCCGACTGCCCGCTGGTGGCGGCCCGTGGTGTGGAGCGGGCTGGCCGCGGCGCTGGTCCTCGGTGCTTTTCTAGGGTTTCGCGCGCTGCCATCGGCGCCCGGTCCCGGGACACGCTATACGACGACGACCGCCGGCTACGAACGCGCGCGCCTTGCCGATGGCTCGACCCTCGAACTTAACACCGCGAGCGCCGCCCGCGTGCAGTTCACTACGGCGGAGCGTCGCGTCGAACTCGAGTCAGGCGAAGCCCACTTCGAAGTCGCCCACGACACCGCGCGCCCCTTCGTCGTGAGTGCGGGTGGCGTCGCCGTGCGCGCGGTCGGCACGGCGTTCAACGTCCGCTTCGTCTCCGGCGCCGTCGAGGTCACGGTGACGGAGGGCAAGGTCGCGGTGGAGCGCGTTGACCTCAACGCGCTTTCCGCCGGCCCGACGCTCGTCGCCGCAAGCCAGCGCCTCGCGCTTCCCCTCGCCCCTGCCGCCGCACCCGCACCCGTCATCGAACCCCTCGCCCCCGCCGATGTGCGCGCCGTGCTCGCCTGGCAGCGCCGCGTCACGGACTTGTCCGATACCCCGCTCGCCGAGGTGACCGCGCGTTTCAACCGTCACAACGTCCTGCAACTCGTGATCACCGATCCCGCGCTGGGGTCCCGCCGCATCGGCGGGATCTTCGCCCTCGACGACGTCGAGGCCTTCGTGCGCCTGCTTGAGCGCGACGGTATCATCCGTGCCGAGCGCCAGGGCGACACCCTGTTGTTGCGCGCGCCGTAACGGTGCGCGGCCGGCCGATTTCGCGGCGAACCTTCACGAATGCGAAAATTGTTTTCCCTGCGACTAAACACATTCCTGTGCGCGAGCGTTACAGGATTAGTGGCCCTGCTCCGTTTTACCCCGTCGTTTCCTACCACCCCCGTTGTGCTCGCCGCGTGCAGCGTGATGGTGGCGGTCGCGCCCGTCGGCGCGGCGACGGCCGATGCGAAGCGGAGCTTTGACCTCCCTCGTGGCGACGCCGCGACGACCCTGCGGCAATTCGCCGCCGCTGCCGGCAAATCGCTCGTGTTTGTCACCGACAAGGTGCGCGGCGAGACGACGAACTCCGTGCGCGGTGAATTCACGCCCCGCGACGCGCTCGAACGCATGCTGGCCGGCTCGGCCCTCGAAGCCGACCAAGACGCCGCCACCGGCGCCCTCGTCGTCAGCCGCAAACGCGTCGCTGAAGTCGCGCCGAGCAAAAGGGAGGTCGGACCTGTTTCCGACCAGCAACCGAAACCCAAGACCAACGCCATGACCTCCAAACCCCGCACCTTGCTCGCCGCCCTCGCCGGCTGGCTCGCCACGGTATCCACTGCCAACGCCGCCACCGCTCCGCAGCCTCCCGGCGAGGAAACTATCAAGCTGGAAGCCTTCTCGGTCACCGGCTCGAATATTAAGCGCATCGAGCAGGAAAAAACTCAGCCGCTGACCACGCTCAGAGCCGAGCAGTTTGAGGTCATCAATCCGGCACAACCGGCGGATATGTTGGAGTCACTGCCCATGGTCACGGGGCTGCCCTTTAGCGATACTGCCGTCGGCACTCAGAGTGCGCGGGGCGACAATGCGCAGATTTCGCTCCGCGGATTCGCATCCTCCAATACGTTGATCCTCCTGAACGGGCGCCGGATCGCGGGACAGCCGATTTCAGTGGGCGGCGAGCTCGGCGGATCGACCATCAGCGTCAACGTGAACCAACTGCCGAACCGCGGTCTTGAGCGCGTGGATATTCTCCGCGATGGGGCCTCTTCCATCTACGGTTCCGATGCCGTCGCTGGCGTGGTCAACTTTGTCACCGACCGGAATTTTCGGGGCACGGAGTTATCGCTGCGCTACGGGATCACCGAATACGGGGATGGCGAGGAGAAGCGCGTCACCCTGTTGCATGGCCGGGAGTTCGCCAACGGAAAAGGCCGACTGGTCCTTACCGCCGACCGCTACCTCCGGGAAGGAATCTGGTTGAAGGATCGCCCTTTTAGCGCGGATCCAGATGCGATTTCGCGGGCTCCCGCGCCTTGGAACGTTTACACCGACACGACGTTCAACGCTCGCACGACCAATAGCTCATATGGACAGTTCAACACGGTCGTGGTCAACGGCCAGGATCAATATGGCGGCTACCTCGTTACCCCGACACGGCCCAGCGGAATTCCGGCGACATTCTTCACGGCCACCGGGCGGTTTTTCCTGCAGCCCGCCACCGCCAGCGGCCAGACGAACATCGCGCCGACCGCTCCGGTCCGGGCCGCAAGCGGACCGGGTAAGGACTATTATTACAACACGAACGATGGCCGGACCCAGCAACCACCGTCCAACCGCACCAATACCTACCTCAGCGGCGAGTATGACCTGACCTCGCGCCTGACGGCCTTCGCCGATTTCAGCTACTACGAGCACCGTTCGCTTTCGCAACGAGAACCAGACGTCTGGAGCAGCTCGACCAGTGGCATCCTGATGGTTCCCGCGTCGAACCCTTACAATCCCTTTGGCGTGCGCTTCTGGAGTCCCACGGGTGCGCCCAATGCCGACGGAACGCCCCGGCTCGTCGGCACGCCGACCGCGGTTAGTGTGGAGACCCACCGCTTCTCGGATTTTCCTGTCCGCGATAACAACGCTTCCGGCTACGCCGTCCGTGGCCTGCTGGGTGTGCGCGGCAAGTTCGCCAGGACGTGGTCGTGGGAAAGTGCGCTCATGCAATCGGAAGCTCACGGCCACGAATACGAGGACATCATGCGCATCAGCTTCACCCAAAAGGCGGTCCTGCTCACCGACCCGGCGACCGCCCTCAATGCCTTCGGCCGGACCTACGCGGTGCAAAATGGAACCCTCGTTGATACCGGCCCGTTCAAGCACTCCGAAAGCGTGCGGCAGTCGGTTTATGGTAAATACGACCGCCGTGGGCTGACCCGGTTGCAAAGCCTCGACCTCAAGACCAGCGGGGAGCTCTTCAACCTCTGGGGCGGCAACACCGTCAGCATGGCGCTCGGCGGGGAATATCGCCGCGAGTTTTTCTCCGACATTCGGCCGCCTTATATTGGGCTCAACCCGGTGGACTCAGGGCTTGATCCCACGAAAGGTGATACGGTGAGTTCCTCGTCGGTTGCAGACGCGATCGGCGGTCGCTCCATCTTTTCCGCTTATGCGGAGGCTTTGTTTCCGCTCGCCGGCCGGGATTTCAAGTTGCCGCTGGTCCAGTCGCTAGAATTGAGCGCCGCGGCTCGGTGGGAACGCTACAACGATTTCGGCGACGTGTTGCGTCCGAAGTTTGGGCTCACGTGGAAGCCCGCTAGTTGGGTGATGGTGCGGGCCAGCCGCAATGAGGGCTTCCGGGCTCCTGCGCTACCCTCTCTCGTTCGCGGACCTTCGATCTCGACGGTGAGTGGCGCAACGGACACCTATCGTGCGATTGTCACGCAACAGATCTTCGACCAAGCGAGAAGTCGCCTCAACATCGGCAGCAGCAATCGCGATCTGAGGCCCGAGGAATCCTCGGGTTTGTCAACGGGGGTTGTCATCGACGTGCCACGGGTGCGCGGTCTTTCGCTCACTGTCGACTACTGGGAAATCCGGCTCAATAACATTATCAGTTCCACCGGAGGCATGGCTGAGGACACCGCCGCGCTGGTTGCGGCCACGCAGGCTGCGCTCGCGGCCGGCCAGAATATCAACAGTATCGACCTCGGCTCCGGGACGGCCAAATACCGGGGAGATCCGGGAGTGGTGCGTGAGGTTGTGACCCAGGAAGACCGCGACTACTTCGCGGCTTACAACGCAAAGCAGCCTCCCAGCGCGCAGCGCGCCGTCGTCGGCCAGATCAAGAATTTCAGCGGGTCTTTGGTCAACAAGGCCATGCAGTTCGGCAACGGCTTCGACCTCGGGCTGAACTATCGTCTGGTTTCCCGGCAAGTCGGCACCTTTTCGTTTGAGACCAGTTGGACGAAGTTGAATTCGATGTATTACAACTCGGCTGCGGGCAATCCACGCACCGAGTTGCTGGGGACCGATAGTTATGTCGGAGGAGCGGCGCCCAAGTGGCGGGGCAACGCCCAGGTAAACTGGCGCCGTGGCAACTGGGGCGCGGGCTTGGGCGCGTTCTACATCGGCCGGTTTACTGTGGGCAGCGTCACCACAAATCTGGCTACCTATGAGGCTCTTGGCCGGCCTTCCTACATTCAGCCGGTGTTTTCTTCCGGCAACACCACCTACCGGATGGTGCAGCCTGACACCATGACGTATAATGGTTTTCTGAGCTATCAGATCCGCCAATCCGAGAAGCGGAGTTGGCTGCGCGATACCAAGTTTCGTGTCGGAGTGAATAATCTGCTCAATGCGGAACCGCCGCTGTCGAACGGTGGGGGGAGTTACGCGTCGATCTACAACACGATGGCCAAGGGCCGCATCTACTCGATCTCGGTCGACAAGAAGCTGTGACCTCGGGGCCGGCCGCGGTGGCACGGGCCAACAAGTAGGTTGGCCCGCGCGATTTCGAGGTGCGTCCTAAATGGCCGCACCAACCCGTAGCAGCCCGATTGGGAAAGCGATGACCCAAAATCGCCCACCAAGCCAAACGGCCGTAAACTCTCGGTTTCAGTGGGCGGCGCAATTGCCCACGTCCCGCTGATTGTCGGTCACGCCTACTTCGACGAACTCCGGCGCCGCGTCCGATTCGCGTAGCTCCGTCAACCCGCTTAATCGACATGAATTACCCAACCTTCGCCCGCACTCGGCTCCTCGCGCTTGTTCTTACCCTGCTTGCGCTCTGCTGCGCCGACGCCACTCCAGAACAGTGGAAAGCGGAAATCGATCGATTTACCGCGGCCGACGTCGCGCAACCCCCGCCGTCGCAGGCCGTGCTTTTCATCGGCAGCTCCACGATCCGGAAATGGACGTCGCTCGCCAAAGATTTCCCCTCAAACTCCGTCATCAACCGCGGGTTCGGTGGCTCTGAACTTTCCGACAGCGTCTTCTACGCCGACCGTATTGTCATTCCCTACCGCCCCCGCCTTGTCGTCGTCTACGGCGGCGACAACGACTTGGCGCGCGGGAAGACCCCCGAGATCGTCCACGCGGATTTCCGGGCGTTTTGCGCCAAGATTCACGCCGCGCTTCCGCAAACCCGGATTCTCTTCATTGCCATCAAACCCAGCCCGTCGCGCGAAAAAATAAAGGACAAGGTCATCGCCACCAACGCACTCATCGCGGCCGATTGTAGGCAGGACCAGCGACTCGGTTACGCCGACGTTTACACGCCGATGTTGGATGCCAAGGGCGGCATGCGACCCGAGCTTTTTGTCCAAGACATGCTGCATATGAATGAAGCCGGCTATGCCGTGTGGACCCGGGTCATCAGACCTTTGCTGAAGTGAAAATCCGCGTTCCTAGAAAACCATGAAGCAGTGCAATCCGATCGGCCTCATCGCGCGCACCCGCGCCGTGAATGGCCCGATCTGACGGCAGCTTGCACCTGGGGAGCCGGATAGGGTCTGGATTTGGGGCGTAAGGCACCGACGTTGGCGTAGGCCCGCTTGCGGTTTGACTCACTCGTCAGCCACAGATGACTGGCGCTCGTGAAGATGAACACCCGGGCCACTTATTTCGACTTCCCGCGCCTGCGGCAGCCCGCTTCCACCGGCACCGTGATCAACGTGGAGTCCGAGAGGCAATCGTTTGAGTTTCGCCGCCGTCGCGCCGGCATCCGCGTGCTCGGCTGCATGACGGGCCGCGCCAAGCTCGGCAAACTGCGCGACGGTCCGGCCATTGCGCTCGAGGAGTGGCGCGCCCCCGCCCAATGAAGTGCTACACGGACCGTGACTCGGCGATCAGTTCCTCGAGGCCGCCGAGCCCGTAGCGGGCGCAAACGCTGCGAACCTCGTCCAATTCCAAATCGGGATTTCGAGCGAGTAACTCGATGATGTCGGCTTTGGACTTGTGCCCGCCGGCATAGAGTTTGAGCGCGATCAGGTGCGGAATCGGCACAATCTTGAGCGGACTGTCTTCACGCACGACGAGCGTCGAGAGTTGCACCGCATCGTCGATCACTGCCGGAAAACGGCCGGAAAAACTGACGATCTGCACCCGGCCAAAACTACCGCCGACGTCGGCGAAGCCTCGTTCGGCCAATGTCGTTGACGATCTGGCGCAGCCGACGGGGGCGGGAGACCTGGGGCCACTGGGCCACCGCTGGCTCGACGGACTAAACTCCAAATTCCGATGCTGGCGCCAGTCGTCGCGGCATCCATGAATTCCCTGCGGCGTCATCAAAGGCAGACTTGCGACCCAACGAACGGGCCCTAGCGTGAGAGTATGAGCCAGATGCAGCGGATCACCTTCAGTTCGAACCAATGCGGTGGTCGGCCGTGCATCCGCGGCATGCGCATCCGCGTGAAAGATGTGTTGGACATGCTGGCCAGTGGTGCGTCGGAGGCGGAGATCCTGGAAAGCTATCCTTACTTGGAACGTGAAGACATTCAGGCGGCATTGGAATACGCGGCGCGCCAGGTCGATCATGCCGTCCTGTCGCTGGCGAAGTGAAATTCCTGATTGATGCCCAGTTGCCGCCTGCCCTTGCAGGGTGGCTGCGTGAAGCGGGGCATGAAGCCAGCCACGTCGAAGACGACGGACTCCGCGACGCCGAGGATGGAGCAATTTGGGCTCACGCTTTGAAGACGGGCGCGATCATCGTCACGAAGGACGAAGACTTTGCCGCGCGATCAATCCAGACGGAAAGTGCCCCGATGATTGTATGGCTCCGCGCGGGCAACACGACCAATCGCGTGCTGCGCCTGTGGTTCGAAGCCCGCCTCGTGGGAATTGTGCAACTGGCCGGACAGCAGCACCGCTTGATCGAAGTGATTTGAAATGGTCGGCTGCAGCGACACCGCAAACTGTCGCGCCTAAACACAGGATTGGCCGCAGCACCGGATTCCACGCCGGTATCGACGCACCCAATCGAATCGAGCAAACGGGGTCCGGCATTGGGGCTTGGGGTCAAACGGTGTATGCGCCCCTCATTTTCCGCCGCCTGTTCTCCCAGCGCCCGCGCCCCCGATTCGGGCAACGCTTTCTTCGCCCCGCACGGATCACCACAACCAAAGCCGTCCTTTGGGGTAGAACCGAACGAGGTTTGAGTGTTACACGGACCGTGCATTGGCGATCAGTTCTTCAAGGCCGCCAAGCCCGTAGCGGGCGCAGACGCTCCGAACCTCGTCCAATTCCAAATCCGGATTGCGGACCAGCAATTCTATGATGTCCGCATTGGACTTGCGGCGGACACACCGATGAGACGCTCGCCTCGCCCAGGGACTAAGCAGTCGGAGCGTCCATAAATTGCCGCGGACTGCGGATACGAACGCCACCGTGCGTCTTGAGCGTCAGGAGGTCCTTGTCACCTGTGATGATGACGTCGGCCTGCGCCGCCAACGCCGTGGCCAGGACGAGGTCATCATCAGGATCGCGGCAGACGCGAGCGGGCAGTGGCAACGGCGACACGAGCCTGGCGCGGCGCTGGTAAACCAAGAAAAACGGCGTGCGTTCGGGCGCCAGACCGAGCTTGCCCGCAAGTTTCTCCGCCAGCTCGGCCACGAGTTCGGAGGAAGTGAACCAGTCGTGGAGCAGCGCCTGACCTTTCAACAATTCGCGGCACGTGCCCGGCACCAACACGGCGGACAAGAGAACGTTGGTATCGAGGACGAGCTTCAAGAGAAGAGCCGGAACACGTCGTCGTCGGTCTTCAACCCAAGGGCCGCCGCCTTGGGCGCGGCGAGGACCACGGTTTCGTCGAGGGCGTCAATCCAGAGCTGGCCCTCGATCGCCTGCCGCACGTATTGGCTGAGATTCTGGCGCTTGCGTTTGGCCAGCTGGGTCAGACGGCGGCGACTGCCTTTCGGCAGGCGGAGAGTGAGGACTTCTTCCATTTGTATGACATTGTAATACGCGATAGCGGAGTCAAGTGATGCAGTGAGGGCTGGAGAGCAAGACCGTGTGGTCGGTCAGCCGGGCTGCGTAGAGCTGCGAAGCCCGCAGATCGGCGGCCTCCAAATAGGGGAACTCGGCGAGAATATCCGCATCCGTCATGCCGGAGCCGAGCATCTCCAAAATGTCCTTCACCCGAATGCGCATCCCACGAATGCATGGTTTCCCGCCACATTGCTCGGGATCGACGGTGATGCGCTCGCTGAGGTTCATGCATGGACGCTGTTCGCAACGCCTCTGCTCGCCAAGCTTTCGCTGTTCTCTCATTGGCCCTGCGCCGTCTTGCCACTCGCCCAGCGCTCAACCCAAAATCGCCGGTGTCGCTGACGTTCCTGCCCCCTGGTTTCCTATGAAATCCCCCCGTTCACCACTCACCGCGCTATTCGCCATCTGCGCGACCCTCGCCGCCGTCGCCACCTCTGCCGCCGAGCCCGCGCGCCCCTACTCCGACCGCGTCGCCACCGTCACCAACACTCCCGGCTGCGTCGCCTTTTGGGATTTCGTGCAACGCGAGCCCGCCGGCGCGCATCGCTTCACCGCTCACGTGCCGGCCGGCGCGACCAACCGCTTCCCCCTCGAAGCCGGCAACTACGTCCACGACCTCTGGGGCGAGGGCCGCACCGCCACTTACGCGGATTTCCCGCTGCTCGGCCGCGGGCCCTTCGGCGAGGCCATCCGCATTCGTCAGGAAACCGAGGCCACGTTTCGCCCGTTGCTCTTCGTGCCGCGCGACCGGCTGCATGACTCACCGATCGATCTCAAAGGCCCCCATCAATCCGTCACCGTCGTCGTCTGGGCGATTCGCGAGAGCGGCAACCACGCCCTCGCCGGCATCTGGCACGAGGGCACCGACCTGAAACAAAACGAGACCGCCGGCATCAAGAAGGTCGAGCGCGGCCAGCGCCAATACGCCCTCTTCGCCGGCCTCAACAAAGCCGGCTCCGCCTGCGGCCACGTCTCCGAAAACGGCACGAGTTCCTTCCTCAACAAATACGCGCTCCACAAGTGCAACTCAGCCGACGTCTCGCCCGCCGTCCCCGCCGATTCACCCGCCCCCGTCCTCGACGCCTCGTGGCAGTGCTTCGCCATGACCTACCACCACGCGACGCGCGAACTCACCGGCTGGCTCAATGGAAAATCCGGCGATCGTTGGCTCGAAAACCCCAAGACCGACACCCTCATCAAGTCCACCTACAACGCGTGGCTCCAGGGCCGTCTCCACCGAGAGCCCGGCCTCCAGCCCGGCGAAGACCCCGCGTTTCCGCCCGATCAATTCTACAATCCACCCGAGGATCAGCTCGTCTCCACGAAAATTCTCAGCGAGTCCGCCGACGAACGCATCGAGCTTCGCGAATATCGCTACACGCGCGTCAAGATCACACTGCGCAGAGCCACCGACGGCGCCGACGGCTCCTTCACCGAGACCGCCCGCGACCTCGCCGCGGTGCGTCTGAACCCGTGGTGGTTTTCGCACGACGCGCTTTACTCGCCCGCTAACGACGGCACCGGCGGCCCCTTCACCATCGGCCGCGTGATCCACAGCAGTCGCAGCGTCGGCTTCACTGGCTGGATAGGAGGCGTCGCCGTCTTCAATCGCGCGCTGTCTCCCGCAGAACTGTACCAGCTCTCGGCCCTGAGTCGCGAGCGCCCGGTGTCTGCACCGCCACAACCTTAGCCGTAGCCATGCAATCGACCGTAGCCGCCGACGTGAAGAGCCGGGATGAAAGGTGAACCGGGTTCTCCGGCCTCGTCACCTCGGCCGCTACGCCGTTTTTCCGATTTCGACTGCACGGATCCGGCTTAGGTGAGCGGCACCGTGCAGTCGGTAATTGGTTCGAAAGCTCCGGGTCGGCGGTGCGGTTGCTCAGTAACTCAAGGTCGTTTCTGCGAGGGTGGACTGCAGATCGAGCCCGCCGCTCCACCGGCCGACCGCACATTCACTCAGCCCGCGGCATCCCAAACGCCGCTTCGCGCGTAGCGAGTCCACAATGTCTCTTACCCGCCCTTTCTCGTTTTCAAAACTCAGTCTCCGCCTCGCTCTCGCCTTGATCAGCCCCCACGCGCCGGTCCTCATCGCCGCCGACACCCCGTCCGCCGAAACCTGGACCCAGTGGCGCGGCCCTTCCCGCGATGGCCAAGTCGCCGGGCCCACCTGGCCCGCGAAGCTGAGCGCAGACACCCTCAAGCCGACGTGGACGCTCCCTCTCGGCCCGAGCTACTCCGGCCCGATTGTTTCCGCCGACCGCGTCTTCGTCACCGAGACCCGCGACAAATCCACCGAGGTCGTGCGCGCGCTCGAT
>CANIJN010000141.1 GCA_947467625.1 Opitutia bacterium | reverse complement strand
TTCGTCGCAACCTACAATCGCGAATGGCGCCTCGAGAAACTCCGTTACAAGAGCCCTATCGAAGCCCGCCGCGATTTCCTCTCCTCTAACCTTTTAGCCGCCTGATTAAACTTTGTCTTGTGTCCAGGAAACCGGTGCCGACACAGTGTTGGCAGATGTCGTCGTGGAGCTCCTGGCCGAAGGCATTGCGCTCGTTGGCCGCGACGGTGAGGAGTTCCTGCTCCAGCAAACGGTGGGCGCGGGCGGCCTCCTGTAGGGCCGCGGTGCGCTCCTCGATGCGGCGTTCGAGCTGGCGGTGGAGGCTGATGAGTGCGTGGAAAATGGCGACAAGGATGAAGCAGACGCAGAGGTCGATGAGCCGATTCCACCAAATTGCAGCCGGATCGACTTGTTCAAAAATCCCACCCACGACATCGCCCGCGAAGCGAAGCCCGACACAGAAGACGGCGATCACGCAACCGGCCCGCCAACCGAACCAAGCGACGGTCAGGATGATGGGGATAAGGTAAAAAAGCTGGAGAGATACCCAGATTCCCGAGACAAAATCGATCCAGCCTAAGGCACCGGTGAGGCTGGCGACGGCGAACAGAGCGAAGAAGCGACTCCGGCCGGAAGATCTCGTCAGCCAAGCGACCATCCGTGAACCGAAAAGCGACCGCCGTGACGGAGAAGGTGCCGGTGGGATGGACGTTTGCGGGAGTGGCTTCACGCGGCGGTGTGGCGGAAAAGTCGGCGAACCGGCAGTCGGGGTCAAGGAACCTGCGCGCGGGGCGGCCTTTCGGCGGGCTCATCTGCCCCAGGCAAGGTTGTCAGGCATCAGGCGACGGGGCACTGCGGTGCCGCGGGGAGTTGGGTGGGACGGCCGGGGTCGCTTGGGGCCGTGCCGCGAAAGGCGACGTTGAGCTGGAGTTGGCGGTAGCCCTGCGCGCGCAGACTTGTTTGGATGCGGGACAGCAGTTCGCGCAGTGGCTGGGTGATGACGGGATCGAGCGGGGCGATTTTATCCTGATCGCAGTCGGTGAGGTAAAACGAGTGGCTGCGTCCGATGTTGAGTTCCCAATTGGTGGCGCCCCGAAAATCGATGGTGCGGGTAACCAGTTCGACATCTTCCATCTTGAGCATGCTGCGGAAAAGCGTGGCGAGGGCGACCCGATGCGGCCGCAGGGCCTGCTGGAGTTGAGTCAAGGTGACTGGGGTGGAATGGGCGTGCAGGGCTGCCAGCATGGCGCTCCGGCTTGGCGTGAGACGCAGACCGCGCGCGCGGAGTTGGGCGATCAAGTCATCGTGAGAGAGCGCGGGCGAAGTGCCGCTCGTGGGAGTTTCGTCCGGGGTAGCTCTCGTTGGATTCGCACATGGAAGGGGCTCGCTGCGGGCAGATGCCAACGCGGTGTTTTGAGGGTTTGAGAGGCTGTGATTCATTGTGCTGGCAGACAGCCATCGGGCGTGCTCCGCATTTTTTGGATCAAAGAGATTAGCACGCCATCCGGCGGATGTCTGTCAGGCGTCGCCTGACGGACCCGGCCCTCAGGATGGGCGGTGGCCTGAAGGAAACGCGATGGACCGGGGCGATGGACCGGGGCCTTGCTTTCGTTCGCGCGGGGCTTACGGTTCGCCGCCTTAGCTTTGGGGCCTGGCGGTCGCTCCGTGTTCTTTGATCCCAAGGTGCGGGTAATGCCGCGCCCGTTTTATACATGGAGAGGAAAGTCCGGACACCATAGGGCAGGATGCTGTGCCAGCTTCACGGCGAGCACAGGAGGCGCGTTTCAAAGCGCGTCGACGGAAAGTGTCACAGAGAATATACCGCCGCGCGGGCAACTGCGCGGTAAGGGTGAAAAGGTGGGGTAAGAGCCCACCGCGCCGACGGCGACGTCGGCGGCACGACAAACCCCTTCCGGTGCAAGGCAAAATAGGTGACTGGGCGGCCCGTCCCTTAGTCACGGGTATGCTGCATCATCCGACGTGAGTGCGCGCAAGCGCAGGAGCGAAGGAGGACGGGTTCGCCGCAAGGCGGACCCGAGAGAAATGATCGCCGAAGCGCCGCAAGGCGCAGAACAGAATCCGGCTTATCGGCCCTGAAGCTAAGACTATTTTGCGTCGCACGGCGACCGCGACCGCGACTGAGCGGAAATATAAACTACGTATATCTAGATGATCACCCTGATGAAAAACACCCCTGCCTTAGCTGCTTTGTTTTCGTTCGTGCTCGGTTCATTGTCCGCGCAACCCCCGCCCGCCGCGGGTGGCAGTCCGGTGAATCGGGAAGCGGCGGCGCTGGCGGAACCGTTTGTCGGCATCACGACCGATGGCAACGTTCAGCCGGGCTTGTTTCACATTCTTTCGACCGGCGTGACGACGGAGCCGGTGAAAAAAGCCGCGGGCGCGTTTCTCGCCGCGCTCACGCCGGAGCAGCGGGCGAGGACCACGTTTCCGGTCGACGATAGCGAGTGGCGGAAATGGATGAACGTACACCGCTACGTGCGGCAGGGGGTGAGTTTTCTGGAAATGTCGGAGGCGCAGCGCGCCGCGGCGTTCGGACTGTTGCGTGCGTCGCTCAGCGCGAAGGGGCTGAAGCTGTCGCAAGACATCATGAAGCTGAACCACACCCTCGGTGAACTTAACAACAACAACTTCACCGAATACGGCGAGTGGCTCTATCACATTACGGTGATGGGCGAGCCCTCGGCGACCAAGCCTTGGGGTTGGCAGATCGACGGGCATCATTTGATCATTAATTATTTTGTGCTGGGCGACCAAGTCGTGATGTCGCCGGTGTTCGTGGGTTCGGAACCCGTGATCGCGCGCGCCGGAAAATATCAGGGCATCGCGATCTTGCAGGAAGAGCAGAGTCGCGGGCTCGCGATGGTGCGCTCCCTCGACGAGGGTCAGCGGAAGCAGGCGATCCTCGACGCGAACAAGCCGGGCAATAACAACTACGCCGAGGGCTTTAAGGATAACGCCGTCGTGCCGCGCACGGGTGTGCTGGGGTCCCAGCTCAACGCCGCGCAGCGCAAGGAGCTGCTGGGGCTCGTCGAGCTCTTCGTTGATAATATGGATGGCGGGCACGCGCAGGTGAAGATGGCGGAGGTGCGGGCGCACCTTGAGCAGACGAGTTTCGCGTGGGTCGGCGGCACGGCGGACGACAGCGTCTATTATTACCGGATACACAGTCCGGTGGTGTTGATCGAATTTGACCACCAGCGGCCGGCCAATACGCGGCATCTACAAAAAAATCCGCAGCAGCCGATCCGCGACCACATCCACGTCGTCGTGCGGACGCCGAATGGGAACGACTACGGAAAAGATTTGTTGCGGCAGCATTTGCTGGCGCATCCGCACTGAAGAACGTGGGCCCGGATGGGGCGCACAGTTGCGGATGAACGCGGGCGTTTCCCGGCGGCTCCACCGTCAGCCGTAACGCTGGAGCGAGGCGGTTGCGATTTACCGCGGTGCGTAAATTGTTTGTGCGAGTCCCTTGCCCAAGTGCCGACGGAAGGTGGCGAGGTCTTTGACGCCGCCGAGGGCGATCACCTGGCTCGCGAGGTTACCGACGGCCGTGCCTTCGAGGGCAAAGCTCACGACGGGGAGGCCCGCCTCGTTGGCGGTGGCCTGACAGAGGAGGCGATTTTTTGAGCCGCCGCCGACGATGAGAATGCGTTTGAATTTCTTGCCGGCCATTTTTTCGAACGCGCGTAGCGCCTCGGCGTGGCCGCGACCGAGCGAGTCGCAGATCAGGCGCGTGTAGCCGGCGAGATTTTTTGGCACGGGGAGTTTTCGCTTTTTCAACTGAGCGTCGATCGCGGCCTTCATCGAGATCGGATTCGTGAACGCGGGGTCGATCACGTCGAGCAGCGCAGCGGGGGCGGGGAGTTTTTCCGCGGCGGAGATGAGGGCGGCCCACGCGGTGTCGTTGGTCGGGCGCGTCGCGAAATTTTTCATCGTCCCTTCGAGTAACCAAAGTCCGATGACATTCGTGAGCGGGCGATAACGGCCGTCGCCGATGCGTTCGTTGGAGATGCGGGCGGCCAGCGCATCAGCGCCGAGGACGGGGGCGTCGCTTTCGAAACCCACGAGCGACCACGTGCCGGAGCTGATGAAAAGATCGGTGCCGTCGGGCGAGGCGGGCATGGCGTCGTAGGCCGCGGCGGTATCGTGGCCGGGAACGGCGATGACCTGAACGCCGGCGAGCTCAGGAAAGTTTTTCACTTTACCGAGGCGCGTGCCGGAGAGAATCGGCTTTGAGAACCATTGGGGCGGCAGACGGAAATGTTTCAGTGCGGCGCCCGACCAGTCGGTGGAATGGACGTCGAGGAGCTGGCTCGTGCTCGCAATCGTCAGCTCGTTTTCCATCCGACCTGAGAGGAGGAAATTGAAGTAGTCGGGTAAAAAGAGGCAGCGTGTGGCGAGATCGGTGAGGGCGGGGCAAGACGCGACGGTTTCCTCGAGTTGCAGCGAGGAGTTATAGAAAACGTTCGGGATACCCGTGGCGGCGTAGATGCGTTCGAGGGCGGCGCGGGTGTTGGCGAGGCGCTGGAGGCCGGGCTGCGTGCGGGCGTCGCGATAGGCGTGGATGGGGAAGACGAGGCGGCCGGCATCGTTGACGAGCGCAAAGTCCACGCCCCAGGCATCGACGCCGACCGACGCGAGTTTGGCGCCGCGCGGGAGGGCGGCGACGGCGGCCCGCAGGCCGGTCTGGGCTTCGTGCCAGAGGGTGCCGACGTCCCAGTAATCGTGGCCATCGAGTGTGCGGAACGCGTTCGGAAAGCGGTGGACCTCGGTCAGGGTGAGACGGTTTTTCGACCAAGAGCCAAGGATGACGCGGCCGCTCGTGGCGCCGAAATCGACTGCGGCGGAATAAAGAGTGGAAGGCATAAGCGAGATGAAGGAAAAGCACCGGGGCCGCGCGGTCACGGAAAAATCGCGGGCGTTTGCGTGCAAAAATTTGCCGCACTTCCACTACGCCGCGGCGGGATTTGCGGTTGCAAGAGTCGGAACGCGTCACACGTTTTTCCCTCCTCATGCTCAACACCGAGCGAAAACCCATTACCGGCAAGCGCGTGCAACTCATGGCTACGTGCCTGTGCGATGCCTTCTACGACGACGTCGCCGCTGCGACGGTGCAGGTGCTCGAATACCTCGGGGTCGAGGTCGTGTTTCCCGAAGGGCAGACGTGCTGTGGGCAACCGGCCTTTAACGGCGGCGATTGGGCCGCGTCGCGCAAGGTGGTGCGCCATACGGTGAAAACCTTTGCGGGCGAAGAGCCGGTCGTCGTGCCCTCCGGCTCGTGCGCGGCGATGATGTTTCATGGCACGGTGCTGGAGTTTGAGAATGAAGCTGACCTCGGCGAAGTCGAGGCGCTCGGCCGGCGCACGTGGGAGCTGGGCGATTTTCTTGTCAACGGTCTCGGCGTGAAGACGTGGCCGGGGCGCTTCGAGGCGACGGTGGCCTTTCACCGCTCGTGTCACTCACGCGGGACGAACAGCAGTTCGGCGGCGTCAACGCTGCTCGGTTCGGTTGCCGGTTTGAAGATCGTGGAATTTGGCGAGGGTGAGCAGTGCTGCGGGTTTGGGGGTACGTTCTCTGTGTCGTTTCCCAATATCTCGGCGAGCATGGGTGCGTTGAAGCTCGACCACATCCGCGCGGTGAAGCCCGACGTGCTGGTCTCGGGTGATATGAGTTGCATGATGCACCTCGGCGGTCTGGCGAAAGAAGAGGGCAAGCCGATCAAGACACTGCATCTCGCGCAGGTGCTCCGCGAGGCGCTCAAGAACGGGAAACTGCTTTAGACCTTTCATGAGATTCCAGCAAATCGATCAGTTTGCCGCCGAGCTCAAAGCTGACACCCGGGCGGCGGTGTATGACGGTTCGAAAAAAGGGCACGAGAAGCGCACCAAACTGCTCTTTGACGAGTACGCCGATCCTGACCGCCTCCGCCGCATCGCCGGAGAAGTGAAGCAGCACGTCGTGGAAAATCTCGATACCTACCTCCCGCAGGTTGAAGCGAAGTTGAAGGCTAATGGCGTGATCGTGCACTGGGCCGCGACCGCCGAGGCGGCCAACCAAGCGGTGCTCGGCATCATGCGCGCCCGCGGGGCGACGAAGATGGTGAAGGCCAAAACGATGGTCAGCGAAGAGACCGAGCTCGCGCATTTTTTGGAGAAGCACGGGATAGAGGCACTCGAGACCGACCTGGGTGAATTCATCGTGCAGATCGACGGCGATCATCCGTCGCACATCGTCAAACCGATCATCCACAAGAACCGTCGTGAGATCGCGACGTCGTTTGAGGAAAACGGCCTCGGTGCCTACAACGACGATCCCCAGACGATCACGCGGCGCGCGCGGCATTTTCTCCGCCACAAGTATCTCGAAGCGGATGTCGGCCTGACGGGGGCTAATTTCGTCTCCGCCGAGAGCGGCCGTCTCGTCCTCGTGACGAATGAGGGCAACTCGCGCTTCTGTCTCGCTGCGACCAAGTGCCACATCGCGATGGTGGGCATCGAGAAAATCGTGCCGCGCGACTACGATCTCGCGCTCTTCCTCAATTTACTGGCGCGCAGCGGCACGGCGCAGGAGCTGACGGTTTACACCGAGTTTATCAGCGGTCCGAAATCGCCGACGCAGCCCGATGGCCCGGAGGAGATGCATGTGATCTTCGTGGACAACGGCCGCACGGAGGTGCTCGCGAGTGATTGCCGCGACATCTTGCGCTGCATCCGTTGCGGGGCGTGCCTCAACGTGTGTCCGGTCTATCGTCAGGCGAGCGGCCATGCGTATCGCAGTGTTTACCCCGGCCCCGTCGGCGCCGTGCTCTCGCCGTTGATGATGGGTGACAAATTCCCCCAAAAGGCGGACCTGCCGAAAGCGTCGAGTTTGTGCGGGGCGTGCCACGAGGTTTGCCCGGTGAATATTCCCATTCCCGATTTGCTCCTGCGTCTGCGCAATCGCGCGAAAGAAGAAAACGTCCCTTCCCCGGGTACGCCACCGATGGGCGCGTGGGCTTTGTTGGCCTCGCAGCCGACCGCGTGGCGGGCGTCGCTTTTCGGTGGTAAAATCATCAACTACCTGCCGACGAAGTTGCTGCCGATCCCGGCGCTGCGGGCGTGGGAGGCGAAGCGGTCGTTGCCGGCGTGGCGTGGCGGCGAGTTTAGAAAGTGGCTGAAAACACGCAAGGGTCGGGCGAACGTCAGTCCGCCTGCGCCTTCACGCGCCGAGGCCAAAAAGGCGGACTGACGTCCGCTCTCCTCCGATCCCCATGAGCATCCTCAAGGTTGACCCGTTCATCGCGCCGGAGACGGTGATGCGGGAGTTCACGGCTCGGGCCGTCATCACGGGTGCGATCCTCGGCATGGTTTTCGGAGCCTCCTCGCTCTACCTCGTGCTCAAAGTCGGTTTGACCGTAAGTGCGTCGATTCCGGTGGCGGTCATCTCGCTGGCCATGTTCCGGGGGCTGTCGAAGGTGGGGCTGCGCGACGCGACGATTCTGGAGAATAACATCACGCAAACGGCGGGATCGGCGGGTGAGTCGATTGCGTTTGGGGTCGGCGTGACGATGCCGGCGATTTTGATTCTCGGTTTCGACCTCGAGCTTTCGCGTGTGCTCATCGTCGCCCTGATGGGCGGGCTGCTCGGCATCTTGATGATGATCCCGCTGCGGCGTGCCCTGATCGTGAAGGAGCATGGCGTGCTCAAATATCCCGAGGGCACCGCCTGCGCCGCCGTGCTCAAGGCCGGTGCCTCGGCCGAGTGCCGCGCCGTCGCTTCGCCCAAGGCGCAGGCGGAAATGCGCGCTGCCGAAGCGGCCGGACTCGGCACCTCGCCGGGCGCGAACGTCATCTTCACGGGTTTTGCCATCGGCCTGCTCTACAAGACGCTCAATGTGGCGTTCAAGGGGTGGAAAGACGTGCCGGAAAAAGTCTTTGGCGCGCCGCTCAAAGGCGGTTCAGTCGGCGCGGAGGTTGCGCCCGAGCTCGTCGGGGTTGGCTATATCATCGGCCCGCGCATTGCTTCAATTATGTGTGCGGGCGGAGTGTTGAGTTACCTGCTGCTGATTCCGCTGATCAAATTTTTTGGTGATCACATTCCCGGTGCGCTGGCGCCGGGCACCATGCCCATCTCCGAGATGGGGCCGAACCAGGTTCGTGGCGCGTACATCCTCTACATCGGTGCCGGTGCGGTCGCGGCGGGAGGCATTATCAGTCTCTTCCAATCGCTGCCGACGATTTGGCACGGCTTGAAGGGCGGACTGCGTGACATCGGGATCGGTCGCTCGCCGAGCGATGCGCAAGCCGTCGTGCGGCGCACGGACCGGGATCTTTCGATGAAGTTTGTGGGGATCGGCATTGTGGTGTTGGTGGCGGCCGTCGTGTGGGTGCCTTCGCTGCATATGAATCTCCTCGGTGGAGTCCTCGTCATCGTGTTTGGTTTTCTCTTCGTGACGGTGTCCTCGCGGCTCACCGGAGAAATCGGTTCCTCGTCGAATCCGATTTCCGGGATGACCGTGGCGACGCTGCTGTTCACGTGCCTCATTTTTCTTTTGGTGGGCTGGACCGGCGGTCGTTACTATGTGACGGCGTTGTCGGTGGGGGCGATCGTCTGCATCGCCGCCTCGCAGGGCGGCACGACGTCGCAGGACTTGAAGACCGGTCACCTCCTCGGGGCGACGCCCAAGTATCAGCAGATCGCCATCCTCGCCGGCTCGCTGCTCTCAGCGCTGATGCTTGGTCCGATTCTTCTCAAGCTGAATGACACTGCGACAGTCTACGTGCCCGCTGCGAAGGTCGCGCCCGCCGGTTTGCAGACCGACGTCAGCAAGTTGGAGAAACGCGAGGCGCTCATCGGTCCGCAGGCGCGCGACGACGCGGCCTCGTATCTCGTCTGGCAAAAGACCGACGAGGTCGGCGGTCCGGCGGGGAAATATTTCGTCAACGCGAGTGGCGCGGCGGTCTGGCTGGTCGATCCCGGAATCAACGGTACGCACACGACCCGCCCCGATGGTTCGACGGTCCGTAAGTTCGACGCTCCGAAGGCCACGCTGATGTCGTATATTATCAAAGGTATCCTCGACCAAAAACTCCCTTGGGCGCTGGTGCTCCTCGGGGTGATGATCGCGGTGACGTTGGAATTGTCGTTTGTGCCGGCCCTCGCATTTGCGGTCGGCGTGTATCTCCCGCTGTCGGCCTCGTCGCCGATCTTCGCCGGGGGGCTCGTGCGCTGGTTGGTGGACCGCCAAATGCGGAAGCAGGCTTCGCATGTGGCGATGACGCCGGAGCAGTTCACCGAGGCGACGGACAAGAGTCCGGGCGTCTTGCTTGCTTCGGGCTACATCGCGGGTGGGGCGATTGCCGGCATCATCATCGCGTTCCTTGCGGGCGTGCTCGATCAGTTCGACGCTAACCTGCACAAATGGTCCACGGCGAATAATCCGTTCTTCGAAGGGCCCCATGCCGACGCGCTCTCGATGATCCCGTTCATCGCGATCTGCGGGTTCCTCTATTTCGTGGGCCGCGAGAAAATCCTCCACCCGCAGAAAGCCTAAGATGTCCTCCTCCGACGATCGCGAATCCATTCTTTCACGTGTCCGTGGCGCCCTCGCTCCCTTGCACGAGCGTGCGGCCATGCCTGACTACACCACGGAATTGGCGGTCATGCGCCAGATGATGGGCAGTCGCGATGCATTAGTCGTGTTCGCCGAGCGGCTCGCGTTGGTCAACGGGATCGCACTCACGGACCCGGTCGCATTGGTCGCACGATTGCGTGAAAACAAGTGGCTGCACGGCTACTGCGATCCTGCGCTATGGCCGGCCCTCGCGCCGCATTTCGGGGCGGATTTTAAAGTGGAGACGACCTATGATCGGAAACGGGTCGACGACTATGCGTTCGGGATCACGCGCGCCGTCGGAGCGATCGCGGAGACGGGTACGATCGTGCTCAACGACGCCACGACCTCACGTCGGCTCGGCGCGCTCACCCCGTGGGTGCACATCGCTGTCGTGGAGCGTGCGAAGATTTTTTCCGACCTCCCTGAGGCGGTCGCCGGATTGGGGCAGGACACCAATGTGATTTGGGTTACGGGTCCTTCCAAGACCGCCGACGTCGAGGGCATCCTGATCGAAGGCGTCCACGGTCCAGGAGTCCAGATCGCGCTCGTGGTGTAAGGGCGCCGACGTTTTCGGCCCCCGGGGAATCCCGCCAACCTACGCGGCGCTCAGTCGAATTTCGGCACGAAAGCCGTGCGGAGTGCGATTGGAAAAGTGCACCTCGCCGCCGCACGCGGCCACACTGCTGCGCACAATCGCGAGCCCGAGGCCTACGCCGCCGGTCTCGCGCGTGCGGGCGGTTTCGGGCCGATAAAACGGTTCGCCGAGCCGAGCGAGCGCTTCCGGGCCCACGCCGGGCCCTTCGTCATCGACAGTAATCCTGACGCCTTCGCCGCTCGTCACTGCGGTAATGAAAATAGCATCGTTCGCTCCCGTGTAGCGCACCGCGTTTCGCACCAGATTACCGATCGCACGGGTGAGCAAAGCGCCGTCGGCCCGGACCTCGATTTCGTTCGAGATTGAAACGGCGACGCGTCCGGTGGCCTGCTCGCGTATGAGCATTTCCCGCACGAGCACGCCGACCGGCACGGCGGTGAGCTCGGTGGCGCGGGATTGCATGCCAGTTTTTGTGAACGCGAGCAGTTCGGCGACAAGCGCGGCCATTTGTTGGACCTCCTCGCGCACGTCGGCGATCTGCGGTTGCAAAGCGGGGTCAGCGCGGGCCTCGAGAATTTCCGTCGCAACCTGGAGACGGCCGATCGGCGAACCGAGTTCATGGGCGACGTCGCCGAGGAAGCGCTTCTGGCCGTTGACGAGGGTGTCGAGGCGTTCGGCCATGCGGTTGACAGAGGAACCGAGGACACCGAGCTCGTCGCGGCGACTGAGTGCCACCCGCGTAGCAAATTGCCCTTCCGCGATCCGCTCGGTCGCGCCCGAGAGTCGCTGCAGCGCGCGGGTGATGCTACCGACCAAGGGTAGCCAAAACAGAACCGAGAGCAAGAATGCGCTGGCTGCGATGGCCAGCCATGGGCCGGCGTGGAGGAGTCGGCCCACGGCAAAGACCGAGGAAGCACGGATGATGACCGTGCCGTCCGTGGGTTGGCCAAACTCATTGGGGATGGGCACGCGCAGACCGATCCACTTGGCATCGGGCGACGCGGAGTGCACAATAAATCGTCCCTCGCTCCCGTGGGCATCGGGTGGTGGTCGGCCGCCGAGAGGCGGGCCTTCTTTTTTGCGACGAGAATCTGGTGGAGGTCCCCGATCGTCGTAGGGTGGCCGGCTCTCTGGGGGGCCTTCACCGCGAGGCGGGCGGGGGCGCGGTCCGCGTGGGCCGGGACCGTCGGGGCCGGGGCGCCGACCGCCGTTCCGCTGGTCTTTGTTGAGTTCGTCGCGCACGGCAACGGGCAGTTGGACGGCGTCGCCTGCGACTTGTGCGCCGGTATTGGCGAACAGAAAAAAATCGGCGCCATACTTTTTCGTGCGCGAGCGCAGGATCGTGGGGCGCGCGCTCTCTGGTTCGGTGTGGAGGTCGGTGGCGATCGAGTCACCGATGCTTTGCAGCCGTTCGCCGAGGGCGCCTTGGCTGAGCGATTTCCAGCCGACGCCAAACTGGCTCACGTAAAACGCCCCAGCGGCCGCCGCCAGCAACGCGAGGTTCGCGAGCAGCCAGAGCGAGACTTTGAGCGAGAGGGGAAAGGTAACTTTCATGGGAGCGGACGCGGAGGCGTGGTCAGACCTTACGCCTCTCTAACGGAAAAATCCCGCACGTTTACGCCCTCTTAACAAAATTCCTTCCGCGCCTCACATGCCCTTAACCGCACCGTGGTTTCATGTAGGCAAGAGATCCTCTCTCCCACCCAGCATGAAAAACAAAAAAATGCTTCTCCGCCTCGTTGCACCCGCAGTCGCGCTGCTTTCGCTGCTCACTCTTGCAGTATCCGCCGCCGAACCCCTCCTCGACTCTTGGCAGACTTCCAACACCCGCCGCTACGCGCGCATCTATCAGAACGATGCCGCGCGCCTCGCGGGCACCGCGGTCACCACGTGGACGCGCGGCACGACCTCGCAGACGACGCCCAGCTACGCGGGCGTAACCCAAGTCTCCTACTCGGCGAACTGGGTTTACTTGCGCACCTCCGGTCTCGGCACGCACGTGATGGGCCCGTGGTATCTCGACACCGCGCATACGATGGATTTTCCCGGCTTCCCGGCCAACACCGGCTTCTTCTGCCGCATCCCGCGCACGCCGACAATTCCGACGACCAAGACGCTGACCAACACCGGGACGATCGGCTACTCCGTCGATGGCGTCTCGATTTTCGATTTCACGGACACGTTCTCTTACGTCAATTCCACGGGCGCCGATTTCCAGATGGGTGGCGGCAACGCGGGCGGCGGTGCGGGCGGCCCACCCGCTGGCGGCGGAGGTCCTCCCGCGGGTGGTGGTGGTCCCCCTGCCGGAGGCGGCGGCGGAGCGACGGTTAACGGCGACGGCATCTGGATTCGCGACGCCTATCACAACGAAGGCGTGACCTTCGACCCCGCCTTCGCGCACCAGGCGATGACGCTCCATCATTATCACGCAAACATGCCCGCCGTCCGCTTCCAGCTCGGCGACAACGTTGATTTCAACTCCACCACGAAAATCTACACCGAGAAGACCACGACTCCCGTCCGGCACTCGCCGATCGTCGGCTGGATGGGCGATGGCCTGCCCGTCTACGGACCTTACGGCTATGGATCGCCGATGAACGCCGCCAGCCCCGTGCGCCGGATGATCTCGGGTTACGTGAAACGTGACGGCGCCAACGGCACCACCAACCTCGCCGCCACCGGTCGCACCACACTCCCGAAATGGGCGGTCACTGCGCAGAACCGCACCACCGCCACGCTCACCTCGACGCAGACCGGCCCCGCCGTGAATGCGAACTTCGCCCTCGGTCATTACCTCGAGGATCACGACTACCTCGGCGATCTCGGCAAGACGCTCGGCACCGATTTCGACCTGAATCTCTACAACGTGCGCTTCTGCATGACGCCGGAGTTTCCCGACGGCACCTGGGCCTACTTCCTCACCATTGAGACCGATGGCACACCGATGTATCCCTACATCGTCGGCCGTTGGTTCTACGGCAGCCCCACCGGCGGCAACGTCACCACGCTTACCGAAACCGTGACGGAACACGTCCGCGCCAGCCAAGCTTCGCCGATCTCCGTGAATGCCTCCAACGCCAATGGCACCGTATCCATCAATTGGACCTCCGTCGAGGGTGCCACCTACAAGATCGAAACCTCGCCCGATGCCACGACCTGGTCCGCGCTCGCATCGGCGGCCGCGCTCACCAGCAGCGGCGGTGACACAACGACGTTCACCACGGCGACCGTCGCCGCCAACTACCGCGTCACCCTCACCGCGCTCGCCACCTACGACACCGACAGCTCCGGCGGTCTCACCGGCGTCGGCAACACCGCCAGCGCGACCGTGGGTTCCACCGGCACCGCGCGCCTGATCAATATCTCGACGCGCGCCGCGATCGGCGGCACGGCTGGCACGCCCATCCCCGCCTTCGTCCTCGCCGGCACCGGCACGAAGCAGATGCTCGTTCGCGCCGTCGGACCTACGCTCACCGCCTTTGGGGTCACCGGTGTCCTCGCCGATCCACGCCTCAGTCTCATCAGCGGCACGACGACCGTGAGCACGAACGACAATTGGCTCACGACCGACTCCGCTACGTTTGCTGCGAGCGGTGCCTTCGCCCTCACCGCCGCCAGCCGCGACGCCGCGCTCGTCGCGACGATTGGCGCCGGTTCCTACTCGGCCCCGGTCACCGCCACGGACAACGGCAGCGGCGTTGCCCTCCTCGAAGTTTACGACGCCGCGACGTCTTCGGCGCTCCGCGTCGTCAACGCCAGCACGCGCGCCTTCGTCGGCACCGGCGACAGCGTGTTGATTCCCGCCTTCGTGGTCAGCGGCACCGGCTCGCTGAAACTCCTCGTCCGCGCCGTCGGTCCCACGCTCGGCACGTTTGGTGTAACCGGCGCGCTCGCCGATCCGACCATCACGCTCTACCGCGGCACGACTGTCCTCTCGACCAACGATAACTGGCTCGCCACCGACGCGGCGACGATGTCCGCCGTCGGAGCCTTCGCCTTGCCCGCCGGCAGCCGCGACGCCGCGATCGTCGCGACCCTCGCCGCCGGCACCTACACCGCGATCGTCAGCGGCGTGGGCAATACGACCGGCACCGCCCTCGTCGAAATCTACATTGTGCCTTGAATGTGAAGGCATGGTCGCAGAACCCCACAGGAAACGCGCCGGGCGGTCGCGAACCGGCCGCCGGCGGGATTTCTTCAGGTTGTCTGTTTCTCGGAAATCACGTGCAGCGAATCTCGAAAACGTTTGTGACTCGTTGTAATCGCCCCCGTCTTTTCGTCACCCCGGGGTTAATAATAACTATGAAACCGTCTCTCTCTCCCTTCGCGCCTGCTGTGCGGTTCGCCCTCTGCAGCCTGTCCGCATCGATCTCCCACGCTGCGGAACCGCTGCTCGAGTCGTGGCAGACGTCGCAGACCCGCCGCTACGCCCGCATCTATGAAACGGACGCAGCCCGCCTCGCCGGCACTTCCGTCACTACGTGGACGCGCGGCCCGACCTCACAAACGACGCCGAGCTACGCCGGCGTCATCCAAATTTCTTCGTCCGCGAGTTGGGTTTATCTGCGCTCCTCGGGTCTCGGCACGCACATCATGGGTCCGTGGTATGGCAACGCCGCCCACACGCAGGCGTTCCCCAGCTATCCGGCCAACATGGGCGTGCTTTTCCGCATCCCGCGCACGCCGACCATTCCGACCATCAAGACGCTGACCGGTCTCGGCGCCATCGGCTACTTCGTCGACGGCGTCGCGGCGTTCGACAACCGCGATGCCTTTTCCTACTCGACCGCGAACAATACCGACGCGTCCCCC